>CAUURR010000192.1:0-3830 GCA_963547555.1 uncultured Treponema sp. | reverse complement strand
CGTATGGTATGATTGCCCTTGATAAGCTCGTTCATCTTGTTTTTTAAAAGAGTTACATCGGCTTCGCTAAGGGGAGCGGGGGTATCCATTGTGTAATAATAGCCGTACCCGAGGCTGTGTCCTACAACCAGGCGTTTGCCGGGGAAAATCTCCGCAGCGGCCGCGGCGAGTAAAAAGCATAATGAGCGCCGGTATATGGCGGAACCTTCCGAAGAGCCGATACGCACGGCTTCCAAATATCCGCTGTTATTGAGCGGCTGGGCTAATGAACATATTTCATTGTTAAAACGAACGGCAATGACCGGCTGGTCGGCTTTTCCGAACATATCGATGACGTCGGCCGCCTTACAGCCCGCTGCGGTTTGCAGGTTTTTTCCGTTTGAAAAGGTTAAAGTAATTGTATTCATAACAAATATTGTAAAAGAATACGGCCGTTTTGTATAGAGAAGAATGAGCGTTTTAGGTTATTTGATATAAGCAGTCTGCCTGCATACTTAGTTACGGTTTATATCGGGTATCAAAACTCCTTCAAATTCGATGAGTTTTTCATTAACCTGATATATTTCTTTCAATTCGGGGCCGCAGCTTGCCGAGCCCAAACCGCTCATACAGGCGTCCAGGCAAAAAACGGTGTATGGGCTTTGTTCCAATTCGTGCTCGTGCCGTTTCGCAGTCAATTCTTCTTGGGTAAAGTGCGACACATTGAACGAAAAGGGCTGAATGCTTTTAACTGACAAAGCTGTGTGTCCGCTGTGCAGCTGTACGGAACGGCAGCCCCAATGCGATGAGTTTTCCTGCGGCTTTATGTACGGTTCATGCTGTTCTGATACGGTCGTTGTGTATAATCCGAGCGAGGAAGCGCGGTGCTTGTCACAGTAACTTTCGTAGGGGCCGTACCCGAAATAGGTGCACTGTTCAAAATCACGCGGCATAAAAAAACGCAGTCCGAAGCGGGGGAGGAAAGGCAATGCGGTATCGCGTTCCGCTTTTATGTTAAAATGTAGCATTCCGTCCGCATCGATTGTCCATTGTTCCATAATCCGCAGTATGGGGCGGATGAATACCGCCGATACGGATAAATTGGCTTCTATACGGATAGCGCCGCCGCTCAGCGTTTCCGTGCGTACTGCGTATACTTTTGTGCGGGGGCGGTCGTAGCCCGTTTCTTCCCATTTTTGGCGGATAGTGCGGTCGTTGTCGGTAGGAGCGCGCCATATATTCCATTCGCAGCTTTTTTCGATCAGTGCGGTGTTTTTGTATGACATGCGCGAAAAAAGTCCCGTGTGCGTATCGAATTCATAGCAAAAGTCCTGTGCACCGACGGTTATATAGCGGCTGTTTTTACGGCATGAAAGTTCACCTTTTTGTAAAACGGGGAGCGCAGCCGGTTTTTCCGCTAAGATATGCTCATCAAATCCGAGACTGTAGCCTGCAGGATAAAAGGCAGTGTCGTATTTTGCGCGGTAAGTGAATAAAAGAACGTTTATGTTTCCGTCCCGTTCGGGAAAGTCAAGGCGGACTTCGGCACAGGGTTTGCCGTTTTCGCCGCACGTAAACGTAAGGTCTTTTAATATGCCGCTTTGTACGATTTTGCCGTCCCGCTCAATACGGTATTCAATATCGATAATGTCGTTGGCATCGGTAAAAACGAGGTTTGACACAAACGTAAAGGTATTTTCGTCTTTTTGATACGAGCGTATCGGGCGCAGACAGTTTTTATATTCGAGCAGTCCCGTGTGTACTCTGCGGTCGGGATACACCAGTCCGTCCATACAAAAGTTGCCGTCGTGGGGAAATTCGCCGAAATCTCCGCCGTAGCGGTATACGGGTTTTCCGTCTGCGGTTGTTCCGCCGTACACGGCATGATCGCACCATTCCCATGTAAAACCGCCGCAAAAACCGTCGTATTTTAAAATCTGAAGTACGTTCTCTTCTATATCGCCCGGCCCGTTACCCATCGCATGGATAAATTCGCACTGTACGAGCGGTTTTTTGTGTTTGTTTTCCGCAAAATAATCGTCCACCCATTCGGTCGGGGCATACATTCTGCTGAATACGTCAAGCATTGAAAAATCGTTTGTACGGTTTTTATCGGCACAAAAAGCGCCTTCATAATGCAGTAAGCGCGAGCTATCGTAGGATTTTACCCAGCGCCCGGCATTTTCAAAATTCGTTCCGTAACCGCTTTCATTGCCTAACGACCACATTAAAACCGCAGCGCGGTTTTGGTCACGGATAACGCAGCGTTGAACACGGTCTAAAATAGCGTCTTTGAAAAGCGGATTTTCGGCAAGTTCCGAAAACAATTCAACTTCGTATCCGCCTCGCTGCGAAACGGTGCCGTGCGCTTCAATGTCGGACTCCGCTATAACGTAAAATCCGTATGAAGAACATAATTGCAAAAACCACGGCGTACTCGGATAATGGCTGGTACGGATTGCATTGATGTTGTGCCGCTTCATCAAAGTTAAATCTTTTATTGCCTGTTCTCTGCTTATCGTATAACCCGTTACCGGATCGCTGTCGTGGCGGTTTGTGCCGAAAAATTTCACCTTTTTGCCGTTTAAAAGCACACAGGCGTTTTGTACTTCTATTTTGCGTATGCCTATGTCAAAAGCGGTGTATTCTGCACCGCCGCAAGCCGAACGCGTGTGTACAATCAGCCGGTATTGGTGCGGAGTTTCGGCGTTCCATAAAAGCGGATTTTTTAAAACGAATTCGGGTTTTGCGCCGCCGCTCAGCATTTTTTGCGCACACAGGGTACCGTCCGGCGCATATAAACTCAACTGCACTTCGGGATTTCCCGAAAGCTTTATATCGGCGGACAAAACACATTCGGTAGAATCGGCATTCAAATCGGTTTTAACAAAAATGTCTTCCGTGTATTCGCGCGGCCTGCATAAAATATATACGTCGCGGAAAATGCCGCTCATGCGCAGTTTGTCCTGATCTTCCAAATACGAACCGGCCGACCATTTGAATACGAGGACTTCAATCGTATTTGTGCCGCCGCTCAGAAAATCGGTAATTTCAAATTCCGAAGAGGAATGAGATACCGTACTGTAGCCGGCGAATTGTTTGTTAATCCATACGTAAAAGCATGAATCGACACCTTCGAAGTTTAAAAAACTGCGCTCAAGCCTCATCGTATCGGGAATCTCAAAATTGCGGCGGTATAATGCGCACGGATTTTCGTCGGGAATGTGCGGCGGGTCATACGGAAAAGGATAGCGTATATTGGTGTACATGTGCCGGTCGTATCCGTGATTTTGTATGCAGGAGGGAACGGGAATCGTATCCATCCGCTCGTCGGTCACGGCATGTATGTCGGCGGCACCGAAGTCGACGGCTTTATCGAAAGATTCGTAATACATAAACCGCCACGTGCCGTTAAGAGAAAGTGTCCTACCGGATTTTCCCGTCGGGAGCGCATCTTTTGCCGCTTTTTCCGTTTCCGCCGGAATATAATAGCTTCGCGGCGGACAAGTTCCGATATGCAGCACTTGCGGATCTTCGTGCAGTTTTTTAAATTCGTTCATAGTTTTATCCTTTTGAAAGTGTTGTCAATTATCCTTTAACGGCGCCCACTGTCATGCCGTCTATAAAGTACCGCTGAAAAAGCAAAAACACTGCGAGCGGAACCGCGGCTGCGATAATGGAGCCGGCAGCAATCATATTATAATTGGTAACATATTGTCCCTGCATATTTGCCAAACCGAGTGTTACCGGTTTAAGTTTATCGCTTTGCAATAAAATCAAAGCCCACAAAAGGTCATTCCAAATCCATGTAAACTCAAGCACGCTTAAAGCGGCAAAGCTCGATACGCACA
>CAUURR010000191.1:0-3833 GCA_963547555.1 uncultured Treponema sp. | reverse complement strand
AGGTATGAAAAAACACACAGGAGCTTTATGTGCGGCATTAGCCGTATTTGCGCTTTTTATCTCATGTGCAAAACAAAAAGATACAAAAGCTTCGGTTTTAAAAGTCGGGGCAACTCCCGAACCTCATGCGGAAATGCTTAAGCTGGTAGTCGAAGATTTGGCTTCGCAGGGTATTAAGCTTGAAGTAATCGAATTTACCGATTACGTTACGCCGAACGACGCTTTGGAAAGCGGCCAAATAGATGCGAACTTTTTCCAGCACTTGCCGTATATGGATTCCTTCAATAAAGAAAAAGGCTATCACTTGGCAAATGCGGGCGGAATTCATATCGAACCGATAGCCCTGTATTCAAAAAAAATAAGCGCCTTATCCGATTTGCCTGCGGGAGCCGTTATCGCAATTCCGAACGATCCTACAAATGAAGGAAGGGCTTTGCTTCTTCTTCAGTCCGCCGGTTTAATTAAATTGAGTGCAAGTGCCGGTATTACGGCAACGCCTCAGGATATAACCGAAAACGCCAAAAAACTGAAATTCCGCGAAATCGAAGCGGCTTCCCTTCCGCGCGTACTGCAGGATGTTGATGCTGCGGTTATCAACGGAAACTATGCCATTCCCGCCGGTTTACGCGCCTCTAAAGACGGTTTGCTTATAGAAGGAGCCGATTCACCCTATGTGAATATTATCAGCGTAAAAGCGGGTAACGAAAAAGATGCGCGCATTACCGCCTTGGTTAAAGCGTTGTGCAGTGAAAAAATTGCGGACTTTATCGAAAAACGCTATCCCGACGGAGAAGTCGTAAAAGTATTTTAAGAGTTCTCTTCGGTTTTTCGATTTTTAGCTGAATATCGCCGCTTACAGGAGTTTTTTTCTATGGAAATGAAGTGGATTGTCTTGGCTCTTGCAGGCCTTATGTATATTACCGTTATTATTTTCTCGGATAAAAAACACTGGGTTGCTCTTGCAGCCGGTGCGGCGGTTATTCTTATCGGGGCGGTTTCTCCTTCTCATGCCCTTATTACGCTTATCAATTGGAATATTTTAGGCATTTATATCGGTTCACTTATAATAGCCGAGCTTTTTTTGTACTCGCGTGTCCCCAACCGCCTGGCCGATATGATTATCGAATCCATGCCCGATACGGGAAGCGCTATTACCGCCATATTGATTATGACCGGTATTATTTCAGCCTTTGTCGAAAACGTTGCAACCGTATTGGTTATGGCTCCGATTGCTCTTTCTGTATGTAAAAAACTGCGCATTACCCCGATATACTTTATGGCGGGGCTTGCGGTAATGGCGAACTTGCAGGGAACGGCAACTCTGGTCGGAGATCCGCCTTCGATGATATTCGCCTCCTATGCTCATTACGGTTTTAACGATTTTTTTATGTATCAGGGGCGTTTGTCGATTTTTTTTGTCGTGCAAACGGGAATGATTGCAGGTGCCCTGTATTTTTATCTGTATTTTACAAAGGCGGTAAATATCGGAAAGCAAAAAATCACTGTCGAGTGCGAACGTATTATATCCTTTTTCCCGACCGTTTTATTGCTTTTGATGATTATTGTACTGGCAATTTGCTCTTTTTTACATATTGAATATTCGGGCGCCTTTGTGATGATTCTCGGCATTGCCGGCTTGATATGGTTTTATGCCGTGCGTAAAGAATGTTTTCAAAAGACCGCGGTTATGGTTAAAAATCTCGACTGGGAAACCATCGGCTTTTTAATCGGAATTTTTATCGTTATCGGCACCGTTTCGGAAACCGGTCTTTTGGAAGATTTTGCCCTCTTTTTGCGCGGTATAATAGGCGACAATAAATTGTTGGGCTTTTTTGTAATAATCCTCGTGTCTGTTATTATTTCCGGTTTTGTCGATAACGTGCCTTATATTATCGTTATGCTGCCCGTCGCCGCAACCCTCGCACAAAACATGGGGTTAAAAAGCGAATTATATATGTTCGCGCTTTTGGTCGGTTCATGCATGGGCGGAAACCTCACTCCCTTCGGTGCGTCGGCAAACATCGCCGCTATGGGTATCCTTAAAAAACAGGGCACCCCCCTGTCGTTCGGCGGCTGGTGCAAAATCGGCGTTCCCTTTACCCTGATTACCACCGCGGCAGCCTCAATTCTCTTATGGTTTTTGTGGGGATAAATCGGTTAATCCTGCATTTTCTTATACCATGTTTTCCGCCCTTACCAGTTCGTCGAAGCGCTCGGCGGTTAAAAAGCCCAGCTTGACACAGGCTTCTTTTAAGCCGATGTTTTCACGATGGGCTTTTTGCGCGGTTTGAGCCGCTTTTTCGTAGCCTATGTGCGGATTAAGCGCGGTAACGAGCATAAGTGAATTGCGTACATTACTTGCCATGCGCTCTTTGTCCGCATGAATACCGCGCACGCAGTGCTCCGTAAAGGATTCTATCGCTTCCGACAAAAGCCGCGCCGACTGCAAAAAATTATAGGCGCACACGGGCATAAAAACATTCAATTCAAAGTTTCCCTGACTTGATGCAATCGATACGCTTACATCGTTTCCCATAATTTGCGCGGCGACCATGGTTACCGCTTCGGCCTGCGTGGGGTTGACTTTGCCGGGCATAATCGAAGAGCCGGGTTCGTTTTCGGGAATAAGGATTTCTCCCAAACCGCAGCGCGGCCCCGAGGCTAAATGCCGTATATCGTTTGCGATTTTCATCATATCGCAGGCAAGGGCCTTTATCGCCCCGTGCGCAAAAACCGCTTCATCTTTGCTGGTAAGCGCATGAAATTTATTTTTTGCCGTATAAAAGGCGGTACCTGCAATTTCGCCGGCTTTTTGTGCGGCGGTTTCGGCAAAACCTTTAGGCGCGTTTAATCCCGTTCCGACCGCCGTTCCGCCCAGGGCAAGCTCGCGCAAGGGCTCAAGCGACATTGTAAGTAAATCGCGGCTCCTTTCCAACGAAGAACGCCATCCGCTTATTTCCTGCGAAAAACGTAAGGGAACTGCGTCCTGCAAGTGGGTGCGCCCTATTTTTATTACATCCTCGTTTTCTTTTTCGAGGGCGCAAAAAACGTCAATCAATTTTTCGGCTGCGGGAATCAGTCGGTTTTCCAAAATTAGTACAAAGGCTATGTGCATTGCCGTCGGAAAGGTGTCGTTTGAAGACTGACTCATATTCACGTCATCGTTCGGGTGTAAAAGCTTTTTTCCGGCACGGGCGTTTGCGCGGTTTGCAATCACTTCATTCACATTCATGTTCGTTTGGGTACCGCTTCCCGTCTGCCATACAACCAGCGGAAAGGCTTCGGCGAGTTTGCCTTCGATTATTTCATCGCAGACCGCTTCTATTGCACTCAGTTTTTCTTCAGTCATTTTTTCGGCAAGAAGGATGCGGTTTGCCCGTGCGGCCGCCTTTTTTAATACGCCGAACGCATGGATAATTTCTTCAGGCATGGTTTCAATTCCGGCTCCGATTTTAAAATTGTTTTTACTGCGCTCCGTTTGTGCGCCCCACAGGGCATCGGCGGGAACCTGAACTTCTCCCATCGAATCGTGTTCCGTGCGGTATTGCATAAAAGACTCTCCATAGATTAAGCATAATTAAGCGGCTGAATAAAGCGTGAAGTCAATCAATGCCGTGTTACCATATAAGTGTAGCCTAAAATCCCGATTTAAACAATAAGGCGCATTTTCTTATTTGCATAATCGCTGTTCCTAATGATATAATAAAAATAAAAGCAAACGCTGTTACAGGATGGAACAAAAAAATTATAATCAATGCAAATGCGTTTAAAAAAACAAAAGATAAAAATTTAAGCGGATTTTTGGAATACGTAAAAACCGGTAAAATTACCAC
>CAUURR010000190.1:0-3853 GCA_963547555.1 uncultured Treponema sp. | reverse complement strand
AAGAACCGTTTTCAACTGACCTCCTTTTTCTCCTTTTTTAGAGCGGTTTTTATTTTTGAAACCGGTACGGTCGGTAAAAGAATGCGCGGGGCGGATTTTAGAGATTTGCCGTTTTTTTCAGGCGGCTGTCGGGCAAGCCATAGATTTCTATAAGCTCCGTTTTTTTTCAGTAAAGACTTGTGTTTTCCCGATTCGACAATACGACCCCGTTCGAAAACGAAAATTTTATCGCAATCGACAATCGATGACAAGCGGTGGGCGACAATAATTGCGGTTATATTTTGTGTCATTTCGTCAATTGTAGACATAACGGCTTTTTCGCTTAGAGAGTCAAGACTTGATGTCGCTTCATCTAAAATCATAAGCTGCGGGCGGCGCAGTAAAATGCGGGCTAAAGCAAGACGCTGTCTTTCTCCGCCTGAAAGGGTTGTGCCGCGTTCGCCGACAAGAGTGTCGTAGCCGTCCGGAAGCTTTGAAATAAATTCATCCGCACGTGCCGCCTTTGCCGCTTTATATACGGCTTCATCACTTATATAAGGCATACCGAAGCGGATATTTTCTTTGATGGAACCGGAAAAAAGTAAAATATCCTGCGGGACGTATCCGATAAGCGAACGGTACGATTCCGTATCGTACTCTTTTAAATGTATACCGTCAATTAAAATTTCGCCTTCCGTATAATTATAAAATCTCATCAACAACTTTGTAAGAGTGCTTTTGCCTGAACCCGATTCTCCTACAAAAGCGACTTTTTCTCCCGGGCGGATATGTAAGTTTATGTTTTCAAGGGTGTTGCCGCGGGTGCCGTAAGCAAAGTTTAAACCGCTGATTTTTATATCGCCGCTAAGCTCCGTTTTTTTCAAAGAACCGCTGTGTTTTTGCTCCTCCGGAATGTCAAGTATTTCCGCCAAGCGTGCGGCGGATACAAGGGCTTCCTGCAAAGCCGGCTGCAAAGTTAAAAGGCGGCCGAGCGGGCCTAAAAAATAACCTGATAAAAGTACAAAAGAAATCAACTGTCCCAAACTCATCGTTCCAGCTAAAATTCGCAGGCTTCCCAACCAATACACCGCCAGTGTTCCGCTTTGGGCTAAAAAAAAGTGCAAGGTGTTTTCGGTATTTCCCATAGTGCCCAGTGCAATGCCGCGTTTAATCGAGTCAACTATTTTAATTTCCGTACGTTCAAAGGCCGATTTTTCGCTTGAAAGTGCTTTTATTGTTGCAATTCCGTTGATGTTTTCGACCATAACCGATTGTTTGTCGGCATCTACAACGGCTTTTATTTTTAGGAGGTTGTTATACGGCTTAAAAAAAAGCCATGCCAAAACCGCCGAAAGTATTACCGGAATTACCGCGGCAATAAGCAGGTTCCCCCCGAAAATACACAAAAAGATTCCACCGATAAGCAGCATCAAAGAATCAAGCAATACGGATAAAGATGCCGATGAAACGGCATGTCTTATTGTGGCCGTGTCATTTATGCGTGAGAGGATTTCTCCCGTTTTACGCGCGGTAAAAAAATCCATCGGCAGTCTTAATACATGCCTGAAATATTCGGTCATTAAAGAAGCATCGATTTTATTACTCATGTGCAGCATAAGCTGACTGCGCGAAAAATAGAGCAGTGTTTGAAAAAGAATGACAAGGGCATAACCGATGGAAAAAAGCGTTAAACCCGTTTTTATGCCTGTGTATAGGATTTCATCTATTAAAAAACGAAAATAAAAGGCACTTGCAATTCCGAGGAAACTTAAAATGATACTTGCGGTAAAAACTTCGGCGCATATTTTTTTATGCGGTTGTAAAATCCGGATAAAGCGTCCAAGACTTGTATCGGTATCCGCGTTCTTTTCAAAACGTTCAAGCGGAACTGCGATAAAAAATATACCTGTCCATATCTTTTTAAAATCTTCTTGTGAAACACGTTTTATACCCGCTGCAGGATCTCCTATTGTAAGTTTTCCGTTTTTGCAGCCGTACACAATAACATAATGTTCGCGGTGTGCATTCAATGTATGCGCGATAAGCGGATAAATCACGGTATCGTCCAAAACCTTGTTTTCGGAAAAAGCCCCCTTGCAGGAGAATCCCAACTCGTCAGCACCCCGGATAATTCCCTGTCCCGATGTTCCTTCGCGGTCGGTGCCGGCAAGCCGCCTTATAAGCGCGATAGGAATTCGTTTGCCGTAATATTTGCATAAAGATGCAAGACAGGCGGGAGCGCAGTCAAATTCGTCATGTTGAAGAATCAAAACGGGTTTTCTTACTTTTATATTCATATAAACCTCCTGATTTACGGGCTGTCCGTAGGATTCCGTTTTTGGACAGTTCCCTTGATTTTTAATAACCTTCCAAAACCGTACTTATACGGCGCAGGCGTACTTCTTTACGGTTATTTTCCGCTAAAAGAGCGTTGAGCCTTTGGTACGCAAAAGATGTTTCACTTAAATATCCCTGTTTGTTAAGCGCTTCGGCTGCAATTACTCTGTTATCGGCATCGATTTTTTCTCTTTCCGCTTTGTCGGACAGTTTTTGCAAAAGTTCGATTTTGCTTTTATAGCGATTTTCTCTGTTTTTACGATATATGTTCAGGATTTCAAGCTCAGCGTTATACTTTCGACGGACAAGGGAAAAGTCTTTCAGCGCAAGATATTCTTTTTCAAAAGGAAAAAGCGAAAGTTTCATGCTTATATGTAACGAAAAATCCCATTTTTGTGCCTGCTTCCAATAATCGCGGATTGAAGAGCCGAAAGTCTCGGAAATACGGCCCGTACCCGCCTCGGGAGCGGCTTGAACGGATAGATTTATTTTAGGAAGAGATAAAAGTCCTTCCTCGGCTTTATTGTAAAAATAAAGTGTGAGTTTTTTTTCTTCGGCATCGATATCCAATCCGTTTTCAGTCGGATTTTTACGGATAAAATCTTCCAAATAGCCAAGCCATGAATCGATTGATACGGGCATATCTTCTTCGGTTAATCCTATTTCATAAAAACCGTCGCACACTGCGGATAAATTTTCCTTTAATTGTAAAAGAGCAAGGTATTGTTCATAGCGCTTTGTCGTACGCTCGGATAGTTCAAATGAAGAAACGGCACCTGTTTCCCATAAGGCATTATCGGAAACGGCTTCTTTTTGACGTAAAATTTCGCGCTGTTCTTCAATTACAATCCGTTCCTTTAATAAAAGATATGAACTTATACGATTTACCGCTTCGTTTCGTAGACTTTTACGGGTAGAACGTAAGTCAAGTGCCGCCTTTTCGGATAAAAGTGCATGAGTTTTCAGTTCGCTTTTTACGGCTGCCGGAAGCAGAGTAGGGGCTGCGGCATAAAAGGGAATGCTTAATGCAGCCGAAGAATCAAATTCATACCCGTAATTCCGCTGTCCGCTTTTTATATCCGTATTTTTTTTATTTATGCCGAAAAATTGTTCCGCCTGTGCCTGAAATGATATTCCTGCCGGCAAAGATTGGTACACCCTGATACCCGTTTTCAGCGCATTTGTTTGGGACGTGATATTTGCCGTGTAAAAATCTCCTGCATAAGCCGAATCGATAAGAGGCCGGGGAATCCATCGGAATTTATAGATCGTATTTGAAAGTTCGCCCTGAGCAAATTCCAAAAGTTTACGTTTATAAAAAGGACTTCGTTCAAAGACTTTTTCAATAAGCTTATCGTAATCTTCGCCTGAAACCGTATGAATGTTTTCTTTTGTCAGGTCATTCGGAAAAATACAGAGATTTTCAACACACAAAAATATTATACCAAACAGGATAAATGTGCATAATTTCTTTTTCATATTTCACCACACAACATCCAGTTTTCGTAAAATATACTTCAAAATTGTTTGTTCTTTG
>CAUURR010000189.1:0-3856 GCA_963547555.1 uncultured Treponema sp. | reverse complement strand
GGACTGTCCGAAAGCTTCAGTCTTTTGACGGTGTACCCAATCACGTTTTTATGACGCGGAACTTTTTTCCTCAATTTTTGTTTTACCCAGCTGTCCGCAAGCTCCTGCAACGGATGAACCGCGTTTTGTGCGCACGGTTACATTCAGTCCCCCATTTTCCAATGCTTTGCAAAAAAAGTCAACTTCTTTTTTTGACGGTGCTTCATAAGGCAGCCCTTCTACGGGATTCCAGGGAATAAGATTTATGAGAACGGGCAGGCGGCTTGCAAACGCAATAAGATTTTGTGCGCTTTTTTTGCCTGTATTGACATCTTTCATCAAAGCGGCTTCCAGCGTACAGCGGTGTCCCGTTTTTTCGCTGTAATAGCGTATCGCTTCTTTCAATTTGTCCAAGGACTGCGATTCTGCAACCGGCATGAGTTTTTCCCGCAATTCGGGATCCGCCGTGGTAAGAGAAACCGCTAAACGTACCGCCGGCCCCTTATCGGCCAATTCGTATATGCCTTCCGTAATTCCGCAGGTAGAAAGGGTAATCCGCCTTACCGACAAATTGCGCCCCGCCTTATGAGAAAGGACAGTAACCGCCTGCCGTACCGCACTCAAATTCAGCATCGGCTCTCCCATACCCATAAAAACGATATTTTGCAGTTTTCCCGCCTCGCGCTCAAGATATAAAAACTGCTCAACAATTTCGGAGGCGGTTAAATTCCGTGCAAAACCGAGGGTTCCCGTTTTACAAAAGGTGCAGCCCATTGCACAGCCGGCTTGAGTCGAAAGGCATGCCGTTTTACGTCCTTCGCGGTCGCACAGCAGCACGGCTTCAATCATTAACCCGTCGTGCAATTCTATTTGCAGTTTCAACGTCCCGTCGGCGTCGCTTAACACCGTATGTACCGAAGATGAATAAATACTGCATCCCGCTTCCAGTTTTTTGCGCAATTCAAGCGAAATATTTGTCATTTCATCGAAACTTTGCGCTCCGTTTGCAATCCACTTGAATATTTGAGTGCTTTTAAACAAAGGCTCATGGGGAATAAGGGCGGCTATATCTTCGGGAATACAGCCGGATAAAACGGTTTTATTACTCATATATCTGAACTGAAACGCAAGCGCGCACTCCGTACAAGCCGTGCCTGCCGCATTTAAGCGCTTATTTTTTCAAGCATTTCCGTTACCGCCGAACTGCGCAGTCCGAGCTTTTGAAAGTCCTGCAATATGTCAACCGCTTCGGCTTTTCGGTTTGTTTTTATGTAACAGTCCGCAAGATCAATATAGAGGCGTTGGTTTTTCGGATCCGTTTGAAGAAGGCGGCTTAAACTGATAATCGCCTCTTCATAGCGGCCTTCCCCCTTGCTGATAAGGGCAAGCCCCAAAACGGCATATAAATCGTACTCGATATTTAAAGCCCGATTATAATAATCGGCCGCCGTAACGTAATCACCCATATTGCGGTATGCGTCTCCGGTTCGGGTTAATATTACCTTGTTTTTGGGGTCGAGTTCCAGTATTTTATTCCAATATTCAATCGAGCGGAACTGTTGATTCATTCCGCGGTAACAATCGGCAAGACCGAACAAAGCGTAAAAGTTCCGTGCGTCCATTTGTAAGGCTCGTTCAAAATAGCAGACACCCTTATCGAAGGTTTTTAATTTACGGTGGCAATTTCCTATCGAAGTTAAAACGCGTATATCGACCGCCGCTTCGTTTACTTCAAGCATTTTTGCCCAATAGTAAAGCGCATCCCGGTATTCTTTAAAATCGTAGTGCAAGTGCCCCAATCCGATAAGGGCGTAAGCGTTTTCTATTTCCATATCCAACACGCGCAAATACAACTGTTTCGATTTTTTAAAGTCGCGTATTTTACGGTAGGCGTCGGCAACGCGGGTTAATACGGTAATATTTTTATCGTCATGAACTAAATACTGTTCCCAAATATCTATCGCTTTGTGATACTGATTCATCGCCTTATAGCAATCCGCAAGACCGAACAGCGCATAGTTGTTTCCCGGATGGGATGCAAGACAGCGTGAATAATAGTCGGCCGCATCGCTGAAGCGGTTTTGTTTACGTTCCGCATCGCCTAAACCGACAAGGGCATAATTATTATTTTCATCTTTTTCCAAAATGGTTTTAAAAGCGTTTTTTGCTTCATCTATTTTATTTTCTTTGATAAGGGCATACCCCTTTTTCGATAATTCGGCAACTTCGTTTTCTTCGGGTATGCTTTGATTTATACTTTGTTCCTCCAAATTATCGGAACATCCATCCGAAGTTTTATCCGTTTGCGTATAAAAATTCGTTTCCATAACCTCTTCCTCTTTAGCAATTCTCCTCTTTTAAATAAAACGACACGGCGGCCGCTATTTTTTTATATATATATTCAGCCTTGGCTTTATTATGTGCAAGTATATACAGCTTTAATGCCGATAAAAAATCTCCTTCCTTTTGCCGAACGTCCGCAACCCGTGTAAGACCGTCCGAATAGCCGGTTGTTATAAATAAACGCTGAGCGTTATGTATATCGCCTTGATTAAAAAGAACATTCCCTTTTCTGTTGAGAATTACTTTTTGAGCGGAAGATAAAGAGCCGACAGGCGAATCGGAACTTTTTATAAAACCGCCCCCGAAAGTATCGGACGTGGATTGCTTTTTTACATCGGGGGGCATTCTTTTCCTCAATAATTAAATTGTTACACATCTATAATACACTACTAAGTCAAATTTGTCAAAACATTTTTTGATAAAAATCGATGATTGATCGACCGTATACGCGCTTATCGGTTTTGGTAAGTGTGCCTGTAAGGTCACCTCTAAGGCTGCCTATTGTATCGGGCATATGAACTTCGGCGGGGCGGTGGATGAGGACGGTGCCGCCCGCTTTTAATAAGCCGTCTTCGCCGGTACTTTTATCCGCTATACTTTGTATAAGCTGCACGTGGAATTTATAAGGGAAGGGAGGGTCGCAAAAAATAATGTCGAAAGAACCCTTTGAACGCTTAATAAAAAGTTCAACAGGCATAAAGTGACATTCTATCTTTTTATTGAGTTCTTTTTCGCTTAAAGATACGTTTTTAAGAAGGGTATCGATTTTTATCTTATCTTTTTCGCATAAGACAACGCGCTCGGCACCGCGGGATGCCGCTTCAAGGGCAATAATGCCGCTTCCCGAAAATAAATCCAAAAACGCTTTACCCTCAAGTCCGCCTAAAATCGCAAAAAACGATTCGCGCATCTTATCCATTGCCGGCCTTATAATGCCGTCGGGGCATTTAATCATTCGCCCCTTTAATTTTCCGCCCGTTATACGCATATGCCCCTCTTATATTAATTTCCGGGAATTAAAAAACAATTCCGCTTGGTATCCGACAGGGTGTTTTTGCCCGAGCGGTGGTCTCCCGGTGTTTTGGGAACGGTAGTCGTATATCGCTTATCATTATAATACGTCATTTTATAGTGTTTGCCGTCAACTAAGTCGGAAAATCCGAAATTCTTCAGCATTTTTACGATTTCGTGTCCGCTTTGATTATTTTTGATAGACGACGCCCAATGCTCTTCACAATGACTATAAAAGATTCCGGCGGCACTGTCTTCAAATTTCCAATTTTCTATTCCTTTTTTTATACTGTCAAGTACGTCTTTTTTTCGGCGCGCATTTTCATCGGCACCTTCTTTATGAATTGCCGAAAAAATCAATCCTTTAATAAAATCGCCGATTTCATTCGGAAATAATTCACTCTCCGTGCAGGGAATATGTATGTCTATTCCTGGACTGTCTTCATATTGTTTTTCGGCCTTGATTTTATATGCATCCCGCTCAATTTTTAATTTTTCATTTTCTTTTTTAAGATTTTGCTTT
>CAUURR010000188.1:0-3871 GCA_963547555.1 uncultured Treponema sp. | reverse complement strand
AATTCGGCTTCCATGTTCTGCAAACGTGAGGTTTCCGAAGAACTTAACTGTTCAACGGGAATGCCGGTTATATCGGCGACAACCGAGCACACATCCTCTATCTGTACCGTATGCCGCTCATCCGGGGCCTGCCACTGCCGTCCCAATGCATCGAGGTGGAGCCGGAGCGTCTGCACTTCATCGCGGATTTTTGCCGCCCCCTCGTAGTTTTGTTCCTGCACCATAAGCTGTTTTTCTTCGGTTAAGGAGGCTATACGTTTTTCGATTTCGGCAAGTTCCGCCGGACGCGAATCGTCGCGGATTTTTTTCATTGCACCGGTTTCGTCCAAAAGGTCGATTGCCTTATCCGGCAAAAAACGCTCGGTAATATAGCGCTGAGAAAAGCGTACAATAGCTTCGGTAACGCCTTCGCCGTAGCGTATACCGTGAAAATCTTCGTAGCGCGCTTTTATGCCGTCGAGGATTGCCCGCGCCTGGTCATCGGTGGGTTCTTCAACCGACACGATTTGAAAACGCCGTTCGAGGGCGGCATCGCGTTCAAAATATCTGCGGTATTCTTTTAAAGTTGTTGCCCCGATACACTGCAATTCGCCGCGGGAAAGAGCGGGTTTTATCATATTCGAAGCGTCCATCGTTCCCTCCCCGCTTCCCGCCCCGATTATCGTATGAAGTTCATCGATAAACAAAATAACGTTTTTCGCTTCGCGGATTTCTTTCATAATGCCCTTGAGGCGCTCTTCAAATTCGCCGCGGTATTTGGTACCCGCAATGACGAGGGCAAGGTCGAGAGTTAAAAGACGCTTTCCTATAAGACCGGAAGGAACCCTGCCTTCAACGATGGCAGCCGCCAGCCCCTCGACAATCGCGGTTTTTCCGACACCGGGCTCGCCTACGAGGATGGGATTGTTTTTTCCGCGGCGGGACAATATTTGAATCACACGGCGTATTTCGGTTTCGCGGCCGACCACCGGATCGGTTTCGCCGTTTTTTGCAGCTTCGGTTAAATCGCGGCTGAATTCTTTTAACAACGAGCTTTGCTGTTGATTTTGCTTACCGTGCGGAAACTGCGCCGGGCGTACATTTGCCGCCGGAGCTTTCGGGGTATTTCCGTAAGCAGAAGATGCCACCTGCATGGAAGCGGCTTCAACGGCACGGCGTACCGTATCTAAAGTTAAAGAATTTCGGTGAAAAAAATCACGGCACACACTTTCTTCTTCGCGAACCGCCGCCAATAAAAGGTGTTCGGTTCCGATATAGTCGCGGCGCAAAGAACGCGATTCGACGGCGGCAATATCCAAGAGGGTTTTTAAGCGGCGCGAAGGCGGTATTTCGTCATACACTTGCGAAGACGGCCTGAGGGGAATATTTTGTTCAAGGACGAGCTGCAAACCGAGCATATTGACTTTTAAATATTGTAATGCGGCAAAGGCGACACCGGACGCGCTTTTGATAAGTGCAAGCAAAACGTGCTCAGGCAAAAGCTGATCGGCTCCGGAACGCTTTCCTTCTTCCTGAGCAAAAACCGTAAGCAATTTATACACCCGCGGTGAAAGTCCCTTTGTCATATAACACTCCTGATTTTATGCGCAAATTCCGATTTGTTCCAACGACTCCTGCATTATCAAAGAACGCAGCCTCATAAGCTGAAGCTCGGATGTATTCACGTCCGATTCAAACTTAAAATGCTGATTGCGGTTGATAAATTCAATATGAGCATTCTTAGTGCGGTATACCAAAGAAAAAAGAGCGGAATTTTCAATTCCTTCAAGGATTCCTGTATCGATACCCCATTTTATACGGAACAGCATTTCCTAACTTTCGCGGTCCGTTAAATAGCGGCTGTATTTTACCGCAGCAAGTGCCTTATACACAAAGTCGCGCAAAGCCGTCGGCTTATTATCGGTAATTTTTCGTCCGGACATTCGTTCGGCATCAATAAAAGTATAAACGGTTTTTTTTAACTCTTCAATCTGTTCGGCTTCGGTTCCCGTAAAACAGCGCGAAGAACTTATTTCGTAGCAGCTTCCCAAGGCAGGCAAAAAAGAATCCTCATAATTTAAAGCATAACCGAAACAGGGCTGAACGCTGAAGCCTTTTTTTTCGCTGTCGGTAATTAAACCGGTCAATTCCTTTGTATCGCGGTTAAAAAAACTCAACGAGGGTAAATGCATAAAAAAAGAAAGTTTCATGCCCGTCCCCGCATTTTTAAGCGAAGCGGTTAAATATCCGAATTCAACCGAGGCGGCAAACTGTACAATATCCTGCAAAGCGTCATCCACCTGTTTTAATTCGGTAAATACGGCTTCGGTATCGAGTCCCGCGCCGAAGCAGGAAAGCCGCACGTGGTCTTCGGCATTAACCGCACAGACGAGTTTGCCGTCGGTACGCACAACAATGCCCGCAACGGGATTCGTAATTTCCGAAGGAGTAAGAACCCCGCGTTCCTGCAAAATACGTTTTCCCAGAGCGTCGAGTTTTTTAACGCTTAAAGCCTGATAGCGTTCGGGGTGCTCTATGCGCGAAAAGGCGTCGAACACGAGGGTTTGGATACGCTCGCCGTCATCGCAGTTAAAGCGCAGCGGAAAGGGAAAATTGACGAAATTGCGTGCAAAGCGTATCCTCGTGGAGAGCACCACATCGTTTTCAGCTCCTGCAAGGTTGTACCATGCTTCTCCGGCTTCATTCATCCGAAACTTCTCCCGAATAATCGTCCGCCCCCGTTACGGCCGGAGTTTCAAGTGCCCGTAAAAAATCGCGGTATTTTGCGGCTTTTTCGTAATCTTCGTTTTCTATTGAAGTTTTGAGTTTGGTTTGAATCGCAATGCGGTCGGTTAAAATCGAACGGAAATAGGCAAGTTTTTTCGGCATGGAACCCGTATACGGAAACTCCGCACCGTTTTTTTCCAAAAGAGAACGTATTTCGTTTTGAAAAGCCGCGTAACATTCGGGGCAGCCGACATTACCGGTTTTGCGTATATCATCGATACTGCGGCCGCACACCGAGCACACCTTGCGTTCGGGAGCAAAGCCGTTCACCAGATTTTGAAGGTTTATACCGATATTTTCGGATGAAGAGTCGACACCCTGCTCGGCGGCGCATTGTTCGCATATATTGATTTCTTTTTTACCGGACGCCGTTACCTGCTGTACAAAAATAACCGCTTTACGGCTGCCGCATAAATCACAAAGCATTGTTATACCTCATGTTTTTCGTAAAATATCAAGGGGGCGCTCTTTTCCCGCACGCAAAGCAGGAAAAACGGAAACGGCGGCGGACAACAAAAGGGTTCCCGCAGCGATTGCAAAAATTTCCGAAAAGGTTATATGCACCGGTACCGTTTGCAGATAGTAAGCGGGATCAAGTAAATGCACCGGAACATATTTATTCCCCTCGCATATAAGATACCACAGTTTTAAAATAAAGTTAACGGTATTTTCGCCGAATCGTATAATTTCGTTGCATTTTACCGCCGCCGAAAGCCCCAGGGGAAGACCTATAACAAGCCCCGATGCTCCGGTCAACATTCCGACACATAAAAAGGCTGCCGCAATGCCCGAAGAAGAAGCTCCCATACTTTTTAATACGGCGATTTCTTTTTTCCGCTCCATAACAACCATAATAAGGGCGGACGAAACGTTTACCGATGCGATAAGAACGATTAAAAACATAATAAGAATCAACAGTATTTTTGTTGAAGCGTAATTTTCGTATTGGGCGGTATTTATATCGCTCCAGCGGTAAACCCGAAATCCTGCAGGAAGAAAAGAAGCTGTACTGCGGTATGCGTCCTGTAAGCGATCGGAAAAAGGAAAATCGGTTTCTATGCCGATTTTTATTTCGGATGAGCCGTCGGTCAAAAAACCGAAACCG
>CAUURR010000187.1:0-3880 GCA_963547555.1 uncultured Treponema sp. | reverse complement strand
TGCATGCAGCATCGACATCTTTTGCACATATAAGCATATAACCTCCACCGCCTGCACCGGGCAGTTTATATCCGAGTGCATAATCATCAATCAAACATATAATGCGCTCGATTTCGGCAGTGCTTGTACCGCTGTCAAGTTTTTTATTTAAGTGCCACGAGCGTAAAACAGCGGTTCCGACCTGTTCATAACTTCCTTTTTGAAAAGCAAGGGCGGTATCGTATGCATGCTGTTTTATATCGTGTAGAATATCAAGTGTTTTTTGTTCATTTAAAAACATTGACTTTACTATTTCCGCTAAAATATTTTTTGCCATGCGGGTGATGCCCGTATAATATAAAAGCCAACATGCAGCCGTTTGCGGTTCGGTAAAAAGCCGTTCATTCATCCAGCCGACACTGATATTGTTTTGAATGCCGCCCGAACTTTCCAAAAGTTTTAAGCCGCCGAATACCGCACCGTATTGATCTTGCCAGCCGCCGCCGGTAGTCAAAAGCTGTTCAAGCACGAGAACGCGATTCGCCGTCTCATATTTATTCCAGCCAAGCGTGCACGCGCTTGAAAGCGTTCCCAAAACGGCAGCGGCAAGTATGGAACTCGTTCCAAGTCCCGAACCCTTAGGAATAGCTGCTAAAAGGCTTAGTTCCAAACCGCCTCCCATCGCGGAAAGCTGTTCTTCAAGCGATGTAAAACTCTGCGTACAAAAGTCCGGATGAAACCCGCAGAGGCATAGGGCCGCTTTCGGGATAGAAAATACCGAGCCTACTTGGTTGAAAGCAGCAAGTTTTTTGTAAGAACGGACTTCTTCACTTTTCCCATTATCGATCGAACGCAACCGAATAACTTTTTCGGAGATTGTACGCACATACACTTGAACAGGCTGTTGACCGTTTAAATCGACAGCGGCATTTAAGACTGTCCCGCCGTTTATATTACAAAAAGGCGGAGTGTCGCTCCAACCTCCCGCTATATCTATACGGATAGGACTACGCCCCCATACGATTTGATCAGGATATAAGTCGTAACGCGGCATAACGGGTTTAACCGACTGTACTATAGCTTGACGCAATATGCCGAATGCAGAATCCTTTTCCTTTTTAACAAGCTTTTCGTCTTTACCGCATAATTCCGCAACACGGCTTCTAAACATAGCGCTACGCATACGTGTTATATATTCAGCGCTTGAAAGAAGCGGAACAGGATGTTTTATATCATACTGCGCATACAGTTGAGCCGCAACCGTTAAATCGCTTTGGTAAAAAACGCTTTTTTCGTAATGTTTTGCCAATATAGGAAGGTTTTTTACGCAATATCCAATCCGTTGATGATATAAAAAAGGAATATCGCACTGTGATCCGATTTCATCGGCAGAAAGCCGTTTTGCGCTGAGCCATTCTTCCACTGCATTCTGCGCTGCTTCAGCGCAGAATTTTTCATCCGGTTTTGATGCAATCATCCAGTTAAGTAAAAGCGGAATTTTTTCTTTTTTTACTACCGGAAACAGAGGAGCATTCTGGATGTCTATTTCAGTGCCGATGCCTGCTTTTTTTGCGTCTATGCCGTGCATCGCGCACCATTTTGCAAACGGCACGGAATACCAGATCGTTTTTTCATCGCTGCACTTTCCGCGAAATAAATCGTTTATACCGTATGGCCGAATGCACCATTCGATTTTTTTATCAATGCGGACAGGAATAAAGTCAATACAAATACCAGCCGGAATATCGACTGTCCAATTATTTTGAGGCGCTCCCGTAATAATCGTATTTTCTCTCAACGCCCATGTCTTTGGAACCGTACTGTTTTCTATCCAAATATTACGATGCATACTATTCCATGCAATATCGATGTCCGCATTTTGCGTAAAAATACTCGGGTGCATTTTTACTTTTTTATGCCAAATTGAACGCTGATCGGTAACAAGGTTTTGTATTTTTTCAGTTGACGAAATCAGTTCCGCACTTGTTCCATAATGGTAAAACTCTCCCTTATCAAGACACACAACAGCACAAGTTAACGAAGCAATTTCTTTGTCGCACAATACCGGATGAGTTCCCAGAGCGGGACCGAAATCGGAATACAAATCATAAAAACGCGGAAGACGTTTTGCACTGTCTGAGTCAATACTATCGGCAGCGGCAATATTCATGCATTTTTTCTCAAGAACGTGAACCGCTTTATCGCTTAAAATCCATACACCGATGTCCATCATAAAAAAACGGGTTTGTCCGATTTTTTCAAGCTCAGCGGGAGAAGGTTTTTGCAACATACAGTCTAAAATTTCGGGACTGTCTTTTTTTACCACAAAAACGCCGTGGCGAGAGGCTGCTTCCGGTTCCGTCCACATACCGAAGCATACAACATCTGCATCGGGCAAGCTTTTGGGCAGCTCATCGGTACGCGCTAAAATATCGCCGGAAGCGATCAGTGTATTTTGATTTTCCGATGTCAAAGCCATAAGTTTTTCATACAAGCGGCTTTGAATGTCTAACAGCGTTTGCGTAATCGGCTGTCCTATAGCCCAACGGAATACGGGAATGGGAGTAAGGAGCTTACCCCATACCGCATAAGAAGGAAGCCTTCTGCTTTGACCGCCTGCGTGGATAATAATACGCTTTGATTTGGTATTCGTACTGTTACCGGTAGTTTCCTTACCGGCAATATGGTTTTCGATAGTTTTTTTGCCGACAATACTGCTATACGCTTCCCGCTCTTTTTGCAAAAGCCAAGCCGTAGCTCCTCCCGAACCTATTTTTGCTCCTTTAGGGTCGGCTGCAGCAATGTACTGCCGATCTTCAGTGTCGGGAACAATGGTATGCCAGCATGAAGCGAGATTTTCAGGCACGGATAATAAATACTGCATTAAATAACATCCACAAATGTCCGCTCGTTGCGGTTAAACAGCACAAGACCGAAGAACATAAAAAGCACGGTTTCCGTGATACTGATTAAAATCATCAGGGCAGGAACATTGCCTGCGCCGTAAAACCATATACGGAACAGTTCTATGGGTGCGCTCATCGGGTTTGCATAAAACACCCACCAAAACTTTTCAGGAGTTTCAGATAACGGATACACAATCGGCGTCGCATACATTGCAAGCGAAAGTCCGAATCCCAAAAGTTGATTTAAGTCGCGGTACTTTGTCGTCAGCGCCGATATGATCATACCGAAGCCGGTTCCCATCGCTCCTACCCAAATAACAAGAAGGGGCAGAGCAGCAATCCACCACGACGGCTGTATGGGCGCTTTTATGATAAGATAGTACACGTAAAAAATTATCAGTGTTGCAAACTGAATGCCCAGTTTTATCATATGGCCGACGGTAGTAGAGATCGGAACCGTCAAGCGCGGAAAATAGACCTTACCGAAAATACCTGAATTATTTGAAAAACAAGCTGCCGCGCTGTTAAGACAGGCCGTAAAATATGTCCACAACATAGTGCCTGCAAAATAGAAAAGCAGGTACGGAACGCCATCGGTTCCTATTTGTGCAAGATTGCCGAACACAAAAGTGTACATAACGGTCGTTACCAAAGGCTGCACGATATACCACAGCGGGCCTAAGATGGTTTGCTTGTATGCGGTAACAAAATCGCGTTTGATAAACATAAATACCAAATCGCGGTAGCGTATCAATTCGCGGATTTTCAAATCCAAAAGCCTGTTTTTCGGCTCAATAATCATATCCCAATGTTCTTCAGATTTTGCTGTCACCATATAGCGCTCTATTAATATTCCTTACTTAACAAAAAATCGGCAACGTAAAAATGCTTAACGCCTTCTACATTTTCCTGCCAAAATTCATCCATCGTTACGACAAACTTAGGATATTGATCGCGGATTTCCAAAAGAGGAGAAAACTCACGGCTGACGGTTT
>CAUURR010000186.1:0-3886 GCA_963547555.1 uncultured Treponema sp. | reverse complement strand
CATCCCATTCAAATGTCATAGGCTTCCCGTATTAAGTGTATACCGATTCGGGCGATTTGTCTATAAAAAATTACGAATTGACGCAAAAAACTGCGAATATCGCAGATAAATCTTCTTTTTACCGAATCCGGTACAAAGCCCCGTCCGAAGTTATGATTTTTTCCGCGGCAAGAGCGGAGGCTGCTTTTTCCAAAAGTTCGGGGTCTATGTTTTCTTTGCGCGCGATGTCATACAAGGCAGCCCCTGAAGCCGAGTTTACCAGCTGCCGGATAATCGCCCCGCGGGCTTGGCGTAATGAGCCTTCAAAGCGCGACTGTTTTGTATAGTGGCGGCTTTTGCGCGATGGATTTTCCACCTTTTTTTTGAGTGCCGCCCCGTAATCCATAAGCGCATAGTACCAGAGCCGCGGATTTTCGCGGTATAAGGTTTGTTCAATAAGCACAAGTAAATCCGAATCTTTTACTTCAAGACCTGCGGCATCGGCAAAAAAGAAAAAGATATACACGGAGCGTATGTTGGTTTCTATAAATACTTCCGGCTTATTAAAAGCGAAAGTGCATACCGCCCGTGCCGTATAAGGCCCGATACCCGGAAGAGCGTCCAATTCTTCGGGGGTGTCGGGAAAGGAGCCGCCCTTTGCAATGCGTTCGCTTATAAGACGGCAGGCTTGCTGCAAAAACCGTGCGCGGCGGTTATAGCCCAAACCGCTCCAGAGGGCCAACACGTCGGCTAAGGGAGCGGCGGCAAGAGCTTGAACATCGGGGAAGCGTTCAAGCCATGCAAGGTATTTTGGAAGGACGCGCTCGGTTTGCGTTTGCTGAAGCATAATTTCCGACACGAGAATCTCGTAGGGATTGACCGTGTGCCGCCACGGAAAATCCCGCCCTTGGCGCTCGTAAAAATCCAAAATACTGCGGCGGAACTCGGTAATTTTATCCGCATCAAGAGCCACTGACAATCAATCCTTTTTTTTCCAAAGCGGCCAGAATCATATCGACAATTTGCTCGGGATTATATTGTTCGGTATCTATAATCAAATCGGCAAAGGAAAAATCATCGTTGTCTATATTGTAAAGTTTTTTATAGCGGCCCGAATCTTCGGCATCGCGCATTCGCGTAAAAGCTTTTACGTTTTCAATATCGCCGCATTCGCGCTTACAAATACGCCGAGAGCGCACATCATCGCCCGCACGTAAATATACTTTAAAGTCCGCTTCTTTTAGCATCCATATGGCCAAGCGCGAACCGAGCACACAGGATTGCTTTTGTGCAAGTTCAACCTGCCTTGTATCCACCGCCCGGTCAAAGCCGTCATCCGTTTTTGCGCGCTCTATAATTTCGGCAAGGCTTAAACCCGTTTCTTCCGACAAACTGCGGAAAGTAAAATTAATCATCGTAATGCCCAGGGCGTCGGCAAGAAGTTTACTCACGGTCGTGTTGCCGCAGCCGCTTTTTCCCGACACGGCAATTCTCAGTTCTTTTTTTGCGGGGATTGTATAAGTCATAAAACAAGGCTACCAAAAAAAAGGTTTTTATTCAATAAGATTTAGGACCTCTCTAAAAACCGAAGTTTTTTGGACGGCCCCGTTCTTTTTAATGTATCATCCGAACCGAATCGCGTAAAACCAAACGCACCGGCAAACGAATATTCGGCTCGCATACCGTTTCTTTTCGTATCAGCTTCATAAGCATTTCAACGGCGATTTCACCGCGCCTGACTATATCCTGATGGATTGTTGTGAGCGGCGGATTTACAACCCGCGCATACATATTATTATCAAAACCGGCTATCGAAAAACGTTCCGGAACCCGTATGCCCCGCCGTTGAAAAAAACTTAAAGCTTCGGCGGCATAATAGTCCGCCGAAAAAAATAAAGCCGTAAACGGAACATTCGTTTTACATAAGGCTTCGTATATTTGCCGGCGTTTTGCACCATCCTTCGATAAGGGCACAAACGCGCTGGTACCGTCTGAAATAGAGGCATCATCCAAAGCCTGTTTAAAACCGTTAAAACGTTCTTTATCGCTGCCGATAAGAATTTTACGGTCGGCTAAAAAAGCAATTGACGTATGCCCCGCCTTAATTAAATACCATGTCATTTCATAACTGCCCTGATAATCGTTAAGACCGACATTGTGGTATACAAGCTCATCATCGTTAAAATAGCAGTCAATAAAGACAAGAGGAATATCGGTATTTTTTCTGATAACCGAACAAATATCGGCACTTACCCAAAATACAATTAAACCGTCAAGCTTCCAATTATGAACAAGCTTGAGAACGGCTTCCGGGTCGTTCGTTGCATACAGCATCATAAAATAGCCGTTTCTTTGAATTTCCCGTTCCAAAGCACCTATCATCGTAGCGGCAAAGGGGTCTTGAAAAATAGTTTCGCCGCTGCGCGCATCCATAAAAACGATTACACCGATTATACGGGACACGCTGTGGGCTAAAAGTGAAGCCCCCATATTCGGAGTATAGTTTTCGCTTTTGATTGCGGCTTGAACGGCCTTAAGCGTTTTTTTCGAAACCTTTGCGGTTCTGCCGTGCAAAACATTGGAAACCGTGGTAGGGCTTACACCGATTTTTTCCGCGATTTCCTTTATCGTTGCCATCGTTTATTATTCCAAATAACCGAGCCACTTGTGTTGAGCACTTATCATATGATCAACAAGTTTTTCAACAACGGAAGCCTTATGCACTATTGGGTTTGCAAGCAAAGCTTGAATAACCGAATTTTTATCTTTATGCAAAACCGCTTCTGCAGTCAAGTCATATACACCGCAATAATTGCGCAACAATGCCGCATAGCCTTTAGGCAGAGTACCGATTTTTATACCGGTAACTCCGTTTTTATCGATAACGGCCGGAACTTCAACCGCAATCCATGAAGGAAGATCTTCCAAAAAACCGTCGTTTAAAATATTTACGGCAGCTTCTTCATAGCCTTCGTTTGTAAGCATACCGTCTATTATCGGAATAACCCGCTCATGAGTTTGCATCTCTATAACCGGCAGCTTTTCTCTTAATTCAATCTTATACAAATCGTAAAAATCGGCAATACCGCGATGGTCGGCAACATCCCATGCCCAGCCTATGTATTCACCGAAATGACTGTCTACCGTAATCGGAAGCAGTTTATACGTATCGAGGATGAATTTATGCAAACGGCGGTCTGCCCATTCATACGAGCTTTTTATACCGCTGTGTTCTTTATAATAGCGTTCGGATTCTTCAAATTTTCCCGTTTTACGGTACATATCCCATACATCGCTGTAGCCGGTTTCGTAATGAAAAAAATCATCCGCTTTTTTAAGCACGTCCGGATATAAATCCTTACCCGTTTTTTTATCTTTTACTTCAAGCATACAGCTGAAGTGATTTAAACCTGCCGCCTTAAAATAAATATCCTCATTTTTCATATTCAGCATGGGCGGAAGCCAGCGGTTTAACCAGCCGATTTCATGGCACATACCGATAAACTTTGCTTCAGGATAAGCGCGTTTTACGGCCGTACAAATAGCGGTCATCGGATTTGAATAATTAAAAATCCACGCATCGGGACAGATTTCAACCGCATCTTTTACAATTTCCAAAATGGGCGGAATAATGCGCAGAGAATGGAATACTCCACCCGGACCGCCGTTTTCGCCGTATACTTGATTGATACCGTACTGCAAAGGAATTTTCCAATCCTGATCCCAAAGTCTAAAACGGTCGCCTACTTCTATCGAAGAAATAATAAAGTCGGCATTTTTAAAAGCTTCTTTTCTGTTCAATTCGGCCTCAACCGTAAAGTCGAGCTTATTTTTTTCGATAAAAGCTTTTGCCGTTTCCGTTACCGTCTTGAGAGTATCGGGATTTATATCGTGCAGCACAATCCGT
>CAUURR010000185.1:0-3927 GCA_963547555.1 uncultured Treponema sp. | reverse complement strand
CCGAATTGGGCGCTACCGGCACCGACCAATACAATTTTCATACATACCTCCGTAAATTATTTATATCGATTTTTTAATCGGACCGCGGATTATATAGCGATGTGCAACAGATAAAGCACAATAACGGGAATCATCATAAAAAACAGGTGTTCCGTAACACCTTGTATCCAGTATACCACGCTTTCAGGCTTTGTCAAGATTTTTTCGTTTTTTCTCGTTTTTCGTTTTATCATTTTATTCTTGCTTTTATTCCGCTTTAAAAAAAGCAAAACCTCCGGGCAAAAGCCGATTATCTTCACACAAAAGAGAAAATACGTTTTCGGCTTTTTCCGGCAAAGTACAGTCATTTATTAAAACGGTTAAGGTACCGCAGTTTAGCAATAAATCAACGGTTTGTACGCCATCATCATCCGTCTTTTGTAAATGAACGACACGATTTTCGGCATAAGTCTGCGAATCCGTAATAAAACGGTATCGAGAGCCGGACATTGCGCGGT
Source organism: uncultured Treponema sp. (assembly GCA_963547555.1). Taxonomy (GTDB): domain Bacteria; phylum Spirochaetota; class Spirochaetia; order Treponematales; family Treponemataceae; genus Treponema_C. The sequence goes on along the minus strand of CAUURR010000185.1, from coordinate 3,430 downwards.
TTTTACGGCGAAGACTAATCAATGTTTTTATAATATGTAATTCTTCATCGTAATCTCCGGCTTCTATTTTATCCCAGGGCATACAGCGGCGGCAATCGGGGTCTTCTTCCCCTTCAAGCAAAACTTCGGTTCCGTAATAAATACAGGGAGAACCGCTTAAAGTAAAGAGCAAAGCGTATTGCTGCCACGTTTTATAACGGTTGCCGGAATTTTTTGTAATTAGGCGTGCGGTATCGTGCGAATCGAGCAAATTAAACAGCACCGAAGCTGTTTGTTCGGCATACAAAGTAAAACATCGATTTATATCGTGCTCAAAGTGTTTTACACTGCGGTCGGGATTGAGCCAAAAACCGCATACGGCATGAGTAAGCTGATAATTCATTACCGAATCGAATTCATCCCCTCTGAGCCACGGAAGGGCATTGTGCCAAATTTCACCGGTTATGTAAAAATCGCTTTTTAAAGCACGCATACGTTTTTGAAGCCGTCGGCAAAATTCATGCGAAATCTCATTTGCAACATCTAGCCGCAGTCCGTCTATATCGTAGTCACGTACCCATTTTTCGCATACATCCAAAAGATAATCACACACCTCGGGATTGTTTGTATTCAGTTTAGGCATAGAATCGACATAGGCAAACGTCATATATTTTCTTTTTTCGGCATTCGTTCCTGCAGGAAACGTTTTCTTCGAAACAGTTTTCTCCGAAAAAGTTTTCTGCGAAAAAGTTGCGGCATTTTCTTCTTTATTTTCGGCTGCCGTATCAAAGGGCCACTCATGTATGATAAACCAATCCCGATATTCCGAGTTCATCCCCCGTTGAACCACATCCTGCCACGGCTTAAAATCCCAGCCGGAATGATTGAACACGCCGTCAAGTATAACACGGATTCCTTTTTTATGGGCGGCATCGCATAATTCGCGCATGGTCTTGGCGGAACCGAATGCGGGATCGATATTCATATAGTCGGCAGTATCGTATTTGTGCACACTGGGCGAGATATTGACGGGAGTTATATACAAACCGTTTATCCCCAAATCGCTTAAATAATCCAGTTTATGAATAATACCGCGTAAATCTCCGCCGTATCGTTGTTCGTTACGCACGGCGGTATCGGGAGAAGCCCATGCACATACGTCGGGGGGATTAATCGAAGCGTCTCCGTTACAAAAGCGATCGGGAAAAATCTGATACCATACCGTATTTTTTCCCCATTCGGGCACACGAATAATATCTGCTTTATTCATCCACGGAAATATAAAATATGTAATCGTGCCTTTTAACCGGGCAAATTCATCGGGGGTATAAAAACCGTCTTCAAGATAATAGCAAATATTTGAACTTCCCGCTTCATGAAGTTCAAAATGATATTTACAGCGTTTTAATTCGGGTTCAACCCGTATAGTCCACCATAAATGATGTTCCAACTCTTTTTTTTCGGTAATTTCAACACGCCGGCCGGCCCACTTCCATACGCTTCCGTTCAGTCCGCCTTTAAAAGGGTCGCCGTATATTAAAAAAAGCCGCTCAATGTCAAAGCCCGTTTTTATATTGATAACCAATCGATTATCATCAAGGGGATAACAATAATTGTCGAACGCGTAATGTTCGACTGCCGAAAAATTCATACGGAACACCCCGTTTTAATCAGTACGCTTTACCCGATATGCGCGTACTTATTACGCTTATTTATATCGTTCAAAAAAAACTTTCGTTTAGCCGAACTTCTCTTGTGCCAAGAAATTCGGCTTTATAGTGCGTCCTTACTCTTTTACGCTGTCGCCCGCAAGGGATTGAAGCATAAACTTTTGTCCGACCATAAATAAAATCGCAAACGGAACCGCAATCAACACGGCACCGGCGGCAAACATGGTAAAATTATCGTTTGCCCGTCCGTTTATAAGTTCAAACAAACCGACTGCAAGCGTTTTTTTCGTATCGCTGCGCAAAATCAAACGGGGAAAAATAAAATCCATCCAGGGTGCGGTAAAACTGGTCAATACGAGGAACATAATCATCGACTTGACGGACGGCAAAATAATAAACAAATAGGTAACAAACGGAGATGCCCCGTCAACACGGGCAGCCTCTTCGATACTGCGCGAAACCGTATCGAAATATCCTTTCATCATCCATGCGTTATACGGAATACTTCCGGTTGCATACACAAGTATCAAGCCCCAATGGGTATTCAATCCGTTTATGCGCCACAAAATAACGTAGGTTGCAATCATTCCGATAAATGACGGAAACATTTGCAAAACAACCATCGACGCCATAAGCGGTTTTTTTCCGGCAAAACGGAAGCGCGAAAAAATATAGCCTGTTGTAGCGCATATACAAACCGTAATCAGGGTATTCCATATCGCTATTTTTAAAGTGTTTTTATACCAGCGTACATAATTTGTACCGCGCACATCGGTCGTACCTTTAACGATACGATCGGAGGGAGTAAGCAAACGCTTAAATTGGTACAACGACGGCTCTTTCGGCCAGGGAACGGCGCGTGTGGTTGAAAGCGAATTTGTTTTTGTAAAAGCGGCTCCTACGGTAAATGCAATCGGATATAAAACCATAAATACATTTATAATAAGAACGGTATGCAAAATAAATTTTACGACAATATTGCCCGAACGCTGTGACTTTATCATATTTCTCCGTCCTTAAATGATTTTGTATGAGTAAAATTATATACGGCAAAGGGAACCATAACCGCAAAAACCAAAATTGAGAGAACCGAAGCAAGATTGTACATATTCGGCGTATTATAAGTCAATTTGTAAATCCAACTGATAAGCAAATCGGTAGCACCGGCCTGCGTAGTAACCGTGTCCGCAACTTTCGGATCTCCGGCCGTGAGAAAGAAAACCGACCCGAAGTTATTGATATTGGCTGCGAACTGCATAATTAAAAGCGGCATCGTTTGAAACAATATAAGAGGAAGCGTAATTAAACGGAATTGTTCGAATTTATTTGCACCGTCTATCGTTGCCGCTTCATATACCTGAGAGGGAATGGCCGTCATACTGCTGGTTACAAGAATCATGCTGTAGGGAAAACCTATCCAAATATTCACGAGCAAAAGCGTAATACGCGCCATGTTCGGATCGGAAAGCCAAGGAATGGGATTGGTAATAAGGCCGAGTGCCAACAGCGTTTTATTTATCGGGCCGAACGTTCCGTTCAGCAGGTTTTGCCATATAAACAAAGAAAGCATGGGCGGAACGGCATACGGCAAAATAAAAACGGTACGGTAGATTTTTGAAATCGTAATACGGTTATCGGCCAAGATAACGGCAAAAATCATTCCCGTAAAAAAACACGTTACCGTGGAAAAAAATGCCCAGCAGAGTGTCCACAAAGAAACCCGTATAAAGGCATATAACCATACGTTTTCAACGTTTCCTTTTCCGGCGGCGAACATTTGA
>CAUURR010000184.1:0-3956 GCA_963547555.1 uncultured Treponema sp. | reverse complement strand
AAATGATGCGGGTAACGCTTCCCGATGCGGTTGAAGCCGACCGTATATTCAGCACCCTTATGGGCGAAGAAGTCGAACCGCGCCGAAAGTTTATAGAAGAAAATGCCGTGTACGCAAATTTGGACGTATAACATCGCTTTGAAAAATACATCCGATTTAACGTACCGGATTGATAAGGAAATACTGGAATAATGGAAGAACTGAAAACTCCGGAAGGCGGTATTTTAATACCGGTTCCCATAGAAACCGAAATGAAAAGGGCTTACATAGACTATTCTATGTCCGTTATCGTAAGCCGTGCTTTGCCCGATGTACGCGACGGATTAAAGCCCGTTCACCGGCGCATTTTATATTCTATGGAAGAGAGGAGTTTGCGTTATTCCGGCCCGACCCGCAAGTGCGCAAAGATTGTCGGTGATGTGCTGGGAAGTTATCACCCGCACGGAGACGCTTCCGTATACGATGCGCTTGTCCGCTTGGGACAGGATTTTTCGCTCCGTTATCCGGTAATTCATCCTCAGGGAAACTTCGGTACAATCGGAGGAGACCCTGCCGCAGCTTACCGCTATACTGAAGCAAAGATGGCGAAAATCGCCGAAACGATGGTTGAAGATATAAAAAAAGAAACCGTCGATTTTATTCCGAACTTTGACGAATCCACAGTCGAGCCGACCGTTTTACCTGCAAAGTTTCCCTTTTTGCTTGCAAACGGTTCAAGCGGTATTGCAGTCGGTATGGCGACGAATATGCCGCCCCATAATTTGCGTGAAATCGCGGCCGCAGTTGCAGCCTATATAGACAACCCCGAAATCACGATAGACGAACTTGCCAAATTTATGGCGGGGCCCGACTTCCCCACAGGCGGCGTAATATACGGCCGCAAAGGCATTAAACAGGCTTTTAAAACCGGAAAGGGCAGGGTAATTGTCCGCGGCCGCTTTAATATTGAAGTCGATAAAAAAGGCCGCGAAAGTATTGTATTCACCGAAGTTCCCTATCAGGTAAATACAACCGTGCTGTGCAGCCGTATAGGAGAGCTTGCCCGCGATAAAATAATCGATGGGATTGCCGCTATTAACGACGAAAGCTCGGACAGGGCGGGACTGCGCATTGTTATCGAGCTTAAACGCGGGGCGATTGCAAAGGTTGTCTTAAATCAGCTTTTTTCAAAAACCGCGCTGCAATCTTCGTTCAGCGTAAACAACCTTGCCCTTGTAAAAGGCCGGCCGGAAGTTTTAACTTTAAAGTCTTTAATTCATTATTTTGTCGAACACCGCAACGAAGTCGTAACACGGCGCATCCGCTTTGATTTACGTAAAGCCGAAGAGCGCGCCCACATCCTGCGCGCCCTCATTGTCGCTATCGACAATATCGACGAAGTGATAAAAATCATCCGTTCTTCGCGCGATACGCAGACGGCAAAAAACGGCCTTATGGAGCGCTTTTCGTTCGATGATGTACAGGCTCAAGCCATTGTCGATATGCAGCTTAAGCGCCTCACAAGCCTCGAAATCGAAACGCTTAAAAAAGAATTGGAAGAACTTGAAATCTTTATCGAAAAATGCAAAGACCTTCTTGCGCATCCTGAAAAAATCCTTCAGCTTGTAAAAAACGAAACGCTTGAACTTGCCGAAAAATTCGGCGATGACAGAAAAACGACGATAGTCGCCGACGAGGTTGAAGAAATCAATATCGAAGACCTTATTAAAGAAGAAGACATGGTCATATTGATTTCGCGCTTGGGCTATATAAAAAGCGTTCCCGTTACCGCCTATAAAAATCAAGGCAAGGGCGGCAAGGGCTCGAACAGCGCAAAACTCGTTGAAGACGATTACATAAAACAGCTTTTTGTCGCGTCCACCCACGACTACATTGTCTTTATTTCGACCGAGGGAAAAGCCTATTGGATTAAGGTTCACGAAATTCCCGAAGCCGGCCGCGCATCCCGCGGTTCTCATATAAAAAGCCTTTTGGCGATCGGAGCGAACGAAGAAATCGCTACGGTCGTGTCGCTGCGCGAATTCAGCGAAGAACACCACTTGTTTATGGCGACCGCAAACGGCGTTATTAAAAAGGTTAAAACCGCCGATTTTAAAAACGCAAAAACCCGCGGGATTATTGCAATCAACCTCGACGCCGGAGATAAAATCGTTTCGGCAATTCTTACCGGCGGAACCGATGATTTGGCGCTTGCCTCCCGCCGCGGAAAAGTGCTGCGCATAACCGAAACATCCGTACGCCCGATGGGACGTTCTTCGCGCGGCGTTTCCGGCTTAAAACTTGCAGTCGGGGACGAATTAACCGCTGCCGTCCGCGTCGATACAAATGCGAATATGCTTTTGCTTACCGAATCCGGCTACGGAAAGCGTGTCGACTTCGATCAGTTTTCGGTGCATTCACGCGGAACGCAGGGGCAAATCGGCTACAATGTAACGGACAAAACCGGCGAAGTTGTCGGGGTCATTGCCGTTGCCGACAACGATGAAGTGATGTGCATAACCAGTCAGGGAAAAACCCTCAAGCTCGAAGCTTCGGCAATAAGCAGGCAGGGGCGCACAAGTCAAGGCGTATGTATTCTTAAAATAGACGCCCCCGATTTTGTTATCGGTGTAGACCGCGTCGAAAAAGAAGAAGAATAGGCTAGAGCAGGTGTTATGGCGGACATTGTTTTAAAGCCCGTGGACGGCGCTCTTTATAAAACAATTAAGCCTTATATGATTGAAAACCTCGCCGCTTTTTCAAAACAATCCCGCTCGGCTTGCGAAAAAGAAATAGACGCTCTACTTCCCGACGGCGAAAAAACAAAGAAACATTACCTTTACGCAATTGAAATAAAAAGCACTTGTGCCGATAAACAGGCCGCCGACAGTGTTGATATTAGTTCCGACTATGCCGGCTTTTATGCAGACAGTGATGCCGAAATCACGGTCGGTTATCTGTGGTTTTTTGCCGTCAAAAAAGAGGGAAAAGAAATAGCCTTTCTTATGGATATTTTTGTCTATCCCGAATACCGGCGTAAAGGCATAGCGCGCAATGCGCTCAGGTTTGCTGAAAAACTTTTAGCCGAATACGGCTATGATACAGTCAGGCTGCACGTGGAGGATTCCAATTCCGCCGCTAAAAATCTGTATGCCGGTTCGGGCTATGTTTTTGTGCAGCGTGCAGAAAGCGGCGAAATACTGGAAAAAAGAACAGTTATATAAAATAAAACACTTGTTTGATTTTGTGCGTAAAGACAATCGGAAGGCAACACATTCTTTTTGACTTTTTAATTAGGAGGAAAAACTATGTCTAAACCCTTATACCGCTGTATGACAAAGACGACAAATCTAGAAGCCGGAGGGGGCATCCGCTATTCTCAAAATTGGGTGTTTGCCCGCCGCGGTGTTTTTAAGGTATATGAAAAAGAAATCCGCTGCGGCGATTGGATTTTCGATACGGATAAAATACAAAATGCCGTATTGTTCGGCATTCGGCAAATGTTTATTCCCGGCTCGGTTTTGGAATTCACTTACCAAAACACGGTCTATCAGTTCGGCTTTAATCCTTGGGCACATCCTGAAAAGTATTTTTCTTTTCCCTTTGAAACAAAAAAAGTAAAAATGAGTTATTCTGCATTTTCTTTAGCCGTCCGCCTTTTTGTGCTTGTTTTACTTGTGTATGAGATTGTAAAGCGGTTTTTTATTTAAGCAACTGTCTTTTAGTTGCTTAAAAATAAAAACTGTGGTATACTTTATACGTGAGTAAATTTGATAAGCTGCTTGCAAGATTTTTATTAAAACCGAAAGATTTTTCTTACAATGAGTTAAGAAGTTTATTGAAAAATCTTGGTTATGATGAATTTCAAAAAGGAAAGACTTCCGGTTCTCGGGTATGCTTTGTACACAAGGAATCAAAGCACATTCTTCAACTTCACAAACCTCATCCTGAAAACATTCTGAAACAATATCAAATAG
>CAUURR010000183.1:0-4009 GCA_963547555.1 uncultured Treponema sp. | reverse complement strand
AAGCTTTAGGAGCGGGACATGAAACGGTATTTATTGGCGCACGATTTGGGAACGAGCGGAAATAAAGCGGTTCTCTTTGACACGCAAACGCTGTCGATTGTCGGAGATTGCACCGAAGTTTATCAAACGTACTATCCGCAAGACGGTTTTGCCGAACACAATCCCGAACAATGGTGGCAAGCCGTATGCACGGCAACAAAAAAACTGTTGACCGGCACCGGAATTTCCGCCGCCGATATAGCGGCCGTGTATTTTTGCGCAAATAATAATACCGGCCGTCCCCGGGGCACAAACGGCCAGCCCCTGTGGAAAGGCGGACAATGGGCCGACCCGCGCGGGGCGGAACAGCTGAATAAACTGTATTCGGCCGCCGATGAAAACACTTTTTATACGACAACAGGGCACCGCATAAACGGCACCTACAGCATTGCAAAAATGCTGTGGTTCCAAGAACATAAACCGGAAATCTTCGACGCCGCGTATAAATTCCTCCAAGTAAAAGATTACGTCATCCGTAAAATGACGGAGAACTTTATCTCCGACTACAGCGACGCATCGCATGTGGGCTGCTTGAACCGAAACACAAAAAAGTATTGGAGCGAGCTGCTGGAAGCTCTGTACATTCCCGAAGAAAAATTACCGGAACTGAAAAAATCGACCGATATTGCAGGAACACTGACTTCTTCCGCAGCCGAAGAATGCGGCTTGATTGCCGGCATTCCGGTCATAGTCGGCGGCGGTGACGGCTGCTGCGCGACGGCCGGCGCGGGTGTATATAAAACGGGAAGCGCATACAATGCGCTCGGAACTTCTTCATGGAACGGGACATTAAGCAAAACTCCCCTCGCCGATCCGGATAAAACCTGTTTTTCGCTTATACATCTTGACGGGGAGCAATACCTTTCGCTCGGAACAATGCAAAGCGCGGGGCATTCGATTGAATGGCTTATGACAAATCTTTTTCCCGACTTTCAAACAAATAAAACCTCTTGCTTTGCATATGTAAACGACGAAATACGCAAACAACTGGAAAGCGGCAACACGTCGCAGCTCATATATCTTCCCTATCTTTTAGGAGAACGCAGCCCGTGGTGGAATTCAAATGCACGCGGCGCCTTTGTGGGCTTGAATGCTTCGACGGGAAAAATCGACATGCTCCGCTCATGCATGGAAGGCGTTGCGTTTAATTTAAAAATCATTTTAAATTCCCTTGAAAAAAGTTTGGGGCCGCTTTCGATGCGCGTAATCGGCGGCGGCGCTAAAAATAAAACGTGGCTGAAAATTCTTGCTTCCGTTTGGGGAAAGGAAATAGGCATTCCCAAACACCTTTCGCAGGCAACGTCGCTGGGGGCAATCCTATGCGCCGGTATCGGATCGGGCATTTTTAATGATTTTTCCGTCATTGAAAAAATCAACCCGATTGAAAGCGCAATTCCGCCCGACAAGAAACTTACACAAGCCTACGAAAGTCGGTACGATATTTTTATCAAAACCTATAAGGCGCTGGTTCCCGTCTACGAGGCACTGCGGCAAAACGGCGGATAAGCGATTCGTTAATGTAAAACTTTACAGGTATTCGGTTCCGCAACCGGCAAGTACCCCGAGTTTTTCGAGTAGCGCGGAGGCTTTGTTTTGCGTTCTGAAATAAAAGCCGAGAGTTTTTCCCGCGGACAATTCGGCGTCAACGGCGATCAGGTATTTTTCACGGGACGTGCCGAACAGCGTTTTCTTTTCGATGCTGCGTATGTTAAAATTGGTAAACTTATTGAACGACAGGGTTTGTTCGGCCGGCGGTTTGCGGTTTGAGGCGGCGCGGAAAAGTCCCAAAAGCGGAGATTCGGTGGGATGAGCGTAAAAATGCAGACTTTTTTTGCACAAAACAAGCAAGCCCCATAAACCGATTCCTTTTTGTACGGGTTTGAGTTCCAAAGCGGCGAATACATCGTCGTCGGCTTCGAGGCATACCATTTCAACCGACAACACTTCATCGCCGAAGCGTTCGCCCATTTCGGCAAAAAATTCGCGGCGCAGCTGCGCGTCCGATTGTCTTTCCTTCATGCCGGAAGTATAGCAGATTCGCCCGTTTATTTATAGAGGACTCCGTAGTATTTTTCATACAAAAAACGCCGGTCTTCTTCCTGAATGCGCGAAAAGGAACAGAGGGCGCACAAAGCCCCCTCCCCGTTTTTATACAGCTTGGAAACGAAAAAAGTTGCGTCAAGCACACGGCACACGGGGCCGATAAAAATCCGTATGCGTATGCGGTATTCGCCGCCTTCGCTTAGGGGAAAGGGCATCCCCCTGCTTTCCGCCGCACCGGGAAAGCCCGCTCCGGCAAAACCCGAACCCGTTCCGTGCGAAAAACCGGAACCGCCCAAAATAAGCGATGAATGATTGAGGCTTAAAATCGAAAGCGGCTGCAGCCGGTGCCAGATCGCACCGCCGTCTTTATGCGGCATAGCCAAAAATCGGCAAACGGGAAGCAAGAGTAATTTTTCTTCTATATCGACGGGGCTGATCGTCGGTTTGTAGGATTTAAAAGCAAGTACCGTATGAACGCTGTGCCGGTCGCCGTGCGCAAGCGGAATATACACATCGTAGGGAAGAGCCGGCACTTCGGCTTCGATGCCGGATTTTTCATCCTCCGCTATATCGTCGGCCGTAACGGAAACGGGAAAAGGGAAAAAATTTCTTAAAGGAATTTTTTTACCGGGTAAATACAAAATTCTTTTTGTTCGGTCTACCACGGCACGGCACAGGGGCGGAAGGTCAACGCTCCTCAACGAAGAAACCGTTTCAAAAAAGCCCTGCGACCGGAGCGTTTCTTTTTTTGAAAAACACAGCCATTGCCGGTTATCAAAAGGTTCGAACCCGTCTGCGAGGCGGCACCGGGCTTGCGCGCTTGTAAAGCCGGGAATGTATATCGACGCGCTTATATCTTTTAAATAAACGGGCGGTACATCATCCGATTTTAAAATCGTTTGCGGAACGATAAGCGCAAAACCGTTTTTTACGCGTTTAGGCTCTCCGAAAAAACGCACACCCCTGCCCTTATAAAAAAAACGGACATCGATGCGCGCGGCTTCAAAAAAAAATTCGGGTACTGCGGCAAAGGGAAAAAACAGCAGGCGGTTCGATACGGCCGCATATTGCGCACTTGAAAGAGTAAGCGGCTCTCGGTCCGTGCGCGCTCCGGATGCTGTATGCAGCACAAGCGGCGGTTTTTCCGAAAATAAAAAATCGGCAACGACGTCGCGCGCAATTCCCGTAAGCGGTGCATTCATTTTTCCGCTTTCCCGAAAAACAGCTGTTCGACCTTATATTCCCCGGAACCGTCCTCGGCAATATACACATATGCGTCGAAAAAGCCGCGCGCGCCGAAAAAACGGACGGGGACTTCGTATACCGAACCGTCGCTCTTTTGCGCATAGCCGACAATCCACGAATCGGATTCGGGCAGCGATTGCAACTCGTATTCGGCAAGCATCTTTAAAAAGCCCAAGCCGGAAGCAAAAAAAGCTTCATCCAGCTTTTTTGATTTGCAGCCTTCCAACACTCGGTTCAAAAGAGGCCGGGCGGCGTTCGGCAGCGCGCTCGAATCCAATACGGTAAATCCTTCCAAAAACGGATAGACGGGTTTTTCGAGCGACAAAAGAGAAGCAAAAATGCTTTCGGCGTTTTGAGAACTCCCCGAAGGTAAGCGTACCTCCGCTGGCGTGTAAGTATCCGCCGACGCATGAGCGCCCGAAGCACTTTGATCTTCCGTACCGGCCGTATGCTCCGCTTCGGCGGGCGGCGTGTACGCATCGGTTAAAGTCCATTGAACGGAGGCTGCCGAATCGGAAACGGAAGCGCGCAGCGTTTTTTCCGCAGAAAAATCCTGCGCAGTACCCGTGCTTTGGGAACAACTTGCGGCCGAAAAGGCCGCGCAGGCAATCAGCGCAAAAAAGAAAAAACAATGGCTATGTTTTTTTCCGGCGTTCATTGCATACCGCTTTTTTCATTTTAG
>CAUURR010000182.1:0-4021 GCA_963547555.1 uncultured Treponema sp. | reverse complement strand
GTGTCGTTCCTTCTTATCTTGAAGACTGTTTCCCCGCCGCCGCGTACAAAACGTCCTTTGAAAACACACAACTTGAATTGGAAGTTATTCCGGGCGACGTTAAATGTAAAAACTGCGGGGAAATATTCAACGGGTTTAAATACAATTTAAAGTGCCCGAAGTGCAACGGCGAACGTTTGGAACCGCTGAGCGGCAGAGAATTTTTGATTAAAGAAATCGTTGCCTGTTAAACACGCAAGCTTACTTCGCCGGAAAGCAATTCATGCCGCTTTCCGGCGGAATCTTCAACAATAAGGTGGGCATCGTCGGTTATTTCGCGGGCGATCGCTTCGTACATCCCTTGCGGCGAAATAACCCTTATGCGTTTTCCCAAAATAAACGAGCGGTTTTTATATTCGTCCATCAATGCGCGCTTGTCGGTTTTGCCGGAAAACGCATCGAGCATATTCGAAACAACCGATGCGGCAAGAGCGTTTCTGTCCGTGTCGGAATTTTCGGTGATATAACCGGCTATATCGCGCAGTTCGCCGGGAAAGTCGGTTTGTCCTTTGCACACGTTTATGCCGACTCCCGCAACAATCGCGCCGATTTTTTTTCCGCGCATAAAACCTTCGGTTAAAATGCCGCATGCTTTTTTCCCGTTTACAAAAACGTCGTTTACCCATTTTATGCGGCCGTCTATACCCAAGTCATTTAAAGAGCGGCACACGCATACGGCGGCAAAGGCTGTCATCAATGAAGTATCGGCGCTTTTCGCCGCTTCGGCTGCACTTTTTTGTTCCGAAACACCGGGAATGTAAATAAGGCTCAGATATATTCCGCTTCCGGCGGGCGAAAAAAAACTTTTGCCCGAACGGCCGCGGCCGCCGCTTTGTTCTTCGGCAATCAAAACGGTTCCGTGCAGCGCGGCAGGGTCTTCGGCCGCCGAATTTTCGGCACAGGATAAGCGCCGCTTTGCTTCGGAATTGGTCGAATCGATTGTTTTAAAAACGGTAATTTTTCCGGCGCACAGCGCCGATATGTGCGGCGGCAAAAAACGCTCTACGTCCCGCGCCTCAAGCGGCTTCAATTATGAGTTCCCAAATGGAAACAGGATTCGGCCGCGAAGGTGCACAGTATGCCCGAGTCGGGCTTTCCGAAAAACGGTAATTTTTTTATCGATTCGGTTATCGCATCGGAGGTTTTCGTTTCGGCGACAATCAGCACCGTTTCTTTTTCGGGAACTATCTGTATGCCGAAAAAATTCATATCCTGTTCGGTTCCCGTTCCTCTCGCATCAATAATCGTTCCGCCGGGAGCGCCCGCTTTTCGTGCAGCCTGCATAACGGCCTCCCCGTATCCCGATTTTACAATAACGCAAATAAGCGTATGTTCCGATTTTTTTGACATATCGAGTTTCTCCGTTAAAAGGCTGAATACGATGCCGGTGCAATCTTTATGCTGCGCTTCCGCTTTTTCCCAAGAGTTGCGTATGCATGACAATACCTCGGACGAAGCAAAAAATCCGATTATCGATTTTTCGGTCGCGCCCAAACCCAGTTTTTGCAGCAAGACGGGGCCTGCGGTTCCGCGCCCCGAAAAAACAATAAGTTTTTGCGCCCCGCATTCGCAAACGTTCGACACAAAACTTTCCGTGTATTGTTCGGGAATAATCGCAACCGCAAGCTTTTCCATACGGTATATATTACAGCAAGCCGAATATATTCGCAACCAAAACCGAACTTATTTTTGCGGCTTTTTTTTCTTCGTATACTTCTTCGGTATTTTCCGCCATGTCGGAAATACAGCGGATAACTACGAACGGAATTGAATTCAACCGGCACACTTGCGCGACGGAAGCGCCTTCCATTTCAACACAGGCGCCGTCGCATAACGAACGGATTTCTTTTTTGCGCCGTGCGGAATTGACAAAAACGTCGCCGGAAGCGATACGGCCTTCAACAAGCACCGATGAAAAAGCGCATTCTTTCCACGCTTTTTTTGTAGTTTCAATAAGAAAAGCGTCGGCTTCAAAATCGACCGTTTTTAAACCCGGAACTTCGCAGGGTTTATAGCCGAAGCCGGTCGCATCCACATCGTGATGTATGCAGCACGACGACACGACAATGTCGAATACGTGCAAATCTTCTTTTAAGCCGCCGGCAACACCCGTATTGATTACGTGCGTTACGCCGAAGCATTCAATTAATAAAGTTGTGCACATTGCGGCGTTTACCTTGCCTACCCCGCTTTGTACGACAACGGCTTCTTTGCCGCGGATCTTTCCCGTATAAAACAAAAGACGGCCTTTTTTAGCCGTTTCAATTCCGGTAAGAATTTCTTTCAAATATTCGATTTCAACACTCATTGCGCCGATAATGCCTATTTTCATAGTGAACTCCTTTATTTTCTTATGTTTTACAAAATAATGCAAAAAAAAGCAATAAATGCGAAAAAAGTATTGACATTTTTTTTACATTTTCATATATTATCCTCAGCAGCAACAATCATAAAAGGGTCGCTTTTCCTCCTCCTTTAGCGGCCCTTTTTTTATTTTAAAATATAGCTTTTTTTGTACGCTCTTTTATCGACCGCAGTCGTCCCGCGCATCAAGCCATTTTTCCGTTTCTTCAACCGTAAGATCGCGTAAACCGCTTTCCGTTTTTTTTTCTTTTCCGCGCAAAACAAAGGAAAAACCCTTTACGGACAGCTCCGGGAATTCCTTTTTAAGCTCTTTTAATATACGTTTTTGGTGCATGTTAAAAAGCTGTATCCAGCCGGGATGATCGGTTTCGATATGCAGTAAATCGTTTTTTAAATCCCGAATGCGGCTGTGCGCGGCAAGTTTTTCGCCGCCGCTTATTTTTTGCAAAATATTTTTCCAGCCTCTTTCCAAATCGGCTCCGCCTTGAGGCGCCTTGGAAAAAATATCGGTAAAAATCGAATCCAATAAGTCCGAAGCTTTTTGTACGTATACATCATCCGTCTTCATCTAATATTCTCCGCTTTTGCTTTTACGTCGTCGGTGTTAAACCACCGTTTTTTACTTCATATACCTTTGTCGAACTTCTCTTATAGCGCGCGTAGGGTTCTTCGGGCAAAAAGGTACAAAAAAGCTGATCGTATTGGGGAAGCAGCGCGGTTATGCGTTCTCGTTTTGCAATATCCAGTTCCAAAAGAACATCGTCCATAAGTAAAACGGGCTTTTTCGAAACGGTTTCGGTATATAAAACGGCTTGGCATACCCTGAGCAAAATGGCCGCAAGGCGCCGCTGGCCGGTCGATGCGGTCGGAATAAACGGCTGTTGATGCCGCATAAAACGGATCCTGTCGCGGTGCGGCCCGCTTAAAGTCGTTTTCATTACAATATCGCTTTGCCGTTTTTCCTGAAGCAGCGCGAGGATTTCTTCTTCCTTTTTTTCTTTCCACGACGAATCGTAGGCGATCGAAACTTTGTCGATTCCCGTAACTTCTTCGTATAAGGGCGCAAAAATTCGATTGAAGCGGAACAGCGCTTCGTTCCGCTTTTTAACAATCGTAAGACCGTTTTTTGCCAATTCGATATCGTAAATATCGAGCATATCAATGCGTTCTTCGCGCAAAAGCATGTTGCGTATTTTCAGTATTTTTTTGTATTTGCGCAAAACGTCTATGTATAAAACGTCGTACATCGATAAAGACTGATCGATAAAAAAACGCCGCCGTTCCGGCTCTCCCACGGCAAAATCCAAATCGTCGTGGCAAAAAAGAACGCAGGGTATCGTCTGTATTAAATCTTTACGGTCGGTTAAAACTTTTCCGTTTTTTAACAGCTTTTTTTTTCCGGCGCTTTTTGCATATTGAAGGGCAATTGTATCGGCTTTTCCGTTTTCGTCTTTATAAAAACCGCGTATGCCGTAAGAATCTTCGCCCGAACGGATAATTTCCCCATCGTTTTTTGTGCGGAAAGAGGATCCGTACGAAATCATATACAAAGATTCCAAAATGTTCGTTTTACCCTGTCCGTTTTCGCCCGTTAAAAAAACTTCCGGAGCAAAAAGAT
>CAUURR010000181.1:0-4042 GCA_963547555.1 uncultured Treponema sp. | reverse complement strand
GTCCGTAGATACCGATTGAACCTCCGGTAATGTTCCAGTCTCCTTTTGCACGGACAAAGCCGAGGCGGTTTGACGGCACTTTGTAAATTTTTACATCATCCAGAAAAACGGTGTTGAGCCGTTCTATAAAGCCGCGGTTCCAGTCAAAAGAACCCGTTGCCGAACCGCTGAATTTAGGTCCCGTATAGGAAAAACCGGCTGACGTATAAGTGCGGATATTGCTTGCGAATTCGGTTGAAAAATCGATATTGAATTTTCGTTTGCCGGCATTGTCTTTCCCTGATGCCGCGTCTTTTTGGGAGGCTTTGTTTTTTTTCGTAATAATGTTTATTACACCGCCCATAGCGTCCGAGCCGTACAGGGCTGACGATGCTCCTTTAATTATTTCGATGCGCTCTATGTCTTCTACCGGAATTTGGTACACCGGTGTTGCTCCGCCCAGATCGCCCGATACGGCAACGCCGTCGATAAGAATCTTTACATACTTTCCGCTGAAGCCTTGCATGCTGATTGAATCCGTCGGATGACCCGAAATCACGATTCCGGCATTATTGCGTACCGCTTCACTTAAGGTTTTTGCACCGCTTTGCTTTATATCTTCATTTGTAATGACCTCAACTTTTTCAACCGCCTCATCGCTGCTTTCTTCAATTTTTGAACTGCTTACAACAATAACGGCGTTTTCATCGGCTGTTTTTTCGGCATATAAAAACGATACACAGCAAAACAAACAGAATAATACACTTACTTTTAATTTCATACCGGAATCCTTAAGCGGCTTTTAAAACTTATTTTTTAAAACGTCCGTCATAGGGGGCGCCTTTTTGACAGTCCGAAAATTGCGAAAATAAACTCATCGGAATGATTTTGGGTTTGCATGTATAAGGCGAAACATTTGTATTAACGGAAAGGGTTGTATGTCTTGTAGGCAAATAGGTGTTTTCTCCGGGTTTATAACAGGAAACAAGCCAAAGACCGTCTTTTTTTTCGGCTTTTATAAGAGAATAACTTGCACCCATCGTATCGCTGTGAAGCACAACGGAATTTTCGTTTATTTCAATACATACATCTCCCGATGTCCCCAAAACACTCATGGAACCCCAATACGCTCCCTGTATTTCTTTAGGAGGAGGGCTCGGAATACTGTACATATCACATGCCGTAAAAAGGGTAACGATTGCAATAAGTATCGCATAAAAAAAATATTTATACTTCATAAAATCTCCGTAAAATCTTTAATGAGATAAGGTGTAGGTAAACTGTAACCGACTTTAATGTTCAATTATACTAACATTTGGGAAGCTTTGTGTCAATATGTGTACGCCATTCGTATAATTAATACATAACGGATAATAATTTAAACCGTCAAAGAATATCGGTTGAGTCCGTATTTTTCAGTGTATCAGGGGGAAGAGCGGATGATGGGAGTCGAACCCACGTCATCAGCTTGGAAGGCTGAGATAATAGCCGTTATATGACATCCGCAAAGCACCGTTTGATAAAACGGCTGAAAATGATACTAGCAAAAAGTCCGAAAACTGTCAAGTGTTTTACAGCGTTTTTGTAGCGTTTTGTAGCATTTTTTTGCAGATTTTTCCGATATTATGCGGATAAATTTTTTTGCAGCCATTTGGAAAAAGTCTCATAATCGTTTTGCATAGCAATCGATCTGTCGGGTAAATTGAGTATTTTTTCCAAACGGTCGGGCATGGGCGGTTCACGGCCGATTGCCTGTTTTACGGTATCGGCAAATTTTGCAGGATGAGCCGTTTCCAGTACTATGCCGACAGCCTTATTATCCAAAATACTTTGTGCCCATACGGGAATATTCGGCGTTAAACCGGGATTTTCAGCGTTGTTCGGAAAGCCCGACATAAGCTTGAGCATGGCACCTTTGCGTATATCGTACCATGCCTGCCAGCCCACTGCTCCGTGAGGGTCTATAATATAGCCCGTGCGTTCGTGGCAGGATGTAATGCCTTTAAGGGTTCCGTTATCATCCGTCCAATATGAAGCCAAAAATTTTTTTAATTCATCGTGTGTATATAAAGCCGTTATACGCTCGTGATTACTCGGAGCCCCTACATCCATCGCATTTGAAAGGGTGGGAATTGAAGGGCGCGGCTCATAGCGTCCGCTAACAAGCCAATCGGGAACGGTTTTGTTGGCGTTTGTTGCCGCGACAAAGCCGGTAATGGGAGCGCCCATTTTTTGAGCGATTAAGCCCGACGTCAAGTTGCCGAAGTTTCCTGAAGGTACAATAACGATAATTGACGGATTTTCTATTTTATTGTCGTGCAGGCTGCGGCATTTTACCGAAAGAGCGGCATATACATAATAAAAACTTTGCGGTAAAAGGCGCGAAATATTGATTGAATTTGCCGACGACAATCTGAATTTTTTCCGTAATGCGGTATCGGTAAAAGCGGTTTTTACCAAACGCTGACAATCGTCAAAACTGCCTTCTACGGCAAGGGCGCGTACATTGCCCGTAAAGGTCGAAAGCTGTTTTTCCTGTAAGCGGCTTATTTTTCCTTTGGGATAGAGAATTGTTACATCGATACCTTCGACTCCCGAAAACGCGCTCCCGACCGCACTGCCGGTATCGCCTGAAGTTGCAACCAAAATGTGCAGAGGCTTATTTTCGTCGCGGTTAAAATAAGCCATCAGGCGCGCCATAAAACGTGCCCCGAAATCTTTAAAAGCACAGGTAGGGCCGTGAAACAATTCCAAAATATAGGTAACAGGATCTATGGGGACAACGGGTGCATTAAAAGGGTAGCAGTCCGCAATAATTTCTTGCAAATCCGAATCGGGAATATCATCGCCACAGTATAATTTTGCAATTTCAAAGGCAACATCTCTGAATGAAGGCCCGTAAGATTTATTGAGCAGGTCGGCGTTCAAATGCGGAATCGTAACGGGGATATATAAGCCTCCCGTTGCCGGATTCATTCCGCTAAGTACGGCTGTTTTTAAGTCGGTTCTTACCGAACCGTCTCTTGTATCGGTGTATTCCATAATATAATTCCTGTCGGTTTAAAAATTATAATATAAAAAATCGGCAAATTCGGGAGCCATCATTGTATTGCGTATATTGTCCAACAGCTGCCATTCGTTCTTATGTTCCGAGGTAAAAACACGTTTTGTGTTTAAAATAACGGTTCCGCTTTTCATTTCCATAAGGGAAAGTTCGGCATTCAGCGTAACCGTGTATAAGCCTTCGGCATTTTGCTCAACGGGTTTTTCATATTTCACCGTTCCGAAAATCAAATAATCGACGGCACCCGAAAACAAAGCCGATGAATTTTTATATAAAAGTTTTGTGTTGCCGCTGTCTATTTCATCGATAAAGTCCGCATTTCCCACTCGGCGAAATCCTTTTTTATACAGGGCTTTTAAAAGCGCCGATGAAGAATAACTGTTTGATGTTACGGGTTTTCCCGAGGGAGTGTAATCCGCCACGGAAACGGAAAT
The DNA here is from genome assembly GCA_963547555.1 of uncultured Treponema sp. Taxonomy (GTDB): domain Bacteria; phylum Spirochaetota; class Spirochaetia; order Treponematales; family Treponemataceae; genus Treponema_C. Next base: position 565 of record CAUURR010000181.1, on the reverse strand, counting down.
CACTTTATGTGTTTTATCGGTGTACACGCGGTACGGCATACGCAGGGCATTTTCTTCGGCATATTTCAATACGGCTTCGTCCGTTTTTTCGGGAGTAACATAAAACAGAATTTCGGATAAACACGAAAATTCGGGAAGCGGACTTGTAAATACCGCTTTCCCTTCCGCATCGCTGACTATATCTTCGGAAGCATATACAATACTGCCGTTCAGATTATTTGAAGGGTATTTTACGGTGATGTTCACTTTTTCAACAGGCATTCCCGCTTTATCGGCGACAAAAACCGAAAAATCAGAATCAAAAGCGTTACCGTTTTTTGCCGCAGCGGGCAGGTTATTCGCAGTCAGTTTCAAGCCTGCACACAATGCCTTATATTCGGCCTTTAAATCGGGCTCTTCTTTTTTTTCTTCTTCATATATCACAGTCAATTTTTTTGCCGTTGATGCGGACTTTTTTTTACCCGATACTTTTTTTACCGTATCCGTATCATCGACGGATATGCTCGATTCCGCTTCATTTTGGGCAGAGTTTTCGGCTGCTTTATCAGTATCATCGATATAAGAA
>CAUURR010000180.1:0-4050 GCA_963547555.1 uncultured Treponema sp. | reverse complement strand
TTAAGCACTGTACCGGTGTTATGGATATTTTAAGTTCCGCCGAAGCCTTGTCCGTATAATTCGGAGTTTAATATAATGAAAAAAAAATCGGTATTGTTTTTATTTTTTGCCCTCTGTACTTTTTCCTTGTCGGCCGCTTTGTTTTCGCAGGCACTGTTTAACAACAGCGTAACCGCCGAGGAAAGGCAAAAACTTGCCGACGGCGAAATCCTGATAAGGAATATCGGAAAAGCGAAAAATATAAGCTTGAATCCGGTAACGCCTCAAGCCGCTGAGCTTATTGAACGGGTTAAAAAGCTGAAACCCGCGTATTTGGCCGAAGTGATTCAAATCCGGCCTTTGAGCGGAAATGAAAACTTAATTCAAAACATAAAACCGCTTTTACTTGATGTGGAAGGATATGTCGGAATTCCGTATTGGTCGGAGCGTGCGCAGGATTGGTTCGATTTGTATTCGAGCGCATCGATTGTAAAAAACGATATGACTGAAACGGGCAGCACATTGAATGTGGATTTATATATGCTTCCGTTCGGCGACTTAAATGTGGATATCGTTTTATCGGATACGGACGACGGAGTTTTTTATTCAATGATAAATACCGACAACGTAAAATACGAAAATATTACCGTTGTCCGTTCCGAAAAAATGCAGTCCTTTGTGTATGCATTTAAATACAACGACTTTATCGTCTTATACGGCATCGGCGGAGTTAATGCCCCGAGCGTATTTTTTTTGCGCGACCGTATTGAACTTTCATTTATAAACCGTATAAAAACCTTTTGCAAATTTATTTTTGAAAAGCTGGAATAGAGGAGAAAAAGGTGCGGGGCTTTATGTCGTTACAAACGGCATATATAGGCTAATTACATCAACATATGGATGCCGAAAATACCGACAGAGAATTCAAAGGTCTTTTATCGGCAATGGATTTTTTTCAAATAAACGAAGGAATTATCTTAACCGAAAATTCCTATGATCTTTTTGTACAAGCCGATAAAAAAATTACGATAATGCCCGCATGAGATTATTTCGGATAGGAACACATATGCAAAAAACGGCAATAACAGATGAACATTGGGATATGATTCTCGAGCCGAAAAATCGGCTTTTGGATTTGAAAATCCGCGAATTGATACGCTACCGCGACTTGATTGTAATGTTTATTAAGCGCGACTTTGCCACCGCCTATAAGCAGACGATTTTAGGCCCCTTGTGGTATATAGTTCAGCCTCTGGTTACGACAATCATGTATTCCTTTGTCTTCGGCAATTTAGCGCAAATCGGGACGGACGGGATTCCCTACGTTTTGTTTTACTACGGCGGTACGATGTTTTGGACCTATTTTACGGCTTGCTTGAACAGTGCGGCAGGATGTTTTTCATCCAACTCGGGAATATTCGGCAAGGTGTATTTTCCGCGCCTTACCGTTCCCATTTCGACGACGGTCGGCCACATGATAAAGCTGGGCATTCAATTTGCAACCCTCATGGTCTTTTATATTTACTATATTGTGATAAAGGCTCCGGTGTATCCTTCATTTTGGGTACTTGCCCTGCCCTTGCTTGTTATTTGGGTAGGAGCGATGGGAACGGGCTTCGGTATGATTATATCGGCACTCACGACAAAGTACCGCGATTTAAATCAGCTTTTGGGATTCGGCCTTTCGCTTGCAATGTACGCAACGCCGATTGTCTATCCCTTATCGGAAGCGCCGCAAAAGTTTTGGTGGGTGTTTTATGTAAACCCCATGAGCGCGCCCATAGAACTGTTCAGAATCTGGTTTTACGGTGCGGGAAATGTTCCTTCCTCGATGATTTTAATCAGCCTTGCCGAAACGGCACTTTTTATGTTTTTCGGTCTTGTATTGTTTAACCGCAACGAACGCACTTTTGTGGATGTGATTTAATGCAGTATCTTTTATCCGTTCCCGAAAACTTTGCCTCATGCAGGGAAAAAATTCTTCCCGATACCGCAGATCGCCGTTACATTGCGGCAGCCGACCCCAAGGGAGCTAAAATCGGTTCGGGCGGAGCGACTGCATGGCTTTTACAAAAAGAGCGGGAAGCTTGTAAGCAAATCGGCGGCAAACAAACTTTCGATAACGGTACGAGTTGCGAAACCAAGCGAATTATTATTCACGCAGGCGGTCAAAGCAGACGGCTCCCCTCTTATGCGGTGTGGGGAAAACTGCTGACGCCGATTCCCGTTTTTCGCTGGGCGATAGGACAGCCTATTACGCAAACCCTTTTAGATGTGCAAAGCCGTTTGTACGAAAAGCTCATGGCTTTGACGGGAAAATATCAAAATACCCTCATCGCTTCAGGCGATATTTTGGTACGTATCGATGAACTGCCCGAAAATTTACCCGATGCCGATGTTGTCTGTTTTGCGATGTGGACAACTCCGGAAAAAGCGTCCCGTCACGGCGTGTTCGTCGTCGAAAAAGAGAAACCCGAAGTACTTGATTGTATGCTGCAAAAGCCCTCTCCTTCGGAACTTGAAAAAATCGGACAAAGCCGTTTTTTTATGATGGATATCGGTATATGGATTTTAAGCGATAAGGCTCTCGGCGTGCTTGAAAAAAAATGCAAGCCGCTTTCAAAAAAAACGGACAGCGTTCCGCGTTTTTACGATTTATATTCGGACTTCGGCCCTGCAATGGGTGTCAATCCGACTGTAAAGGATGCGGACATTGCGCAGCTTACAACGGCGGTTGTGCGCCTCGACAAGGGTGAGTTTTATCATTACGGAACAAGCGCGGAACTTATTTCGTCAACCGAAAAAATACAAAACCTTGTAACCGACCAACGTGCGATTTGGCAAAAAAAGGTTAAAACGCATCCGAGTATTTTTGTGCAAAATGCCGACATTCGGATTGACTGGAATTCTTCGCACCGCAATATTTGGATAGAAAACGCTTCGGTTCCTCAAAGTTGGACAGTCCGCGAAAACACGATTATTACGGGCGCGCCTGAAAACAAGTGGACGATTGATATTCCCGCGAATATCTGTATCGATTTTGTGTCTGTCCGCAGTACTCAAAACGGCGGGAATATTGATTGGTGCCTTCGCCCCTATGGAATAAACGATGAGTTCCGCGGAAACTGCGGCGACGAAAAAACAAAGTGGTGTTCGATTTCTTTTCAAACATGGCTTAAAAGGCGCGGGATACAATTTGAAGATACCGGCATAGACGGCGCTACCGACATTCAATCGGCGCCTCTTTTTCCGGTTGTAAAAAAAGATGATATTCCCTCTCTTTTAAATTGGATGATTGCCTTAAAGCCGGAAGAAAAATTCGGTGTGCAGGAATGCCGGAAAGCTGCATCCGAATGGCTTAATGCAAAGCGCCTATGCGCCGATGACATCGCATCTTTGTGCGACATTCCGTATTTGTATAAACAGCGGCATGATCTGTGTCTGAAAAATCTTCCCGTATTGGCGCGGCACTACGAAAAAAGTGTTTTTTACCAAAGCGATTTAAGCGTTACCGCCCGGCTTTACGCGGAAAACGGAATTAAGCTGCCCGCCCCTCTTACGCACAATGTCGACTACATAAGCCGTATGCGCGATTTTATGTTCAGGTCGCGTTTTGCCGAATTGTGCGGCAAAGATGAACGGTCGGTAAAAAAAGAAAAGGATAAAGCCTTTGCGGTATTGCGCGATCTTATCGTGCAGTCGGCAAACCCCGTTATGCCGCGCTACGATTTATATTCGGATCAAATCGTGTGGGGACGAAGCCCCGTGCGTATCGACATTGCAGGCGGCTGGAGCGACACCCCGCCCTTTTGCAATATAAACGGCGGTGCCGTTTTAAATGCGGCGGTCGATTTAAACGGACAGCAAAGCGTTCAGGTATACGTGCGCTCGATTCCCGAAAAGCTTATACGGCTTCGTTCCATCGATAACGGTAAAAGCGAAGATGTGCGCTCGTATAAAAGCCTTGCCGCCTTTAATCAGGTAGGATCGGTATTTTCGATTCCGAAAGCGGCCCTGTGCCTCTGCGGATTCCACCCGGATTTTTGTACGCACAATTTTTCATCGCTTGAA
>CAUURR010000179.1:0-4064 GCA_963547555.1 uncultured Treponema sp. | reverse complement strand
AAGCATTGACGCTTTCCATCAAAACAAGTATAATATATCTATCGTACTGTGATTTATTTCACAAAAAAAACGAATCAATGCGTAAAAAGGAATGCGTATGCAAATACCCGAACCTTCCAAAAAGCGCCTCATCCGCCTGTCCCGTATTATACAAGAATTGCAAACGGAAATGCTTACATCAACGCATTTGCAGAAATTGACGGGCTGGACAAGTACCACAATCCGCAAAGACCTTTCCTATATATTGAATGCGCAAAACATTCGGCAGTTCCGGCAGGTAAAACCGATACAGGGCAAGTCAAACGGCTATAAGCGCACGGATTTAATTGAGGCGATTCAAACGGCTTTGTTTCCGGCAAAAAATACCCAAAGCGAAAAATGCTGCCTTATCGGTTTGGGAACATTCGGCAAAGCACTTATCGAAAGCTGCCTGCTTGACGATTCCTCCTTTGCTATTACCGCCGGCTTTGACGCAAGTTTAAATCGTGTGGAAACTCTGAACGCCCCTTTTCCGCTCTACGCCCTGTCGCATCTTGAACGTATTATCGAAGCCGAACGGATACGCTATGCAATTTTAAGTGCCGACATCAATAATGCGTCGGAAGCGGCCGACCGCCTTACAAAAAGCGGTATAAAGGGCATTGTAAACTACAGTTCGACAATTTTGCCGTCGTCAAAATATACAAAAACAGAAAACCTTTCGCTGCCGATTTCTTTGCAAAATCTGGCATGCTGAATTATAATCACGGAGGATTTTATGAAAGTGTACAATTTTTCCGCAGGGCCCTCGGTTTTAGCCGAAGAGGTTTTACAAATAGCCGCAGCTCAAATGTGCGATTGGCAGGGAAGCGGTCAAAGCGTTATGGAAATGAGCCACCGCTCCAAAACCTTTGAACCGATTATACAAAACACGGAAAACTTGCTTCGCCGCCTTATGCACATTCCCGAAAATTATGATGTATTATTTTTACAGGGTGGAGCGAGCACCCAGTTTGCCATGGTTCCGATGAACTTAAAAAAAAGCGGAAAAGCGGCCTATGTCAATACGGGCGTATGGTCAAAAAAAGCTCTCGCGGAGGCAAAAAAATATCTGCACGCCGAAGAAATCGCTTCTTCTCAGGATAAAAACTTCACCTATATTCCCGCCGTGAATAAAATCGAAGGCGATTATGACTACGCCCACATCACCTTAAACAACACGATTATGGGAACACATTGGAAGCACATCCCCGAAACGGGAACGGGGCCGGACGGAAAGTCCATTCCCCTCGTGTCGGATATTTCAAGCTGTATTTTATCCGAGCCGCTGGACGTTTCCCGCTTCGCTCTTTTATATGCGGGGGCACAAAAAAACCTTGCACCGGCGGGCCTTACCCTTGTCATTATCCGAAAAGACCTCGTAACGGACAATCCGATAGACGGAACGCCGACCATGCTGCAATATAAAACTCATACGGAAAATGCTTCCATGTACAATACCCCGCCCTGCTGGAATATTTATATGATGGGACTCGTTCTTGAATGGATAGAAAAAAACGGCGGGGCTGCGGGCATGAAAGAGCGTAACGAAAAAAAGGCGAATCTTTTTTACGAGTTTCTGGATAAAAGCAATTTTTATTTTTCACCGGTCGAAAAAAACAGCCGCTCCCTTATGAACATTCCCTTTTTAACACGCGAAAAAGATGCGGAAAAGGCCGCTCTCTTAAACAAGGAATTCGTATCCGAAGCGGAAAAAGCGGGCCTGGTAAATCTTGCAGGCCACCGATTGGTCGGCGGTATGCGCGCTTCTTTGTATAACGCAATGGATATACAGGGCGTACATGCTTTGATTGATTTTATGGAAGGCTTTGCAAAAGCCCGCGCATAATAAAATCCCCCCCGACGCTCGCGTCGGGGTATTAAACCCTCAGCACGAATAAAAGGAAGTTTTTATGTACAAAATACAAACGCTTAATAAAATATCTTCAAAAGGATTGGAGCAGTTTCCGCGTGATCAATATGAAATCGCATCGGAGATTTTAAATCCCGACGCAATAATTGTCCGCTCTGCCGATATGCACGAAATCGATATTCCTTCCACCGTAAAGGCGGTTGCCCGCGCCGGAGCCGGAACAAACAATATCCCCGTTTCCGCTTTAACCGCAAAAGGTGTTGCCATATTCAATACCCCCGGCGCAAATGCAAACGCCGTTAAAGAATTGACCATAGCCGCCCTCCTCTTTTCAAGCCGTCCGATTATCGCGGCAAACCGCTGGGCGGAAAGCTTAAAAAATGCCGACGGAGACATTCCCGATTTGGCGGAAAAAGGAAAATCGCAATTTGCCGGCCCCGAACTGCGCGGCAAACGGCTCGGCGTTATCGGCTTGGGTGCAATCGGTGCAATGGTTGCAAATACGGCGATAGAGCTTGGTATGCGCGTTATCGGTTATGATCCATTTATTTCCGTAGACGCCGCATGGGCACTCAACCGAGATGTAAAAAAAGCCGAAAACCTGGACAGCTTATTCGCACGTTCCGATTATATCAGTTTGCATATTCCGCAAACCGCCGAAACAAAGGGGCTCATAAATGCCGATCGCTTAAAAAACGTCAAAAAAGGCGTGCGCATACTGAACTTTGCGCGCGGAGGCCTCGTGGTCAATGCGGATATGTGCGCTGCGGTAAAAGACGGCCGCGTTTCCTGCTTTATAACAGATTTTACCGATAAAGAGCTTTTAAATACCGAAGGCATCATCTGTCTTCCGCACCTCGGTGCAACCACCCCCGAAGCCGAAGAAAACTGCGCTTTTATGGCAGTTAATGAACTGCGCGATTTTCTCGAAAAAGGAACTGTTGAAAATTCGGTCAATTTTCCCCGCTGCAAAATGGAAGGCGATATTCCCGCAGGCGGAACGCGTTTGTGTATCGCAAATAAAAACATTCCCAACATGGTAGGTCAAATCACCACCGTATTGGCGGGCGCTCAGCAAAACATATATTCGATGATAAACCGTAACCGTGACGAACTGGCCTATAACATCATTGATATAGAAGGCATCCCGGACGATTCGGTCATCAAAAAAATATCGGATATCGAAGGAATCATCAGTGTGCGCCTTATAAACCGGAACGTTGACTAATCGCATTAAATGCGGAATACTACAAAAAACACTGCTATTTTTCATCATTTTACATTGCCCTAACTCCCATATTTGTGTATATTATGTACATACTTTTGTGGGAGTTTTTATATGAAAATGTGTACAAACGGCCGCAGCGAATCGGCGGGAATATTCGCCGGGCCCCTTACTTTTATTATGTTGCTTTTAACCGCCGCTCTTTGTGTCGGCTTTTTTTTACCTCAAACAGTTGAAACCCGCAACACAGCCGAAAGAATCCGCAACGAAAAAACATGGCTTGCCGAGGAAGATGCTGACCCTCTTTTATTAGGCAAACCCATTGCAAACGCTTTAAATCCCGAAAATCTGCACAATGAAATCAGCACCAAAGGAAAAGAAACGGATTCCGGACTTGAACTGTATCGGCAGCTTATCACACGCAATGCGGTTATCGAGTTTTATGAAAGCGTTACGGGAAACCGCGATGTGGCCTTGGCAATTTTGGAATATGCCGATATTTACAACATTCCCATTGCACTTGCCTTTTCGCTTGCATTTAACGAAAGCCGCTATAAGGTACGTGCGGTAAACGGAAACAGCAACGCATCGGTCGATCGCGGATTGTTTCAATTAAACAGCGAGTCTTTTCCCGGCTTTACCGAAGACGACTTTTTTAACCCGTACATCAGTGCAAAACAGGGGTTGGCATTTTTACGCTATTGCCTCGATATAGGCGGGAACGAAATATCCGCCCTTGCAATGTACAATGCCGGCACCCACCGCGTACGCAACAACCGCACACCGCAGATGACGCTGAACCATATTTCACATATTGTAACATATAGGCGCGGGTTGGAAGATATGTTTAACGTAAAGGTTGCGTCGGTGTTCCGGAATAAGGAAAACAAAGCCTTGGCTTTTATCGGGAAATAAATTCGTAATGTGAATATTTTTTTGCAAAAGCTT
>CAUURR010000178.1:0-4065 GCA_963547555.1 uncultured Treponema sp. | reverse complement strand
AAAAATTCGATTTCGGAACAAAACTCATTATATCAAAAGAAAAGACCGTTGTCTATAAAATCGGAAAAACGTGAAACGGAAAACATAAACGGGAAATGCACATTCGCTCTTTCGGGAACCGAATGTATTTACGGTTTATTATTCAGATAAAATCGCTTGAACGCGGACATACCGCCGCACCCAATTCTTCGTGTGTACAATACTCTATATAAGATACGAGGTGCTTTGTTCCCGGTGAGCGTAAAACTTCAAAGCCGATTTCGGTTCCTGAAGCCTCCGTTTTTTTCCAGCGGGGCTGTAAAATCAATACAAAGGGAGCGGGTGCCGTTTTCCACGAAAGGGCAAAAGAAGCCTGATAGTCGAATTCTTCATCCGGTTCAAGCGGTGCGGGAAAACGGATTCTGCAGCCGCCTGTGCTGATGTCAACTAAAAGTCCGGGAAAAACGCAGAGATCGGGTATCGATACTTTACCCGTTTGAAAAAATCGTTCGTTTTTACGTTGCTTAAATGCCATTACCCGTATTATATATACATTTTTGTTTATTGACAAGCCTTTTTAATGCCGAAAAGCCGACTCCTCGCTCGATTCTTTATGATTTTATTTGAAACTCTTGCGGTTTTTATGCATTTTATTGCAATTCTTGACATTGTCTTGACAGTATCTTCAAAACAATATATTATAAATATAATGGAGATTATATAATGAAGAAAATTAACATCATCGCTTTTGCGGCGCTTGCCGTTTTTCTGGTTACATCGTGTAAAGATAACCTCGTATCAAAGACTGCTGCTAAACCTGATATTCCTGCGGCTGTTCAAGTAATCAATATTGATTCCGGTGACTCAACCGTTTCGATTGCAAAGTTGACTACACGGCAATTACAGGTGAGTGTTTTGCCTGAAAATGCAGAGAATAAAACACTGACTTATTCATCGCAAAATGACGGCATTGCATCCGTCGATAACAACGGTTTGATTACGGCAAAGACGGAGGGAGAAACCGTCATTACGATAAAGGCGGCGAGCGGTGTTCAAAAAACAATCAATGTTACCGTTACGCCGGAACCGGTTTCCGTTGAGGATATTGAAGTACCTGCAGTTTTCCGTAAGAAGTTACATATTGGAGGAGAAGCTTTAAACCTTAATGATATAATAAAGGCAAAGCCGGATATCGCAACAGACAAGGGGCTTATTTATACTCCCGATAATGGCAATGTATCTATTTATAACGGAACGGTAACCGCTCAATCGGAAGGAAGCGTAAACATAACCGTAAAGTCACGGAGCAATCCCGAAATTACAAAGACGCTTCCTCTTATTGTAACACAAAAACCTGAAATTAAAATAACGGAAAAAGAATATAAGATTGGCAGTGATGACACAGATTCGACCTTTAAGGTAAAAACACTGCACGATAAACTCGATTACACTGTTGAAGTTGCAAGCGATTGGCTGAAAGTTGATAGAAAAGACAGCATTACAAGTGAAACGGAAGATACGGTACACTTGAGCGCCAAGCCGAACAAAACCGTGTGGGACAGAGTTGCGTATATCAAGTTTAAGGATGCCAACGGTAGATATATTAAAGGCGCCGACGGAAAGGAGCTGGAAGTAACATTCACCCAAAAAGAAAATGAACATCCGAATGTAACGATAAAATGGGTAGACGGAATAGGAGAGCCGACATCGGCTGAAAAAGAAATAATTCCGATTCATCATGTCGGTCAAACTAAGAATTTCTATTGGGACGACGATAAGATTTTCTACTGGAATGAAAGTACTACTACAAAATGGTTTAACAATAGAAAGGTAACCCACCTGAACATAGTTGCTCCTGAAGGTGCAGACGGATATCAGTGTTGGGCAAAAACATCCTCCAATATGTTGCATTGGTGGTTTGTGCAGAACGAAGCCAACATAAGCAGGTATATAAGAGACAAATCGCCGGAAGAGCAGGCTGAATATAAGCACTACTACAACAGAGGGCTTCTTGATAAAGAAGAAAAAAAGAAAAGCTATATAGCAAACACTTTCAGAACAAAAGCGCATAACGGATCGAAGGGAGACTATATTATTGGCGGACTTTCATGGTATCTGTATGGCAATGCAAAGATCTCTTCGGATAAAGCTAAAAGGGAAAATCCCGGATTTGAAGGTCCTGCTTTGTTCAAAGATATGTTTAGCAATGAAAAATCTCCCATTGTAGTCAAAAGAATTCATGATAAATTCGATTTTGAAAGCACAATAACCGAGGCACTTGATTCCCAAAAAGCAATCGGACTGAATATAGAGGGGTCAAAAGAAAACGGCCACGCTTATGCTCATGCGATAACGCTTTGGGGTGCGGTCTTTGATGAGGAAAAAAATATCATTGCAATCTATGTTGTTGACAACAATTTTAAGGAGAATAGAATATTCCCTTACGGAATCTATTACAAAGACGGCCGCCCGTACCTGTTTAGCTATTTCGGTAACGCTTTCAATAAACTTAAGTATGTCGGAGAAGTCGTTACACTGGATAAGGGCGAAGAATTCTGGAAAGAATGGTTTGACGCACATCCGTAACGGGGTTGGTGCAAAATTACCTTTTCTTATATAAGAGGGGTTGTCCTAAAACTTCTGTTTCGGGACAGCCCTTTTTTTATTCGTGCGGAGGGTATTACCCCCGCTGTTTCTCGACGACGCTCGCGACGGGGCTGTTGATTAATGGTGCCGTTCAAAACAACGCTATAGGCCTGCGTTTCCGCAGCGTTATCCCGGCATTCTCTATAATGACGGGAATGCTGTACAGGTACAATAAAAGATTGTATAGTAAAACCTGTGAATTGTATTATTTTAACGGGTATTCAACATTCGGGAAAAACGACCGTGGGCAAACTGACGGCGGAACGTATCGGCTGTGATTTTTACGATATCGATGAGCTTATCGAAAAAAATACCGGCATAAGCTGCCGTAAGCTGTATACCGAACAAGGAGCTGAAGCTTTTAAACAGGCGGAATGGGAAGCCTGTCTTTTTTTGAAAAATCTTCTTCAAATACGCCGAAGCGAACCCTTTTTGAAAGCCGTCGTTGCAGCCGGGGGCGGGATTTGCGATAACGAACGAGCCCTTTCCGTATTGGAAACAATCGGCGTTTTTATCTATTTACACGTAAGCGAGCATACGGCCTTTGAGCGTATTTGTACGCGTGCAAAGCGGACAGGAAGCTTTCCGGCTTATATCGAAAAACGGAAGCCCGCAAACGCTGCCGAGCGCCGTTCCGTTTTTCATGAAGTATATATGTGCAGAACGGCCGAATATAAAAAAAAGGCTCATGTACACATCGACACGGAAGGCTTAACTCCCGGCGAGGTATCACGCGCCCTTTTTACGGCTGTTCAAATCACAATAAAAAAATAAATTTTGTTTTTTTTCTTGTCTTTTTTCCTCTTTAGATGTATATTATACATATACAACCTTGACTAGAATAAATGTTCTGAAGGCAGGTTAATTCATTATGTTTTCAAGACTTACAACGACAAAAACGAATAGAATTTTTTTATGTTTCGGGGAGGATTTGACAGCAACCGCAACCGCAAAAATTGCCGGCGTAAATAGAAACACGGTAAACCGTTATTTTACGCTTATTCGTGAAAAGATAGTCAAGTACAGCATTGCCGAATATAACCGCTTAATGAATACCTCTGTTGCGGAAAAACTCCATTTTGAAGCAAAAACGATACCGGGTAAACGATTAAAGCGGCTTTTGGAAGAACGTCCCGTTTTGGGTTTGTTAAAACGGGAAAAAAAGATTTTTATTACGATATTGCACACTTATTTGCACGAAAATCTGTTTACAAAGCTTCGGGAAAGACTTCTTGAATATGGCGGTTTTGAAAACGGAAAAAGCGGGAATACCCCCCTGCAATTAAAGGAATACGATCAATACAGAGTTTTTTGCAAAAACGGTGAAAACATTCACGATACGGTTGCGGATACAAATGATGAAAAAAGTATTGACAATTTTTTAACCTTTGCAAAAAAAAGATTGGCGAAATTTAACGGGTGTTCACAAGACAATCTGTT
>CAUURR010000177.1:0-4078 GCA_963547555.1 uncultured Treponema sp. | reverse complement strand
GGAAAACACGTAATGCTCTGCAAGATATTCGATATTTTTCAGAATCGGGTATCTCTAAAAATCTGACCAAGTTTTTAGAGATACACATATATACAGTTTACAACGAGATCGGCGAATTGACAAGAATAAATTTTAATCTTAACAACCTATTTAAATATCTGTTTTTCTTATTTCGAAAGACCTGACGCTATAGGAGAAACAGTCCGAGAAGACGAAACCGAGAGTTTGACAGATTCAAAAATCAAAAGTATAATATACTCCATACAAACACGCTTTTAGTAAAAAAGCATCCGTTGAAAAACGAGGTTTTTAACAAAAAGTAATCTGCAAATTAAGGAAACTTATATGAATAAAATCGCAATGAAAAATGCCGTCGCCGAACTCGACGGTGATGAAATGACCCGTGTGCTGTGGGCTGTAATAAAAGAAAAATTGCTGGAGCCCTTTGTGGACTTAAAAACCGAATACTACGATTTGGGCTTAAAACACAGGGACGATACAAACGATGAAGTTACCTACGAGGCAGCCCGTGCAATAAAGCGGCTGGGCGTCGGGGTAAAATGCGCAACAATTACATCAAACAAGGCGCGCATGGAAGAATACGGCCTGAAGCACTTAACCCCCAGCCCCAACGCGATTATCCGTGCCGAATTGGACGGAACCGTATTCCGCAAACCGATTCTTTTAAAAAACATAAAAGGGACGGTGAGCTGCTGGGAAAAACCGCTTATTTTGGGACGGCACGCATACGGCGATATTTACAAAAATTGCGAACTGTACGCCTCGGGGCCGGGAAAGGCGGAACTGGTGTTTACCGATGCCGCAGGCAACGAAACGCGCAAAACAATCGCCGAATTACAGGGGCCCGGAATTTTGCAGGGTATTCACAATACCGACGCTTCCATCGCCGGCTTTGCGCGTACCTGCTTTTTATATGCTTTGGATCAAAAAATCGACGTATGGTTTGCGGCAAAGGACACGATAAGCAAAACCTACGACGGGCGTTTTAAGGAAATCTTTCAAAACGTATTTGACGGGGAATTCAAACAGCGCTTTGCCGATAAGGGGATAGAATATTTTTACACCCTGATTGACGATGCGGTTGCGCGCATTATGCAGTCAAAAGGCGGCTTTTTGTGGGCCTGCAAAAACTACGACGGCGATGTTATGAGCGATATGGTCGCTTCCGCCTGCGGAAGCCTTGCGATGATGACCAGCGTATTGGTATCTCCGAGCGGAGTGTACGAATACGAAGCCGCACACGGAACCGTACAAAAGCACTACTACCGCTATCAAAAAGGCGAAAAAACGTCCACAAACCCCTGCGCCCTCATCTTTGCATGGACGGGGGCTTTGACAAAACGTGCCGTACTTGACGGTACACCGGAACTTGCGGATTTTGCCCGCAAACTGGAACAGGCCGCGCTTAAAACAATTGAGGACGGTTTAATGACCGGAGACCTTGCGCGAATAGCTTCTCCTGCGGCAAAAAAGATTTTGAACTCATGGGAATTTATCGATGCGGTGCACGATAACGCAGCGGCGGCTGTATAAAGTCGGGTTTATCAGGTCAACCGTATGACACCGACCGTCCGCCCCCGATTTGATTTTGCCCTCTACCCTTCACCGCTCGGATATATCCGTATATTCTACGATGAGGGGTATATCCGCGCCGTGCAAAATATAGCGCGTACACATTCTGCATACGAAGCCGAAACACAAAACAAAGGAAAGCCTTCCTCCCTGTCCGACAAAGCATACGGACAGTTAAGCGAATACTTTGAAGGGAAACGCGCGGTTTTTGATTTTCCTTTTTATGCGAAAGGAACGCCTTTTCAAAAGCGGGTGTGGGAAGCCCTGTGTACGATTCCCTACGGCGAAGTATGCACGTACAAGGACATAGCGGTAAAAATCGGCAATCATAATGCCTGCCGCGCAGTCGGCGGCGCAAACAACAAAAATCCCCTTTCGATTGTTATTCCCTGCCACCGTGTTATAGGCGCGGACGGAAGCCTTACCGGTTATGCCTCCGGACTTGATGTAAAAAAAGCCTTATTGGATTTGGAACAGCGGTACCGGCACGTATTTATGCTTCCGTAAGAATTCCGCCATAGGGAATCTTCAGTTTTTCGGCTAAGGCCTTATAGGGCTGCTCGGCTATATCTTCGGGGCCGGTGATAAAAAAAGTGCAATCTTCATAGGTATGAGCCGCAACGTCTGCGGCATGCTGTGTGTACATGCGTAAGGCTTGCTTTACGACTCCTTCTTTTGAATCGACTATGCATACTTCAGATCCGGCCGCTTCGGCTATAATATCGGCCATGTGAAGAAAATGCGTACATCCCAATATAATTGTATCCGCACCCTGTTCGGCAAAAAAGTCAACGGCGGGTTTTACGGCCGCTTTTTTATCGGCATCGGAGGCGGTAAAAAAATCGTGTTCAATAAAATGAATGAGAGCCGGATCCGCCCGTTTTATAAGCGTACAATCGGGGGCAAAGCGCCTCGCAAGATCGACGGTATAGGGCTCATCAACCGTACGCTGCGTTGCCAAAAGTCCGATACGCCCGTTTTTTGTTACGGACGCGGCTTGTTTAATCGCGGGAACGGTTCCCACAAAAGGAACCGAAGGAAAACGTGAGCGAAGATGTTCAAGGGCGGTAACCGATATGGTATTGCAGCCGATAACCACGGCCTCGGTTTTAAAGTACCGTAAAATCAAACGTACTGCATCCGTCGCACAGGATATTATCTGCGGACCGTTTTTCAAACCGTAGGGAAAGTTCCGCGTATCGGCTACATAAATACAAAAGGCTTCGGGGCATTTTTCTTTTAAATGCAGCATATAGGGAATACCCCCCGTTCCCGAATCCAAAAAAACATAGTCAACAATTTGAGGATTGTTTTGGAGATTACATATATCGCTCACAATTAATCTCCGAATAAAGCGTTAAAGGCATTTTTCGCACTTTGAGCCTTTGCATGTTTGGAAACGGAAGCGGAACTTAAAGAACCGCAGGGAGAGCCGAGTCCAAGGGCCGCAGCGTTCGGATTAAGAGAAAACCAATCGCAAAAACAGGAACGCTCTTTATCGCGCACGGGTTCGTCAATCGTTTCACGGCAATCGTAATGAGCACCGCTTTCATAAAAATTGCAGTTACGGCAGCAACGCACATCGGTACCGCATTCGGGACAAAGGGCAGAACGGCTTACCGGAGGGGCAAAATCAAGCGTTTTTCCGCATTTCCAACACATAGGTACATCATACTCATTTGACATAATGAGTGCAATAACTTAATATAAGCTATGTTCGGTTTTGATCTTTGTTCACATAAGCATTGCAATAAGCCCGTAATATGCCGCTCATCGGATCCCGATTTTTATGCCGAAGATGCGGAGCACACCTATTCTTATTATTGCAGCGAGCACTGTGAAGACAATGAAAAAGTACGCCTGTTTGTAACGAATTATATTTTGAACCGCAATATAATTGCAGGTTTATCGCTTTCGGGTATTCACCTTAAAGACTGCGATTTTACCGGCAAACGGTTTTACGGCTGTAATTTTCAACATTGCAGTTTTATGAATGTACAGGCGGAAGGTTGTAAAATCCATATGTCCGTTTTCGATTTTTCGGTTTTTACCGACTGCAATATGGTCGGCTCGAATATTCAGTTTTCGTCCTTTGCAGGCTCGGCGTTTTCTCACGCGATTTTTACCAATTCCGAACTTATACACAACAATTTTAACGGAATAACGGCGATACAATCTTCTTTCGACGACTCCGATTTATATAATTCGCGATTTATACGTTCAAACCTTTTGCAAACCTCGTTCCGCAACTGCAATATAAAAAAAGCCTGTTTTTACGAAAGCAAACAAACGGATATTTCTTTCAGATTGTCAAACACACGGGAAGCTCTGTTCAGTCCCGAAAAAGAAGAAGAATTCTTTTCATCGGGGAGTACAAAATGAAGATTTACTTTCATTTAAATATTGAAGGATTTTCAAATGCATATTTGATTGTCAATCCCGGAGAAAAATCGGCTCTTATTATAGACCCCGGAAAAGTTACCAT
>CAUURR010000176.1:0-4105 GCA_963547555.1 uncultured Treponema sp. | reverse complement strand
GGCCAGCACTCCTTTTACCAATTGCTCCATCAGGGAACCGACACGATTCCCCTGCAATTCATAGGCTTTTTGCAAAGCCAAAGCGGAACGGACATTACCGTTGACGGCTCAACGAGTCAAAAAAAGCTGTGCGCAAACCTTGCCGCCCAAATCGCCGCCTTTGCCCTCGGAAAAGGCGACGAAAACCCTGCCAAGGTATTTACGGGCGAGCGGCCCTCAAGCCTTATCTACGCCGAAAAGCTGACTCCCGAAATCTTGGGAGCCCTGCTTGCCCACTACGAAAACAAAATCATGTTCCAAAGCTTTTTATGGAACATCAACAGTTTCGATCAGGAAGGCGTACAGCTGGGTAAAATCCTGACCAAAAAAGTTCTCGGCGGTCAAAGCGAGGGCGCACTTAAAGTGTTCGCTTCCCTTTTAGGCGTGTAAGCGGGTTGCCTGAAAAACAGGTTACTTTTAGCCGCCCGGGTGGATTTAAGTTCCGTCCGAAAAAACATTAGCCCTGCCGGGACTCGCTTTTTCTCCCTTTTTGCCGCTTAAAACCTTCCAATCGGAAGATTGAACTTTAAAAGGCGGCTTTTCTCCCGCATTATAAGCCGTTTGCAACATACCAATGTTCAAGCGGCTTAGGGTTTTTACGGCGGTAACGTTGTCGGCGCATACGGCATTTTCGGGAAGCTCCCCTTCAACCCAAATGCCGCATTCGACAGCGTCCGCCGCATATTCGGTCATAAGCGGTTTTGCCCAAGACGGTTTGTCGCTTCGGCTGTACAGGATGGCGTCAATAATTTCTCCCCCGCTTCGGTTACGCAGTAAAATCACATCGTCGGAACCCAAGCGGCTTTTTGTGCTGTCGGCCTTTTCGTTCCATATATCGCGCGAAACGGGACACGAACAGGCGGTTGCAGAAAGCGCAAGATTATCTCCCGTTTCGCTGACGGCTTTTTCGCCGAGTACGCGCATATGTACGCTCACATAGTCGCCCGAGCGCACTTCCGCCGCCGGTAAAACAAAATCGCTTAAAACGCCGTCAAAGCCGCTTTGAATCACCATGCCGCCGAGATTTCCGTCTTCCAATATATACAGCTCGATAAATTCCGCCTTGACTTTTTTAGGATCCTTTGATGCGGCATGAGCGGGACTTATTTCGGAAAACACTGCGGCGGGCACACGGTCGTTATACCCGTAAAAATCCAAGCTGAAGCGTAAAGAACTGCCTCCCGCATCTTTTACAACTCCTTCCAAAAGATAGGAGTTGCCGACGGGAACCTCCTCGAAAAAGGTCAGAATGTAAGAAGCTTTTTCCCCCTCGCAAGGCAGGACCGATACCTCAACCGTTTTATCATCTTCTCCGACGCGGGTACAAGTCAAATGCGAAAAATCGACCGGCTTGGAAAAAGTCATCAACGCGCTTTTCGTTCCGTTCAGCCTAAAATCGTTAAGATACGGTGTGCTGTAATCGCCCGTCAAAAGGGTAAAGCCGCCGCTTTCAAACTTACACGATGCCGCCGCCGACAACAGAGAGAAAACGATGAGCAGTACACAGGCGTAAAGCCGGGCATAAACGGTATGGAATATACGCGTATGTTTTCCCCCTGTATGCTTCATACCTGTATGCCCCATACTTACATATTCCCTACTTGTATGTTTCATAAACAAACCTCCATATATATTAGAGGCGCTGACTGCATTTTTTTCAGAGTTTTTTAGAAAAAAAGTTTGGGGAAATCGGAAAATGTCAAAGATTTTTTTGTTTTCAATTATTTTGCAAATACTGCACCAAGATTGATTTCAAATAGTATAACCGTGAGAACCCGATAAGGAATCACGACGCCGACAATACGACATTCTTGTTCTATCGAGGTATCCAAAAACTGAAGTGTTTAGACAGCCTCGACTCTTATAGAGGCATATTAATAAAAAATATATTTCAATCCACGTTTTAAACGACAATTCTTTATACCATAAAATCACAAAATTTGCAAATATTTTTCTTGACAAATTACATATCTCGACTTATAATATATTTATAAATAATATAAATTATTTATAGGCACAAAGATGTATATCGCGAGAGGAAAAGACAATTTCGAAACTCAGTCGGTAAAAGAGCACAGTACAAATGTCGCCGAATATGCGGCCGCCTTCGGTTCCGGGGTGGATTTGGGTTCGACGTGCTTTTTAGTCGGTGTTTTACACGATATGGGAAAGTATCTTCCCGCCTTTCAGTCTTACATAAAATCGGCACTTTCGGAAGATAAAGCGGCGGGACACCGCTCAAAACCGGACCATGCACGAGCCGGTGCGTTGTATATATATCGAATACCTGCATCATCGGCAACGGAAAAAATTGTGCGCGATATGCTTTCCATGTGCATTGCCTATCACCACGGCGGCTTAACCGATTATGTGTCTTTTGACCGTTTTTCAAAATTATATAAGCGGCTTAACTCCGAAGAGGCATCAGATAATGAGGTTGTGCTTTCCGTATTTTTGCAGGACTGTATCAGTGCGGCAAAAATGGAAAATATCCGCACTTTGTCCTTACAGGAAATCGATGCTTTATGCCGAAAAATCGCTTTGTGCCGTCTCAAGCCGCATTACAGCTTTTATATAGTAATCAAATTTGTTTACAGCTGTTTAATCGATGCTGACAGACTTGACGCTTATGCGTTTTCTCAACACAAAGCGACAATTAAACCGCATACGATATCTGCTTATTTGGAAAAATATCGGAAAAGGCTCAATTCGCATCTTAAAAATTTGCAAAGCCGTGCTGTAAAGTCGGAACAGGCGGCTTTAATCCGCGATTTACGTGCCGATATAAACGAAAGATGTAAAACAGCCGGAAAAACGTATAAAACGGGGATTTATACCCTTACCGTTCCCGTCGGCGGAGGGAAAACATTTGCAAGTTTGAATTTTGCCCTTGAGCATTGTACGGCTTTATACGGAACTCCCGAAAAAAAGCAACGCATCATATACGTTCTCCCGTATACGACTATTATTGAGCAAAATGCGAATCTGGTACGCGAGGTGTTAGGCTGTAAGGATGAACTTTTTGAACACCACTCGTCGGTTGTATTTTCAAACGAAGATGACGAAAACAGATATAAACTGTTAACCGAGCGCTGGGATTCGCCTATAATTTTTACCACCTTCGTTCAGTTTCTGAACACCTTGTTCGAAGGAGGCACGCAGTCGGTCAGGCGCTTACACCATTTGGCAAATGCGGTTATTATTTTTGATGAAGTGCAGGCTTTGCCTTTACACTGTACCTATCTTTTTAACGATGCTTTGAACACTTTGTGTCGTCTTTTTAACACAACATCAATCCTTTGTACGGCAACTCAGCCCGATTTGCAAAATACGGCAGTACCGCTTTTGTTGACCGAACCTTCGGAACTGATTGAAAATCCCCGTCTTCAATTTGAACAATTCAAAAGACTGTCATTGTGCAGTAAATGCAAGCTTGACGGTGCGGGGTCGAATCTCACGGAGCTTACAACTCTTGCCGCTGAACTTGCACAAGAGTATAAGAGTGTTCTTATTATTATGAATACAAAAAAGGGTGTAAGCGATGTGTACCGCGAATTAAGTTCAACCGTTTTTACCCACAAGATTGTCTATCTTACTACGGCGCTTTGTCCCGCTCATAGAACGGAAATCATTGAAGATATTAAAAAGGTATTAAAAAACGGCAGTCCTTTAATTTGTGTCAGCACCAATTTGGTCGAATGCGGTGTCGATATCAGTTTTGAAACCGCAATACGCAACTTGGCGGGACTGCCATCGCTTGTGCAAACCGGCGGGCGGGTGAATCGGCACGGAGAGCGCGAATCGGCGTTTTTATATGTAACCGATTACCCTGAAAAAACGGACAGAATGCCGGAAATACGATTAGGCACAAAATGCGCCCGTGAGATGTTCATCGATTTTAAAAACGATCCGTCTTTATTTGAAGGAGATTTATTATCCTGCGAAGCGATGGCTGCGTATTATAAAAAATATTTTGCCGAATCGAAGATTGAAGATAAAATGAGTTATCCTGAAACGATAGATCACATCAAAACCCGTCTTTACGATTTATTGAATAACGAAAACG
>CAUURR010000175.1:0-4246 GCA_963547555.1 uncultured Treponema sp. | reverse complement strand
ATTATGTTATACCGTAACGGAGGTACTATGCGTATTAAAACAATCGCCGCTCTTATAGCGGCCTTATTCATTCTTTTTGCAGGATGTAACACAAACAAAAATGCCGAACCTGAAGCACGTGAATTGCAGGGAAGCGTGAAATCCGAAGTGCTTGAACACAAGGGCTCTTCTTTGGGCATAAACGAACTGCCCGTGTGGGTGCAAACCTATATCCAAACGGGTATTACCGGTTTGGAAAAATTGAACGACTACAAAGATGTGTACTGTTTTGTTGCCGAAACGACTGCTTCAAACCTCGATGCGGGGCAGGCATGGGTAAACGGGTTTAATATGCCCGAAACCATTGCGCGCAACGTATCGACACGTGTGGACGCTCTTTTCAGCGGCGCTGCAAGCGGCGGAACGGACGGAACCTACGGCACTTATTTTGAAAACGTTGTAAAAACCTCGTCGAATATCGAGTATTCGGGCGTACGTAAAATAAATGACTGGTGGGTATTGGTACGCCGCTACGATCAAAACGTAAAAAACAAGTACAAGGATGAATACCGCGTCTATGTTTTGTATACGATTGAGCGCGATTTGCTTGACCGTCAAGTGCTTGCCGTGATTGATAAAACGGCCGCCGATGCCAAGGTGAATGGCGACCAACAAGCTGCGATAAAAAAGGTAAAAGAGCTTATAAAAGAAAAAGGCTTATAAGATTCTGCGGCTGTACTCGTTTTGCTTGTGCATCCGCGATCACGGTAAGCGTTGGATATAGGTTGCTTTCGGGATAACCGTAATTTCTACGCGCCGGTTTTTTGCCCGTCCTTCGTCAGTGGAATTGTCGCCGATGGGGCGGGTTCCGCCGTAGCCGCGGCAAGTGAACAGTTTTTCGTCTACGCCGCGCTTTACCATTTCGTTCATAACGGCTTTGGCACGCTGAACCGAAAGGATTTTTTCGCCTTCTTCTTTTCCGACGCTTGCTGTATGCCCTTCAACCAAAATCGTGTTTTCATTGCCCCGTGTTGCGATCTTTAAAGCTTCGGCAAGTAAATCCAGCCGCTTTGTTTCTTCCGGCAGTAATACGGCCGAATCCGCTTTAAACTTTAAATCGCGTATCGAAATCAACATACCCTCGATGGAATCGTCCATCTCAACATCGGGAATTTTGTTTTCAAAAATAAATTTTTCAAGCTGCCTGTATTCAAAATAATAGTTTTTATCTTTAAGGGGAGCGGAAACCGCATAGGCAAGTTTGTCTTCATCCAAAAGAATAACTATTTTTCCCTGTCTGAGCAGTTCCCGATTTTCTTCCACCGACAGGATTTTAAGAGCATCCTTTCGCGATATAACGGGGTCGGTGCGGTACATACCGAATACTTCTTTTGCGGCAATGTATAAGGGATCTTTTCCTACACGGGCGGCATATGCTTCCACGGATGGAAAAGACCCGTAGTTGACCAAGCCTTTTTTGCGCACAATGTCGGGTTCGACTATATTGCGCTCATACAGGAGTTCCATATTGCCGTCCCAAATTTTCGGAAAAAGGCAGGGACTTGCCTTTTCGGATATAAATTCACCGTGTACGGGAAGGCTGCCGCGCGCATCGATGATAATTCCGGTATAAGGGCGTGATGCTATTTGTTCTATGGGAATGTTCGGCATATACGGAATTTTATGTAAAACCTGACGTGAAGATATATTATGCAGAGTAATAGTATGTTCCATAACGAGCGTTTCGTTTTCTCTGCCGTAAACGCCCGGTGTTTTAGCGCCGAGGTCTATGATATCCGTCAATTCTTCCAGGGTAAACGTGTTCAGCGTTATAAGGTCGCCCAAACGGGTGGATGAATCCACGGTAACCGTTAAAAGCGGCGATTTAATTAAAAGAGGTAATTGCTGGTGAATACGTTTGACCGCGGCGCTTCGTCCGGCGGGTAAAATAAAACCGACCTTATGTGTGTCAAGGCTTATTTTCGATATAAATTTGTTTGTTTTCCAATCGATAAAGCTTTCCGAAGAGATACTTGCATCTTGAGAGATGCTCGTATTTTGAAAGATGTTTGCACCTTGGGAGATGCTTGCATCTCGGATATCTGATTGTACGGAAGAAGGGACAGCCGGCTGCGTGAGAACCGTTTGCAGGCTTTGTGCCGAAAGCAGGGACGTTTGACGTACCGACGACATAAAAAAAACAAAATGGATTGTACAGAATATAAAACCGTAAAGGGGTTTTGCATATTTTCGGAACATCGTTTGCACCGCGTTTCACCTCATTTAAGTATCGGCACAAATAACACCGTTCCTATACTTAAAATTGAATCGCTTTTACGGTTATTGATTTTGCAAAGGGTTTCCACGCTTATGCCGTATTTGCGTGAAATAGCCCATAAGGTATCGCCCTGTTTTACCGTATAGGTGTGGGTAAAAGGATACGCTTGTTGTTTTTCCACGGCTTTGCGTACCGCCTCATCGCAGTTTGCGGGGATTCTCAGCCGATATAAGGTATCGGGCGGTGTTATCGGATAGCGCAAAGACGGATTTAAGAATTTATATATTTCGTATTCTATACCGGTATCTTCGGCAAGAACTTCAAGGTTTATTTGGCGCGGCAGTATACATTCGCTGAATGCAATGGCCGCTTCGGGATTATAGGGCGGAATATCGAGCCCGTAATATTCGGCGTTTGTAACAAGGTCGGCGATAGCCAAAAATCTGGGTACATAGTGCTTTGTTTCACTGCGTAACAGCCCCTGATCCGCGGCATACCAAAAATCTTTTTTGCCCGCTTTTTGAACGATACGGTTCATGCCACCCAAGCCCATATTATAAGCGGCAAGGGCAAGTTCCCAGTTTGAAAAATACTCGTAATTGTTTTTAAGTTTTTTTACCGCGGCGTTTGTACTGAGCCAGGGGTCTTTGCGCTCGTCAAGCCATTCGTTTTTTTCTAAAAGGCCGGCAATACTGTTTTCCATAAATTGCCACAATCCGGTTGCCCCCGATTTGGACACGGCGTACACATTATAGCTTGATTCTATAACGGGTAGAAATTCCAAACATTGGGGAAGACCGTATTCGGCAAGGGTGCGCCGTATATAGGGGCGGTAGACAGCCGCATTTTGCATAACGCCTGTAAGCCATTTACGCCCGAAGTCGGACATAAATTCCGTGCGGTATTTGTCGATAAGCTTATGCTCGCTGTAGGGCATATCGAGGGGAATATAGGCAGCTTTTTTTTCCGGCTGCGGTGCCGTCTGCGGCGGGCGTACCGTTTCGGTTCGGGTATTTGTGTGTTGAATCTTCGGCTGTACCGTATCGATTTGCGGATTTTCCCCGGGCAGCCCTTTTTCGGAAGACGCAAAAAGGGCGGACGCGAAAATCGATATGATTATAAAATAAATACCGCGGCGTTTCACAATTTTTCCCCGTAATAGATACCAGCCCATTCCCAGCGTCCGTGAATTTCGGGATTAAGGGGAAAGTTCACCTTTCTGAAATAGAGATACCACACCCTTATCCATGAGCGCCAGCCGGAAGTTCGTAAGTACGCTTCGTTCGGGTTCGATGCCGCGTCCAAATGAGTTGCGTAACGGATACGCAAGCCGTAGCCGAAGTCCCGCATCGAAAAGGTTACCTGCGAGTTCGGGTCTCCCGCATCCTGCTTCCACGACATGGCAAAAAAGTTTACTTTTGAGCGGTATCTGTCCAATGCACTGAAATTCTGAGCCGAAATTGCTTCTTTGACCTTGCTTTCCAGAGCGGCCAAACTTTCAAAGGTCCAGTCTTTTGGTGAATTGTTAAAATCGACCAATTTACGCGCCCGTGCATATGCATCGGGAATGTTCGGAATCTGAATTTTGGAAGCGTCTTCCTGAGCCAAAAAAAGAGAATAGGATTGCAGCGCCTGATTCCATTCTCCCATTTTTTCGTATTCAAGGGCAAGGCGCATATACAATTCGGTTTTATTGATTTTATCGGGAAAATGCGTGATAAGCTGATTAAAATAGTCGATACGGTTTTCCGGACTTGTACTGATTTGCACAAGGTTTTGCAGGCATAAAATATGAATCGATTTATCCTGAATGCTTAAATCGTCGTAGTTTTTTATAATACGCTCAAAATACAATTCCGCAATGGGATCGGCTTCTTTTTTTTGATAAATATAGGCGGTTAAAAGCAGCAAATAGGCATTGTATTTATCGTTCTGATATTTTTTTACATAGTCGGTTAAAAATAGGATAAGCTCGTTTTCTTTATTTTC
>CAUURR010000174.1:0-4299 GCA_963547555.1 uncultured Treponema sp. | reverse complement strand
GATATAAATTTTTGTGCAAAAAAAGGCGAGTTTATAGCCTTTATAGGAAGCAACGGAAGCGGCAAAACAAGCTTTGCACGGCATATTAACGGCTTGCTTAAAATTCAAAAGGGAACATTAAAAACCGCCGGCTTTGATGTAAGCAATCCCGATTGTTTATGGGAACTGCGAAAACACTGCGGTATGGTATTTCAAAATCCCGACAATCAATTCGTTTCGCCGCTTATCGAAGAAGACACGGCCTTCGGTCTTGAAAACTACGATTGGCCGCCCGACGAAATTCCGGGTTTGGTACATAAAGCTTTGGAACAAGTCGGCTTGGCGGGTTACGAAAAAAAATCTCCGTCCATGCTTTCAGGCGGGCAAAAACAAAAACTCGCCCTTGCAGGGGTACTCGTTATGAATCCTGACATCGTCATTTTCGATGAAGCGACTTCTATGCTCGACCCCTGCGGTAAAAACGAGGTTATGAATACAATCCGCAAAATGAATGCCGAAAAAAATAAAACGGTAATTATCATAACACATTCACCGGAAGAAGCCGCCCTCGCCGACCGTATGCTTGTTTTTAAAGAAGGGCGAATCATTGCCGACGGAAAGCCGCGCGATATTTTTTCCGATGAAAATCTAATGCACTCGGCCGGTTTGGAACCGCCCTTAAGTGTACGCTTTTACCTTGATTTGAAAAAAAACGGCATTGCGCTTACAAACTGTCCTTTAAATACGGATGAATTGGCGGAGCAATTATGTGCATTGATGTAAAAAATATTTCATACACATATCTAAAAAACACCGAATTCGAACACAAAGCTCTGCAAGACGTCGGCATAACAATAAAACAAGGCGATTTTTTAGGCATTATGGGAACAACCGGAAGCGGTAAAACAACCTTTTTACAGTGTCTTGCCGGTTTAATCACACCCGACACGGGTTCGATAGAATACGCTCAAACAAAAGCCAAAACGGGATTTATATTTCAATATCCGGAACACCAGCTTTTTGCTTCAACCGTTTTTGCAGACATTGCGTTCGGATTAAAAAAATACAAGCTGCCTCCGGAACAAGTGAAAGAAAAAGTGTATGCGGCAATGCGGCAGGTGAATTTGAGTCCTGAAATATTTTCCGAACGCTTTCCGTACTCATTGTCGGGCGGAGAAAAACGCAAGGCGGCTATTGCAGGCGTTCTCGTATCCGAACCCGATATATTGCTGCTGGACGAACCCGCTTCAGGCCTTGATTCGGCTTCGTGTAAAAGCATATTCGGCTGCATTAAAAACATACACAAAAAAGGCAAAACCATTGTAATGATTTCTCACGACCCGGACTGTCTTGCCGAATATTGCAGCCGCATCGCCGTATTTAAAAACGGGCATATAGTAAAATGCGGTACGCCGCAAAGCATATTGTCCGATACGGCCCTGTTAAAAGAAAGCGGAGTTGAAACTTCGGTTCCGGCAAAAATCGTACAAGCCTGTGCCGAAAAAGGTATACAGCTTAAACCGCACATCGGGTATAAAAGTCTGCTCGATGAAGTTGTTTTACAAATACAAAAAAAAGGCAGCGGTCAATGCACGGCATAAACATCGGAACATTTTACAGCGGCAGCTCTTTTATGCACGGATTGGCGGCACAAACAAAAATCGTTTCGTTACTTTTTTTTATTGCTGCGGAAGTGTGTACGCAAAATATCATGGGTTTTGTAATATTATCGATACCCGTATTTTTTTCGATTGTATTGTCGAACACCCCGCCGCGTCTTTTATTTTACGGTCTCAAAAACACCCTGATGTTTTTATGCCTTATCTTTATCTTAAACAGTCTTTTTTACGGCGGGAACGGCAGTTTGTGGAGCTTCGGCATTATACATATTACAAAGGACGGTATTGCGCAGGGGCTTCGAATAGTATGCCGCATTATCCATATCGTTATAGTTTCTTCCGTTATAAATGCGACAACCGCTCCTAAAAAAATAAGCGACGCTTTGTGCCGTCTTCTTTTTCCGCTGCGTTTTTTTAAAATTCCGATTGAAATCTTTGCCCTGATGATAAACATTGCCGTACAATTTATACCCGTCATTTCAGCGGAAACCGAAAAAATTATAAGCGCACAAAAAATGCGCCTCTCTTTTTCGGACACCAAGCCGGGTGACTGCGCTACAAAGCATATGCTCCGTTCGCAAAATGTTTTGCAGAGAAAAAATATTCTACCCCTTATTCTTCCCGTTTTTTTGGCGGCGTTTCAGCGCGCGGATGAATTGGCAATCGCGATGGAAGCGCGCGGGTACAGAGGGGAACGAAAGCGGAAAATTCCGCGTGAAAAAAAACGTTTATGCGATTACGCCGTTATGGCCGGTGCGGCGCTATTTTGTTTTATCGCAATGCTGTTTTTCAAAGCAGCTTAAGCAACACAGGTGTCTATGCGTAATCTTTGATAAGGAAGCAGGCTGTATACAGCTTAATATACAAGAGGATTTTCGGACTGTCCTGAGAGCGTATTATTTTTCGGGCAATCCCGCCTCATAATTTTAAGGAGGATTTTATGTCTTTTTCAAAACGAATCGTTTTCAGTGCCGTATGTATAACACTCTGTGTTGTACTGCCTATGGCATTCCACGCAATTCCCGGCGGGGGAAGCGTATTTTTGCCCATGCATATTCCCGTTCTTTTATGCGGACTTATCTGCGGCTGGCCCTTCGGTCTTGCATGCGGCTTGGCAGGCCCGCTTTTGTCGAGCCTATTAACCGGTATGCCTCCTGCAGCATATTTACCCAAAATGCTGTGTGAACTTGCCGTATACGGATTTGCAAGCGGTTTATTTGCAAAACTTATTTATACAAAGAATTTTTTTGCCGATATGTATATAAGCCTTATCGCATCCATGCTTTTAGGGCGCATTATTGCAGGTATACTGAGTGCATTGATTTTTGCTCCCGGCAAATACTCAATGACGGCATGGACAACCGCATACTTTGTAAAATCGTTCCCCGGAATTATCATTCAAATTGTTTTAATTCCGTTTATCGTTTTTGCATTGGAAAAATCAAAGTTGATTCCGAAACGTTACTAAACAAAACAGCCTGCTTCAACTCTAAGGCGGAGGGAAAACTATGAATAAAAAAACGGTTAAAGATTTTTTCGATAATCTTGCAAAAGATTGGGACAGTTTTGAGCAGCCCGATCCCGCCGTTATAGAAAAAATTCTCGATTATGCCGGCATCCGAAGCGGCTGTTCCGTTTTGGACATCGCCTGCGGAACCGGTATTTTATTCTCCTATTATCTTAAACGCAATCCGCTTTCGGTTACTGCCGTCGATTTGTCGGAAAAAATGTGTGCCCAAGCAGAAAAAAAACGCACCGATAAGCGCATAAAAATCATCTGTGCCGACATTCTCGACACACATACTGTTACGGATAAAGCGCAACGCTGTCTTGTATTTAATGCATTCCCGCACTTGGGAAACGCAAAAGATGCAGTGCAGGCTTTGTGCCGTCATCTTGTTCCCAAAGGTATTTTAACGGTCGCACATTCGGAAAGCCGAGAGTCAATCAATAGCCGCCACAAAGAAAAGGCTTTTTCCGTTTCCGAGCCGCTTCCGAGCGCAAGCGATTTAGCCGATATTTTTTCCGAGTATCTGGAAATCATTCATGCCTTCGAAGACGAATCCGTGTATATCGTGTCCGGCCGTATGTAAAATCCGAAATATTATCTACCCCGCTTTGACTCTTGCAGCTGACGGATACGGTGTGCTTCGTAATACGGCTTAAATTGAGCTAATTGTTCTTTTGTTTGCTTCGGACAATCTTCATCATGTATAGGTTTTGCATTCCATATAATTTCTTTTTCGGCAACCGTCAAAGGCGGAAGTTCTTTAAGTTCATCTAAGGTCATAGTTACGATAGTACTCATCGATTTCCTCCTTGTCCGCTTTTCTGGCGGATATAATTCGTATTCGGCTGTTGACTTCCACATATACAACAAAAAGTATATCTTCAACCCTGCCTATCACATTCCAACGCTCTTCATATATTGTTGAATGTTCCGTATCATATTTATCAAGGCGTTTTTCATCAAGAAAAACCCGCACTGCAAGTTCAAAGGAAATACCGTCGTGCTTTTTCTTGTTTATACGGTTTTTATCCTCATCCCATTCAAATGTCATAGGCTTCCCATATTAAATGTACACCGATTCTCGCAATTTGTCTATAAAGAATTATAAAAAATCTTTTACCGAATCCGGTACAAAGCCCCGTCCGACGTTATGATATTTTCCGCGGCAAGGGCGGCGGCAGCTTTTTCCAA
>CAUURR010000173.1:0-4342 GCA_963547555.1 uncultured Treponema sp. | reverse complement strand
AATAGACGTAAACGAAAAACTGTTTTTTAATCTGCTCGGTGAAAAATATTCTTACGATGTGCTCGAAGACCGCCTCACCTGCGCCAAGGCCGAATTGGACGAAAAGCCCGACTCCGCCGTAGGCGAAAACGAGCGGATAATTAAAATCGAATTGAACGATACGAATCGCCCCGACCTTTGGTCGACGGCAGGTCTTGCACGTCAGCTTAAACTGCATAAAAATGCACAGGCCGTTCAGTCTTCAAAAACGGGTTATACCCTGTACAATGACTTTTTGTCTTTTTCCGGCAGCACAAAGGACTACGGGAACCGCGTCGTAAACGTCGATCCGGCCCTGAAAGACATCCGCCCCTTTATGACGGCTTTCGTTATATCGGGAAAACCCATAGACGAGCCCGTGCTTTTGGACATTATTCAAACGCAGGAAAAACTCTGCTGGAACTTCGGCCGAAAGCGCCGCTCCATCTCGATGGGCGTGTACCGTTATGCGTCGATTAAATGGCCCGTTTCATACCGCGCCGTAGATCCCGATAAAACAAGCTTTGTGCCGCTGGGTTTTGACACGCCGATGAGCTGCCGTCAAATCATTACGGAACACCCCAAGGGAAAAGAATACGGACACATCATCTCTGATATGCCGAAATTTCCCCTTTTAAGTGACGCCGCCGGCGAAACGCTTTCGATGGCGCCCATTATCAACAGTGCGGCTTTGGGTGCGGTACAGGTCGGCGACAGCGATCTTTTGGTTGAAATGACGGGAACCGATATGCCCTCGCTTCTTCTTGCAACGATGATTGTCGCCTGCGACTTTTTCGATGCCGGCTACAAGATTTTACCCTGTCTTGTAAAGCACCCCTACGATACGGGCTTCGGAAAAGACATCGTAACGCCCCTGTATTTTCAAAGTTCCGCCTCGGCCTCGGTTAAAGCGGCTCAAAAGCTTTTGGGCGAAAACCTTTCGGCTTCCGAAATGCTTGCAGCCCTGGCACGTATGGGCGTTGAAGCTTGCGAAAAAGACGGTACGATTACCGTTATGCCGCCGCCTTACCGTAACGACTTTTTACACGAAGTCGACGTTATAGAAGACATTATGCTGGGACGCGAATTGCCTTCGTTTAAGCCTGAAAAGCCCCATGACTTTACCATCGGCCGTTTAACGCCTCTTACCCTTTTAAGCCGCAAAGCCAAAAGCTTAATGATAGGCTTGGGCTTTCAGGAAATGATTTTCAACTATTTGGGCTCAAAACGTGATTATATCGAGCGCATGAACATAGACGGAAGCGATGTTATCGAAGTATCAAACCCGATGAGCGAAAACTATCAGTTTGTGCGGCCGTCGATTATCCCCTCGCTTTTAAGCGCCGAAGCCGTTTCCGGCAACGCGGTATACCCGCACAAGGTGTTTGAAATCGGAAAAACCGCCTTTTTATGCGATGAAGAAGTAACGGGAACTCGGACACGTCAATACATCGGCTTTTTGACGGCCGCTTCCGATGCGAACTTTAACAGTGCGGCAAGCGAAACGGCTTCTCTTTTGTATTTTTTAAATCATGAATACACGGTAGAAGAAGCTTCCGACCCGCGCTTTATCCCCGGCCGCCAAGCCCGCCTTATTGTAAAGGGAAAGCCGGTCGGTATTTTCGGCGAACTGCACCCTGCTGTTCTTGAAAACTGGGATATCCGCGTTCCCTGTACCGCAGGCGAACTCGATTTGGAAGCCCTCGGCACTCTTTAAAAACGGCGGGAGCCTATAATCCGCGCAATCTCGGCGAGGCGCTCGTAGACGTATGGAAAAAATAACTTATACGAAGCGCAAAAGCGGTTTTTTTCCAAGGGCCTGCCGGTAAAGGTATCTCTATCCCTTCTGCAGCCGCCCCTGCACAGGGAATACCATTTACAAGTTTGACATTCCGGGTCTACGTGCAGGGATTTTTCTACAAAGCCGGTTTTTTCGCGCGCTTTTGCAATGTCTTCAAAGCTGTCGGTATGAATATTACCCAATTTGTAGGAATCGAGAACGTAAAAATCGCAGGGAAAAACGCTTCCATCTGCTTCGATTACGTGCTGAAAGGTACAGCGGCCGAGCATTCCGCATGATTCGGGGGGACGTCCCAAAAGCATTAAAACGAGATTGTCGAAATAACGTATCGAAACCGGTTTTTCGCGCTTAAAACTGCGGTACCACAGGTCAAAAAGCGTTTTAAGAAAATCCCCGTAGGCTTCGGGCGTAAGCGACCATTCGTGCGCGGGGCTTCTTTCTCCTATCGGATCCAGGCAGGGAATGTACTGCTGATAGATAAAATTGTTGCGCAAATAAAATTCGTACACCTCTTTTATATTTTTTGCAAGGCTTGCGCTTACTACGGTTAAGATATTGTATTCGACGCGGTGATTATCGAAAAGCTGCGATGCACGAAGTATGTTGTTGAACGAACCGCTTCCGTCCCGTCTGCGGCGCATCGAGTCGTGGATTCGCTTGTTGCCGTCCATCGAAAGCCCGATTAAAAAGCCCTGCTCGGCAAAAAAAGCCGCCCATTCCGTATCGATGACAAGACCGTTTGTCTGCAGGGCAAATTGTACGGGAATTTTATGAGTATTGCATGAGCGCACCGTATCGCAAAAAAAACGGAAAAAATCCAAGCCCCGCAGAGTCGGTTCTCCTCCTTGAAAGGCGAAGGTACACGCCGAATGAGTTCCGTCAAGCGCTTTTTGAATAAGACTTTCCGCCGTTTTTTCGCTCATTATGCCGAATGATTTTTGCGAGCGGTTTTCCATCTCGTCACAGTAAAAGCAATAGGTGCAGTTCATATTGCAAGCGCCCGAAACGGGTTTTATAAGGACATTCAAAGGATAGCGGTTTTTGCTCCGTGAAAGGGGTACTTTTTGCGCCTTTATCGCCGATCGTTCTGCTTCGGTGTATATACTCATCGTTGTGTTTTCCGCTTGTAGAGTACCATAAAAATGCGCTATACTCAACAATATGAAAAATAAACAACGGGAAGAATTGGCGGTTTGCGGTTATGCAGCGGTTCGCGCCCTTGCCGAATTAAACCCGCAAAAGATAAAGCGTTTTTACTATACGGCCGAACGCGCTTCGTCTTTCGGCTTTTTATGCAAAAAACTTGCGGAACGGAAGGTGCCCTATAATCAAGTACAGGATGCCCGCGAATTGGAAAAACTTTCGGGCTCGGTACATCATCAGGGGCTTACTGCGATGATAGAGCCGCCCGCATTTTTACCGGTAAGTCCTGCGGAACTTCGCGAATGGACTCAAAACCGCGAACGGATTTTAATTTTCGATAATATAGCAAATGCGCAAAATGCGGGAGCTATTATTCGTTCGGCCGCTTTTTTCGGCATCCGGCACATCGTTATGACGGCCGAGCAGGCGCCTTCTCTTATAACGACAAGCGCATACCGCAACGCTCAGGGCGGCATGGAATCCGTGCTTTTATACACGGTGCGTTCTTTAAGCGCCCTTTTGCACGATATGGACGGAAAAATACCGCGCTTTGCCGCCGATGCGGGAGGAAAACTTTCCGTTCGGGATTTACACACACACAGGAACAAAGCGCTCGCCGTGATTTTGGGCAACGAAGAACACGGCATATCGGAAAGCATAAAACGCCTCTGCGATTACACGGTGAGTATTCCCGGAGCGCACAGTGCAAAAGGAGGACGGATTTTGGACAGTCTAAACGTCGCCCAAGCCGCCGCCGTTATTCTATATGAAATGTCAGCGGTAAGCGCGCCGTAAAGGTTTTTCCGGCTTCCAGACGCAACAAGTTTTGCTTTGTTTCCCATTCGCTTTCGGCACTTTCAAAGTCCGGCAGGCTGTACCAGGGCTCTATACATATAAACTCAAGTTTTTCGGTTGCGGCGCTCCACAACAAAAGGTAGGGAATGTCCTTTATGCCCACTTCCACCGCTTTTAATGCGGGACTTGAAGATTGCGGCGGAGACGGTTCCGCCATTTTATCTTCAACCCTCGTTTCTGTTTGAAACGTATCCTCCGACTGTCGGGACGGCCTTTCCCGCAAAGTGATTGACTCGGCGTTTAAACCGCACAGGCATATTGTGCTGCCCCGAAACAAGTCGTCGGACAAGCCGATTGAGCTTTTGTTGTGCATAAAGGAACTTTTTTTGCCCGAAGGAAGCCCGTTTTTCGTTAAATCGATTAAATCGGGGCTTTGCGCGGTATCGAAAACGAGTTCATAATCGGAGGCGGTTTTGATTTTACCTGCGGCATTGTTGTTGTCTGCGGCGGTTTTTTGTTTTGCGAAGGGGCCTATAAAACCCCGATGTAAACCCAGCCCGAAAAACAATTTTTCCGTTCCCCGGG
>CAUURR010000172.1:0-4357 GCA_963547555.1 uncultured Treponema sp. | reverse complement strand
GCAAGAAAATCGAACATATAAAAAGCGGTTGAACTGCTGTTGATAAGAATGGTATCGCCTTCTTTGACAAGAGAAGCGGCAGCTTTGGCTATCAAACGTTTTTTATGTTCATACTCGGTATCTTCTCGATCGGCTGCAGGATCGGTACGTAATGTATGTTCGACATATCGAGCCCCTCCGTAAAAGCGTTCAACAAGACCTTTTGCCGCCAATTCGTCAAGATCGCGGCGGACGGTTAAAGCCGATACATGAAGTTCATCCGCCAAATCCTCAACAATTACGGAACGTTCTTCCGCTATCTTTTTTAAAATTCGATTGTGCCGTTTTAATATCTCGGATCTGCTGCTTTTCATAACTGATTAACTCTCTGACTAGAGTATGTTATTAGGGTATAACTGTCAAGTATAAAAAACGGTCATGTCTTATCGATATCGCATCATTCAGCGTATAAAACCTAAAAGCAGTAAAACGATAAGACCGAGTGCAATGCGGTAAAAACCGAAAATTTTAAAGTCGTGCTTTTTGATATACGACATTAAAAACTTTACCGCAGCAAGGGAAACGATAAAGGCGGTGATACAGCCGACAGCCAAAACGGAAAGTTCCGTGCCGCTTAAGATGCCCTCATATTTCAAAAGCTTTAATAAACTTGAACCTATCATAACGGGAACGGCAAGAAAAAACGTAAACTCGGCAACGGCGGTACGCGATACGCCGATAAGCAGCGCCCCTATAATCGTCGCACCCGATCGGGAAGTTCCCGGAATAATCGAAAGCACTTGAAACAAGCCGATGATAAAGGCGGTTTTATAATCGATGCCGCGTAAATCGTTTATGCGGGCTTCGCGTTTTTTATTTATATTTTCGATAACGACAAAGACAATGCCGTAAAAAATCAAGGCACAGGCAATCACTACGGGACTGTGTAAATGTTCTTCGATAAAATCATCGGCGGCAAAAACGGCAACAGCTCCGGGAATACAGGCAGCGACGGTTTTAAACCACAGCGAAAAAATATCTTTATGTACGATTATCTTTTTGGACAGGACATTCGAGCTGCCTCCGGAAGCGTTTTGGGCGGATTGTGCAAAACCGAAGGGAAACATACGATTCCAAAACAAAATAATTACCGCACAAACCGCAGCAAGCTGAATGACGATAAAAAAAAGGGATTTAAATTCGGCACTCATATTCATGGGTAAAAAGGCATCGACAATGAGCATATGTCCCGTACTGCTTACCGGGAGCCATTCAGTAATACCTTCAACAATACCGATAACAAGGGCTTTAAACATTTCAAAAACAGGAAGATTGTGCATGGACGAAGTGTAACACAAAAGCGGCTTCAGGGGAAGAAGGCCTTATCACCGCGAAGCACGCAAAGTACGCAGAGGATTTGAAAACCGGCCGCCTGTCTCTCCTCTTTGCACTCTTTGCGTTCCCTACGGTTCAAGACCATCACCGCAAAGCACACAGCGAACTGAACGTGAGCCAATGCGCGGCTGTCAAGCGCGGCTTCCCTCTCGGCGGTTTTTCGGCTATACTGTCTGTATGAAAGAAGCACGGGAATTGCTCGATTTTATAGATAAAAGCCCTTCGATGTACCATGCGGTACACAATGCGGAGATTCTTTTGGAAGATGCCGGCTTTACGCGCCTTAAAAGAAGCGATGATTTTATTCTTGAAGACGGAAAAGGGTATTACACCGAACACAACGGAAGCGCCCTTATCGCCTGGCGCATGGGATGTTCTTCAGGCATTAAAAACGGCTTTAGAATTATCGCAAGCCACGGTGATTCTCCGGGCTTTAAGATAAAACCTCAGCCTGAAATAGCGGTGCGCAATCACTATGTAACGCTGAATACCGAAGTATACGGCGGCCCGATTTTATCGACCTGGTTCGACCGTCCCCTTTCCGCAGCAGGACGGGTCGTTTTAAGGGGCGGCGATTTACTGAATCCCGACGTACGGCTCATCGATTTTGAAAAACCGCTTTTTACGATTCCGAACCTTGCAATCCACATGAACCGCGACGTAAACGAGAGTTTTGCAATCAACAAACAAAAGGATACCCTTCCCCTTTTAGCCGTCCTGAACGAAGAGCGCAAGGCCGAAGATTTTTTTACCGAACTCATTGCGAACAAACTGAATGTAAACGCCGAAGAAATTACGGACTTTGATTTATATCTGTATTGCACACAAAAAGGCTGTTTTACGGGCGCGCGGGATGAGTTTTTTTCGGCGGGAAAAATAGACAACCTCGGCATGGCCTACCCTTCAATAAAAGCACTTGTCCACGCACAGACTGCCGATTTTATACAGACTGCCGTCATTTTCGATAACGAAGAAGTAGGCTCTGCAAGCGCACAGGGGGCGGGAAGTCCCTTTTTTGCCGACACCCTGCACAGAATAGCGGCCGCGGTGTGTAAAGACAAAACATTTGAACGTTTACAGCAAGCCCTTGCGCACTCTTTTTTGATTTCGGCGGATCAGGCACATGCCTTTCATCCGAATTATCCTGAAAAAAATGATATTACGAATTTTCCGCTTATAAACGGCGGCCCCGTTATAAAAAATGCGGCAGCAATGAGCTATACATCCGATGCGGTTTCTTCTGCCGTCTTTAAAGAATTGTGCCGCCGTGCAGACATTCCCTTTCAAACCTTTGTAAACCGCTCGGACATACGGGGCGGCTCTACCATAGGACCGGTTTCAAGCGCGCAAGTCCATATAAAAAGTGTGGATATAGGAAACCCCGTTTTAGCCATGCATTCGGTACGCGAACTTGCAGGCACCGAAGACCAGGAGGCAATTGCTAAAGTCTTTGCCGAATTTTACCGCGGGTGAAGACAGGGATATTTCCGCCACTCATTCGCAACGCACCTGCTTGAAACCGGTATAATGAGGAAAGGTCAAAAGGGTGTTATGTGCACAACGCACAGCGTTGGGGACAGGAGGGAGAATGAAAAAAACAACATTAGCATTATTAATTGTATTGGG
This sequence comes from uncultured Treponema sp., assembly GCA_963547555.1. Lineage (GTDB taxonomy): Bacteria > Spirochaetota > Spirochaetia > Treponematales > Treponemataceae > Treponema_C. The sequence continues at coordinate 1,357 of CAUURR010000172.1, read as the reverse complement.
GGTAAGCTGTATGCTTTTTGGAAAAGATTCTGGAAATTGGAAAAAATATGAATCTCTAAAAAAAGATGACTTTTCAATAAATGAAAAATATTGGAAAAAATACAAAGGTATTTCAAAAGAACTTGCAAATGAAATCCCTGCAGAAAGACTATATGAAGTAGTTGATAACTATGTAGCTTGGATTATCGGTAATTCTTATGATACAGAAATGGATAAAAAATTACAAAAATTACCACTTGCAATAAAATATGCATATTTGGTTTATACATACGAATGTGAAATCAATAATGGTGGATTTGACCAGTTTTATTTTAATTCTATTGGATATGAAGTTTTTGAACTTCAGAAAGGATTGGAATTTTTCGGCTTGATTAAAAATAAAATGTTACTTGATAAATCACTAGAATTGCTAAAACAAAAAATTGATATTAAAAATTACTATAAATTATCTTCAAAACAAGAATTGCCGACAGAAGATTTTGAAGAAGAATTTAATGAACTTAATAGTCAATTTTATGATTATCCGGAAAAAATTGAAGAAATTATAAATGAATATTTAAATAAACATCGAGAAGATTTAATTACAGTGTAGTAGAATATTTTATAATCGGTTCAAGCCCGATTATAAAATGAATTGAACTTTATGGCATAGCCGTATCGGGCACTACTAACGGTTCGTATCGCTGCATACGAATAGCTCGCATCGCCGTATACGAACGGCTCGAATGCCGGTATCGGTACCTTTCGAGCAACAGTACTCGAGGTATTCGAGCAGCAGTGCTCGAACATGCAGGCTGCATAATGTTTGAAAATCGGACATCCGTGTCCGTTTGAAAACGGAACCTCGTGTTCCGTTTTCAACACGAGTTTGTCTTCGCCAAACTCGATTACTTATAGCTTTTACCGCCGTCCGTGGCGGGACAAGAGAAAAAGATTTAGGTAAGCGGGTTTTGTGCGAGCAAAACCCGAAGCAAGAATTGTACACGGAGGTACAATTCTTGCCCGCATAATGGTGGGCGGTTCACACTTATAAGGGTGAAGCATTCACACCCTGCCTTTTGCCGATTTATTTTGGTGATTATTTTTATGCTAGAAAGACATTACTTTTTTGTTTTGCAGCAGTTTAGATTGCGAATTGGCGGTTTTTATGGTATTATGAGGAAAGGTGTTAGGTTGACAAGCTAACCGCTTGCAGAAAGGCTTGTACGGAACCGACCTATAACATTTATTTCGAGCGAAAAATAAATTTATAAGAGGCATAAATGATAGTTTCAAATAAAATTGGTGTATTATTGTACAAAGGATAAAGAAATGGAAAATTTCACACTACAAATAGAAATCGACAAAAGAAGAAAAT
>CAUURR010000171.1:0-4376 GCA_963547555.1 uncultured Treponema sp. | reverse complement strand
CCCGATAAAATTGCGGGCATAAAAGAAGCGGACATCCCGCTTTTGTCCCGCCATGCGGAAAAAGAAGGCAATCCGCTCTATCCCGTTCCCAAACTGATGACCCGAACCGAACTTGCAGCCTTTTATTATCAAATCGCGGAAAAATAAAAAGAATACCCCTTCTATCTCCCATGCAGCTGCACATCCTAAATTCTCTGCGTCGCCATCGTCCCCGTTACCTATTATTCATCACCCCTTAAATCCTATTGCCTTTTATGCCGCAGCGGTTTATAATGACTACAATATCGCACAGATTACAATGCGGCAAACGGAACGGGTGGAAAAATCAATGGAAATTATTAAACGCACGGGGCAAAGAGAAGCCTTTAGAAGTATAAAAATTGCGGACGCAATGGCTGCAGCCTTTAAAAGTGTCGGAACCGACACCCGTGCGGTAGAGCGGTTAACCGCGGAAATTGAAGAAGAATTAAAACGGCTGCACGCAGCCGGAAACGAAATCCATATCGAAACGATACAGGATTTGGTCGAAAAAACTCTTATCAAACATAACTATCCGGCCGAAGTAAAAAGCTTTATTTTATACCGCGAAAACAGAACAAAAAAAAGGGAAGCGCGTAAAAGAATTACCGAAACTTTTACCTCCCTTGATTTGGACGGCGAATTAAAATCGATTCAAAAAAATTTTCCCGATGATGAATATTCGCTCGACGCTTTATATCATAAATACTCGGCTTTCAAAAAAGAAGGTGCTTCGGAGGCGGATGCTTTAACAGCCCTTATCCGGGCGGCAGTGGAGTTGACCACGCAGGAAGCTCCGAATTGGGAATACATCGCATCCCGCCTTTTAATGATTCAATTCCGCATTAAATTGAACGAAAACCTCGCACTGTCGGGCATCACAAGTTTTTACGATAAAATCAAATACTTAACGGACGAAAACCTCTACGGCGGTTATATACTTGAACACTATTCAAAGCGCGAAATCGACTCTTTTGAAGAAGTATTAAAGCGCTGCGATTCGGGCGAAGAAAACCGCAATGCCCTTTTAACCTACAGCGCCCTCGACCTGCTTTTGCGCCGCTACGTTATCCGCACAAGGGCAAACATTCCGCTTGAAACGCCGCAGGAAATGTTTATGGGCATCGCCATGCATTTGGCTATGAATGAGCAAAAAGACCGCGGAACATGGGTTGTGCGCTTTTACAATATGTTGAGTAAATTGCAGGTAACGGTTGCAACGCCTACCCTTTCAAATGCGCGTAAGCCCTATCATCAGCTTTCGTCCTGCTTTATAGACACCGTTCCCGATTCTCTTGAAGGCATATACCGTTCGATAAACAACTTTGCCCAAGTGTCCAAATTCGGCGGAGGGATGGGATTGTACTTCGGCAAAGTACGCGCTTCAGGTTCTCCGATACGCGGCTTTCAGGGAGCGGCCGGCGGCATTATCCGCTGGATAAAACTTGCAAACGACACGGCTGTTGCCGTAGACCAACTGGGCGTGCGTCAAGGCTCGGTGGCAGTCTATCTCGACGTATGGCATAAGGATATCCCGGAGTTTTTACAGCTTCGCACAAACAACGGCGACGACCGCATGAAAGCTCACGATGTGTTCCCCGCTGTCTGTTATCCGGACTTGTTTTGGAAAACCGCCAAAGAAAATATCGATGCCCCTTGGTATCTTTTATGCCCGCACGAGGTTTTAAAAATCAAGGGTTATGCTCTCGAAGATTTTTACGGCGAAGAATGGGAAACTCGCTATAAGGACTGTATCAACGACAGCCGCATTCACAAGCGTTCGATTTCGGTAAAAGAACTGGTCCGTCTGATTTTAAAGTCCGCAGTCGAAACAGGGACTCCTTTTGCCTTTTTCCGCGATACGGTAAACCGCGCAAATCCGAATCCGCATACGGGAATGATTTATTGCTCCAACCTCTGTACGGAAATCGCCCAAAACATGAGCGGAATCGAATTCGTTAAACGCGAAGTAAAAGACGAAAACGGCGACAGTCTTATTATCGAAACCACAAGGGCCGGAGACTTTGTCGTGTGCAACCTCGCTTCTTTGGTACTCGGCAATATCGACACCGACAGGGAAGGCGAGCTTGAATCGATTACCGAAAGTGCGGTACGTGCCCTGGATAACGTTATCGATTTGAACTTTTATCCTTTAGCCTATGCCGAAATTACAAACAAGCGTTACCGTTCCATCGGCTTGGGAACAAGCGGCTATCACCATATATTGGCGCAAAAGGGAATCGCATGGGAAAGCGAAGAACACCTTGTCTTTGCCGATAAACTTTTTGAACGTATCAACAGGGCTGCCGTAAAAGCAAGCACATCTATTGCCGCCGAAAAAGGCTCGTATGCCTTGTTTGAAGGTTCCGACTGGAACACGGGCGCTTATTTTGAAAAACGCGGTTATACGGGCGATGAATGGAATGAGGTTAAAAATGCGGCTTCAAAGGGAATGCGCAACGCTTACCTTATTGCCGTTGCTCCGACCTCTTCCACATCGATTATTGCCGGTACCAGTGCAGGCGTAGACCCGATTATGAACCGCTATTTTTTGGAAGAAAAAAAAGGCAGCATTATGCCGCGCGTTGCTCCCGATTTAAATCGGAATACCTTTTGGCTGTATAAAAGCGCTCACACGATTGACCAAAATTGGTCATTGCGGGCAGCGGGTGCGCGCCAAAGGCACATAGATCAAGCGCAGTCGGTCAACTTGTACATCACGAATACCTTTACGATGCGTCAGGTTATGGACTTATACATTCTTGCCTGGGAAGAAGGAGTGAAGTCGATTTATTACGTGCGTTCAAAATCCCTCGAAGTGGAAGAATGCGAATCCTGCGCAGGATAAAACCTCATACTTGAAACGGATTCAAACTTACGGATACAAATCTCAAGCCGAATTTTCCGGCAGGGTTTCGACCTTTTTCAAACTGCGCTCGATAGCGCGCGAACGGGTTCCCGCTTTTTCCAATTCCTTACCGGCCTGCTCTATCTTTTCCCTCGTTTTTTCGAGCATTCCGCCGAAAGCTTCGAATTCGCCGCGTACCGTGCTTAAAAGCCGCCACACTTCTCCCGTCCGTTTTTCGACTGCAAGGGAATGAAAGCCCATTTGCAAACTGTTTAAAAAAGCCGATATGGTCGTAGGACCTGCTATCGTTACGCGGTATTCACGCTGGATACTTTCAAACAAAGAAGGAATACGAAGCACTTCGGCATACAAGCCTTCAAAGGGCAAAAACATTACCGCAAATTCGGTAGTGTTCGGCGGGTCGATGTATTTGTCCGCAATGGTTTTTGCAAAAAGCTTTACGCGCTTTGCCAATTCCGCCGTATGAGTTTCTATCGCCGCGGCATTTCCTTCATCGTAGGCGGTACGCAGGCGCTGATAGTCCACCGTCGGAAACTTTGCGTCCACGGGCAGCCAGATAAAATCGTTTTTACCGCCGACTGAAGGTTCCTTTGTTTTTGCGGGAATCTTGATTGCAAACTCAACCATATCGGAACTGCCGCGCTTTGTTTTAACGTTGCGGCCGTATTGGGCTTCGGTTAAAAGCTGCTGCAAAATATTTTCAAGCTGAAACTCTCCGAGGACACCCTTGGTTTTTACGTTTGATAAGACTTTTTGCAAGTCGCCGACTCCTGCGGCAAGGGCATTCATCTCGCCCAGCCCCTTTTGCACCTGTTCAAGTCTATCGCTTACCAATTTAAAAGACTGTCCCAAACGGGTTTCCAGCGTATGCTGAAGTTTTTCGTCAACGGTAGCCCTCATTTTTTCCAACTGGACGGTATTGTCCTGACGGATTGCCTGCAAGGCGTCGCTCAATTCCCGGCGGCTTGCGGCAAACTCCTGACGGCTGTCGCTCGTTATTTTGAAAATCGAATCCTGCAAAGCTTTCAGACGCGTCTCGAATACCGACGAAAAACCCTGTATCGTACGTGAAAGTTCTTCCCTGTTTTCGCGCGCGGTTTTTGTAACCGCATCGGAGGGATTATGCAGCAAAAGCACAAGAATAATAAAAAGCTGCAGTACAATTATTGCAACACACAATATTTCGGTTAAATAAATCATAAACCGATTGTACCGCGGTTTTCAACATCCAGTCAATCGGTAGAAAAACAGTTAAAGGATATAGCATATGTTCAACTTATCCTATATCTTCGTTTATCAACGGTACGTTATATTATTATCAAACTATAGAAGTAACGGCATCTATGATTTTTATTAACAAATCGGGATTAAAATCTTTCGGATAAAAAATATCTATAGTATCTTTAATTGTTATTTTATTTTTAGATGTTGCAGACGATATATTGTCGGTATGAGTTATCGGACCTGTATTATCAATACATTCTTCAAA
>CAUURR010000170.1:0-4391 GCA_963547555.1 uncultured Treponema sp. | reverse complement strand
GCGCCCTTGCCTTTTCGGACGAAGCGGATAAAAATGCGGCACAAGTCAAAACCGCCGCGGACAGTACCGGGGATGCAGAAATAGATGCCCTTGTTGCCGAGCGCACCGAAGCAAAAAAGATGAAAAACTATGCGCGCTCCGATGAAATCCGTACCCTGCTTAAAGAGCGCGGCATTATTTTGGAAGATACGCCGCAGGGAACAATATGGAAACGGGCATAAAAATGTACAAAAGATGTAACTTTTGCGGGGGCGGTTTTGTTTAATACACAAACGGGCTTGGATAAAAGCGGAGCGGAAATACACGCGGCAAACGAAGCGGATTTTCGTAAAGTTTACAATGCGCTGATGACGCTTTTGTTTAAAATATCATACCGCATTGTAAACGATGAAGAAGCCGCCGAAGACTTGGTGCACGATTCGCTTATAAAGATGCATGAAAAAGAACTCGTTTTTCCGTCCATGGACGATGCAAAATACTGGCTTATACGGGTAGTCAAAAATGCGTCTTTAAACTACGCCAAACGGAAAACGCGCGAAAAGAAGGCATATGAGCGTTTTTTAAAGGAAGACCGCCGACAAACGGATTCGGGCGAAACGGAATTGTTAAAAGCCGAAACCCTGAGACGTACACGGGAAGCATTGGAAAAACTGCCGGTCAACTTAAAAACCGTTCTTATACTGAAAGAATATGCGGAATTGAACTATAAGGAAATAGGACGGGTTTTGGGAATTACCGAAGGAAATGTAAAGGTGAGAGTTTTCAGAGCACGGGAACAGCTTTCAAAATTGATAGGAGAAGACGATGTCTACCTGCCCCGCTAAGGATATTCACTGCTTATATGCGGATAATGAACTTCAGGAACCTTTTAAAACGGAATTTGAAATACATACGGCTTCCTGTACACATTGTCAAAAAATCCTGTCCGAATACCGATCTTTGCGTGCAAAAATGCGGGATATTTCGGATACGGCCTTTTTTTCAAATGCTTCCGATTCTCGTGTGCAACTTGAAGAAGGTTATGCACGCCTAAAAGCTCGCCTCAGCTACAAAAGGGTTGTATTGGCCGAAAAGCGTTTCGGTACGGCTCGCATGCTTATTCCCGCAGCGGCGGCGGCGATTTTCGTTTTTACGGCGGCGTTTACGCTTCGATTATCGCATACCGGTCTTCGTCAAAATCAAATCGATACTCTGAATGCCGTAAGCAAAAGCCGCGCGGAACCCATGCAAAAAAGAGGCATTATTGCCCCCGAAAACGTAAGCGCTTCATCTCTTGCGTCAATGTTCGGAAACGGGTATAATTTTATCCTCGATACGCCGCAATTAACGGCAATCGATGTTTTTAAACCGGAACTTTCGTCAAATGTAAATTATATACGGATTCCGTTGACCGCCGTTTCGCAGATGCCCCTTATGACAACACAGGAAACAATAAAAGCCTTTGACTTTACAGAGGATCGTTTCAGGTGAGTTTTATCAGTCACTTTACATACCGTTTTTGCAAACACTCTTTATTCAGGGCTGCCGTTATTATCGGTTTTACAGCTTTGAGCGTGTCGTTGTTTTTCTATTTTTCGGCAGTAAAGGTACGGCCACCCGTATTGACGGGTATTTATCCCGCCGTCGGAGAACCGGGTGAAGTTATCACGATTATGGGAAAAAATTTCGGTGCTACAAAAGGAACCGATGCCTTTGTGGAAATAGCGGGCGGAAAACTTTCGTCTTCGGCTTACATAACATGGACCGACACCCTTATACGGGCAGCTCTCCCCTACAATGTGGAAGACGGTCTTGTATATGTGCAGACAAAGTACGGCAGATCGGAAGCCGAAATCTTTGCAAATAAACAAACACTTCCCCTTCCCGTCAATCATAATCCCAAAACATCTTTGCCCTTTATAGACTCTATCGATAAAAAAGCTATAAGTATCGGTGATTTACTCATCCTAAAAGGGGGGAATTTCGGAAATCTGCGCGGCTCGTCCCGTGTTTTTTTTACCGCAAGTTGTGCGGACGGTAAAAAAGAAAAACCTTTAATTTCCTGTTCCGAGTTTGATGCCGACTATCATTTTTGGAGCGATACGGAATTGCATATACGTGTTCCGGACGGAGCGGACAGCGGCTATGTGTACGTAGAAACCGATTACGGAAAAAGCAACGGTATGGAATACGCCCTTTTACCGGGAGCCGTTGCGAAAACCTATAAAGATTTACGCACCTATTCGGTAAAACTGTCTGCGGATATAAGCGATGCCCGTGCGGAAGCCGATACAACGCTCACGCTTTTTATCCCCGTACCGCGACTTACTTCAACCCAAAGAGATGTTCAAACCATCGCCTCGAATCCCGAACCCTCAATTTCCGGCTATATGAATACGTTCGTACACCGCATAAACTTAAATGAAATTGCAGGCAAAAAATCGACTTTTTCGCATACCTTTGTTGTCGGTGTACACGGCTTATACACCGCGGTTGATGAAACAAAGGTAAAAGCATACAGCGAAAATACAAAAAAAATATATGCAGCCTATTTAAAAAGCAACTCTTTGATTCCTTCGGATAATCACAGTGTGCGCGATTTGGCTTCATCCATAGTCAAAAAAGAAAAAAATCCTTACAAGCAGGCAAAACTTCTGTACGAGTGGGTTATCCGTAACATACGAATTCAAAACCGGGTTTTATCCGCGGAAAGCGATATTTCAAATATCCTGCGTTTAAAAAAAGCGGACGCCTATGAGACGGCGATTTTATATACCGCTCTTTTACGTGCCTGCGATATTCCCGCTCTTACGGACAGCGGAATATTGGTTGATTCCGATATGCAAAGCCGTAATCATTGGTGGTGCGAATTTTATCTTGAGGGAGCGGGCTGGATTCCGGCAGACCCGGCTTTGGGAGCGGGACTTGAATATAAGTCCTTTCAGCGTCAGGACTCGCCTGCGGATTTTTATTTCGGCAGCCTCGATGCACAGCATATTACTTTTTCGCGCGGATGGAATAATATAAAACCTGCAAATATAACAGGTAAAAAAGTATACCGTCCAAAATCCTATGCATTGCAGTCGATTTGGGAAGAAACAACGGCGGGAACCGTTAAATACAGTTCCTATTGGCAGGACGCCGCCGTAACCGGCGTATATTAAGCGTTTTGACCGAGTATATTTTGTAAGGAGGAGATATGATTAAGGTATTATCGGTAGGCGGTTCGATTGTAGCACCTTCGGAACCGGATACGGCGTTTTTAACCGCATTTTGTGCGATGATACGTTCGTGGCTTAAAGAAAACAGCGAACGAAAACTCATCTTTGTTGTCGGAGGCGGCGGGCCCGCACGTACCTATCAAAAAGCCTATCGCAATATATGCTCGTTATCGCATGCGGGAGAAAAAAACGGCGACAGTGACAGCTATGATAACGAACAGGCAGATTGGCTCGGTATTATGGCAACCCGCCTGAACGCTCAGCTTTTAAGGGCCGCATTTTCGGATTTATGTCCTCAAGACGTGGTGTATAACCCTACCGAACCGGTCGATTTTAAGGGGAAGATTCTGGTCGCGGCAGGTTGGAAACCCGGCTTTTCGACCGATACCGATGCAGTCTATTTGGCCGAACGCTTCGGGGCGAAGACGATTGTAAATCTTTCGAATATCGAAAAAGTATATACCGACGACCCGGCAAAAAATCCGGAAGCAAAGCCCTTGGATTCGATTTCATGGGCCGATTTCCGCAAAATGGTCGGCGACGAGTGGGTACCGGGCAAAAATACGCCCTTTGACCCTGTAGCAAGTAAACGCGCCGAAGCTGCGGGTATTTCGGTTATTTGTGCCGGAGGAAAAGACATAAACAATATTCTTGCGATTTTAAACGAAGAAAAGTTTACCGGTACCCTTATAGGATAAAGCGTACTTAAAAATCTTTCATGCGCTCCAAAAGCCCCGCAATCTTTTTGCCGTAAAGCGGGTCTGAAGCCCAGGTTCCGCCCAAGCCGTAAACGGTCGGAGCCTTACCCTTAGGCTGCACCCATTTATACCGCGGATCTATGAGGGGCATATTCAACGCTTCGGTACTGCCGTAAGCTTTTAAATGCTGAATATGGGCACGTACCCCTTCCCGTTCGGAATTAAAGCGGTTTCCGCGCTGTGAAGCATCTATCGCCCCCAATCCGCAAAAATTATTCATATCTTCACTCACCAAAGTGCCGAACCGTAAAAATCCCGTCTCCAAACACATTTGTGCAAAAGCTGCATCCGAATTGATGCCTTCAAGTAAAGCCTCTTCGACATATAAAGCGGCTAGACGTTTTACCTTTGCCGCATTTGCGGAAGGCCGCTCATGCATAAAAAAGGCGGCTAAAGAATCGGCATTTTTTATTCCTTTAGCGGCAATTACAAA
>CAUURR010000169.1:0-4391 GCA_963547555.1 uncultured Treponema sp. | reverse complement strand
CTCGATAATCGGGGTGTAAGCCAAAAAATCCTGTTCAAAATGGCTCGGATAAAACATCGGACAAATAACGTCTACATAGCGCGCCATCAATTCCACATCCTGCCCCGTGCGGGTTCCGCTGCGGTACCAGCCGTTTGCTCCGTAAATATCGATTCCTATCGGTGCATCGATATTTTTGCGTGCATAAGACAAAAACGAAATAAGGGCACTTTCCATATCCATACCCGAATCCTGCCAACGGTAACGGGTATCGCGGATGTTTCTTCCGTCGGTCGGGAAGCGTATGTAATCAAATTGAATTTCATCAAAACCGCGGCGTATCAATTCTTTTGCAATGGCGGTATTGTATTCCCATACTTCTTCCGAATAGGGATCAACCCAGTACTCATCATAAAAAATCGTTTTTATCTGTTCCGCTTTATCGTTTTCGGCAGGAATTTTTTCAAAATCTCTTATACCGAGCCAGGGAGCATTGTTTTTTGCATCCCATACCGCATAAGCTCCGTTTTTTTGTTTGTATAAATTGCGGTCTTTAAAAACGACAATACGCGCAATAAGGTGCACATTTTTTTCTTTAAACGTTTTTACAAAATTGTCTATATCGATTGCATAAGCGCTTTCTTTGGCTTTTTCCGAAACAAGCGGATTTTGCGTTCGGAAGCGTAAAAGGCCGTAATCATCCTTCATATCTATAACAAGACTGTTTAACTTGTTTGTTTCAATAACGGAAATAAATTTATCTATGCCTTTTGGGGTTACAACCTGTCCTGCAGGAACATAGAGGCTTTTTTTATTTTTGATTTTGTCCCGATAATCCGATTGGATGCGCCCGGCCCGCGTAAGCCACAGTTCACTCAACGTAAAAGGCCCCCCGAATCCCGTCATCCGGGACGGAAACCATGCACACCGCGGGGTTTCGCGCATATCGTTTAAAATTTTGACAACCTTATCCGTTCCCGCAGTTTTAGGCAAAAAAGAAGGCGCGGCCGGGTAAAAGATATTTATTCCCTCCGTACTCATAAAAACGAGGTGTTTGCCGGCGATTCCCAATCCGTCCCATGTATCGGCGGCTTCGCTTCCCTGAGCGATAAGAGTTCCCGCCTTGTTTTCCCAATCCAGACGGTACAGGCGCGGCAGGAAAGTTTGCGTAAAATATACTTCTTCTTTTAGCCTGCCGTCCGTATCGGTAACCTGCATGACGCTTATATCGGCGATTTCATCGGTGTAGGGCAGGGTTGGAATCTTTTCGATACCGTCAGTAATGTCCGTCCATTTTGACGACGGGCGCTCCGGCTGTATATAAGAAAGGCCGTATAAGGCATGCGAAAGAAAAACGGTCAACTCTTTTTTTGTTCCTTCCGATGTTTTTTCTTCAAGCATAGCGGCGGCAACGGCCTTTCCTCCGCTTGTTCTTGAACTGAAGCCGAGGGTCTGCCAGCTAAAACCTGCATTTTTACTTATAAATACTTCATTTTTTGTAAGCGTAACCAACACATTTTCATCCGAGGCAAGTACTTCCAAATCTTTTAAAGGGCGGACTTCGCGTATAAATGTTTTTTTATTTCCGTCGAATTCTTTTATCGTATTTACGGGCAGCCCTTCGTTCCGCAGTTGAAAGCTTTTTAAATCAGGACTGAACAAAATTCCCTTCGATGTTAAAAAAAACCAGCCGTTTGCGTATATGATTTTATCGACCGAACCTTCCGTCCACAGAGGAATAACCGCCGAAGGAGAAACGGCAAACAGTCCCCGTGCCGTCCCGACAAGTGATTCACTGTATACGGGATTTTTTTGATAGTCCGGCTGTATTTGTGCAAAAAGCCGCTCGGGAAGCAGTGTATAAAAACATAAAAACACGAAAAAAAGCGTGCTAAAAAAACGTGTTGAACTTCGATACATAGATTTTTTATTGTAGCATAAAATAAGGTTGCGTGAAAGGGGGTTGACTGTTATACTGAATGTATATGAAAAGGCGTGTTCTTTTCGGATAACTTCGGGAGGCTGCGGGGAACATATATGAAAAAATCGGCGGTTAAAACATTCGGTATTTTAACATCGGGAGGAGATGCACCCGGTTTAAATGCGGCTATTCGCGGCGTTGCACGTACGGCTATCGATAAGTACGGTATGAAAGTAATCGGTATTCAGGACGGTTATCGGGGGCTTATGCAGGGACGATGCAGAGAACTCAAACCCGAAGATTTTTCCGGTATTTTAATGCGCGGCGGCACCATTTTGGGCACTTCCCGCGAAAAGCCCTTTAAAAATCCCGTTAAAGACCCCGAAACCGGCAGAACCGCGGTAGAAAGCATCAAATATCATTATAAAGAGTGGGGTTTGGATGCACTTGTTGTTATCGGCGGTAACGGTACGAATTCAACCGGAGCCCTTTTGCAGGAAGAGGGTTTGAACATCATCGGTCTTCCGAAAACAATCGATAACGATCTGGCGGGAACCGACATCACTTTCGGCTTTCATACCGCCGTTGACGTTGCAACCGAAGCTATAGACCGTCTGCATACTACCGCCCACAGCCACAACCGCATTATGATTATTGAAGTGATGGGGCATAAGGCCGGCTGGCTTGCCCTTTATGCGGGCGTTGCCGGCGGCGGTGATGTTATTCTCATCCCCGAAATTCCGTATAAAATAGAAAGCATAGCTAAACATTTGCAAAAACGCAAAGAGGCCGGTAAAGCTTTTTCCATTGTTGTCGTTGCCGAAGGCGCACTTTCCGAAAGCGAAACGGATATGGATAAAAAGACTTTTAAACAAAGCCGTAACGCTATGTCTTATTCGATAGCCTATCGGGTTGCGCATGAACTTGAAGCCGCCACGGGTTTGGAATCGCGCGTAACCGTTTTGGGCTATTTGCAGCGCGGCGGCACCCCTTCTCCCTACGACAGAATTCTGGCTACCCAATTCGGAGTCGAAGCCGCCCATATGCTTGCCCGCGGAGAATTCGGTGCAATGACCGCCTTTGTAAAAGGAGCCTTGACTTCGGTGCCGCTTAAAATCGTTGCCGGCAAAACAAAAAAAGTTCCCATGGACGACAGCGTTCTTTTATGCGGCAGGGCTGCCGGTACCTGTTTCGGCGAATAAATCGGAGATAAATCGAGTACTTGACGGGTACCTTTATTTTATGTTACATTATCTCTTACCTGATAACGGTACATACCGTCCGGGCCCATAGCTCAGTTGGTCAGAGCTGCGGACTCATAATCCGTAGGTCCCTGGTTCAAGTCCAGGTGGGCCCAAAAAAAATAGTACTTGGGGTAAGTGCTATTTTTATGTAAAACAAGCAATTAGGAATCTTGCTGGCTTTCAGAAGTTTTGAAATGTAAACCGCATATCAACCGGTTATCAAAATTTCAGGAGGTTGGGTATGGATTATCATCTTTTCAAAAAAGCGGTACAATCAAAAAATAAAATAATACACCGCTGGTACTATTATTTTATTGATCCCGTATCGGGGAAGAAAATTCAAAAAGTATGTAAAAATTGTAAAACGCAGGCAGAATCGCTTGCCTACGTTTCGTCATTACCCCCGCTGTTTTGTACGGAAAAAATTACAATCAAGAAAATCGCTCAATGGATGTATATTCCCGGCGGTACCCATATGGAACGCTTGGAAAAATTGGGTCGGCATTCCGATATAAAAACTCTCAAAGGGAAACGATACTTATTGAATCTCTTCGTTGAACAATTCGGTGATTTGGAACTTGCCGATTTAACGATTCCTTTAGTAATGAATTTTCTCATAAAAGACGGACATTCGGGCAGCTGGAAAAATAATTTTTTAACCGTTGTCTGCGAAGTGTATGCCGAAGCACCGTTTCATAATCTTCCGTATATATCGGCTCCTTCTTTTCCGAAATTCAGACGAAACACAACAAAAAAAGATATTCTTACCACTTCGGAATTGAATAAACTTTTTGATGAAAATGTGTGGCGCACCTTACACAAGCATATGTATGCAAAGTTACCGCAATATGATGAAGGGTATAAAGCCGTTTACTTATTATTCTTAACAAGCATTACCTGCGGGTTGCGATTGGGAGAGGCTATCGGTGTACGAGTAAAACAGTTTTTGTTTGAGCAAAACATGTTCGTCGTAGACGGATTTTATCGTTACACGGAGCGGGAACGAACCGACTTTAATAAGTGCGGATCTCAGGCTGACAGAAAGCTTCGAGTGGTTCCTTTAAACGATACGCTTAAAGCTCTGATACAAGAGTACATCACAGAACAAAATCTTACGGCGGATGATTTTGTTTTTACGCGGTACGGAAAACCGATTCGAAAACATCTTGCAGAAAAATGGTTCCAAAGGGCTTTAGCGGTTTCGGGGATTGAAATCGGAACGAGAAAACTGACGCCCCATTCGTTGC
>CAUURR010000168.1:0-4458 GCA_963547555.1 uncultured Treponema sp. | reverse complement strand
GGAGTGCTTACTCGGGAAATCGGGGGGGGGGGGTAAGAATAGTTTATTTTTGAATTTTATTAAACTACTTTTTTTCTAAAATTTTTTCAAAAAAGATAGTAAAATTATATATTTTAAATTTTAAAAAAAAAAGTAAATTTTTTTTAGAAAAAGTCTGTTTTTTTTTCATTCCGCGCTAATAATATATATGTACGGCCGAACAAAATTATCGCGGAGGTTAGATTATGAATTCTCTTAATTCGATTATTCTTGAAGGAAACATCGTTCAGGAGCCGGTTTTACGGGAAACGGCAAAGGGAACCGCTGTATGTACGTTTTCGATTATGTGTACGAGGACTTACAGACAGGACGAAGGTTTTGAAAAAGAAGTTTCGTTTTTTAACATCGATGTGTGGGGGAAACAGGCGGAGCTGACGGCAAAAAACGGAACAAAGGGCAGGGGCGTGCGTGTGGTCGGACGGTTAAAGCAAAGCCGGTGGGTTGACAGCGAAGAAAAAAATCGCAGTAAAATTACGGTTGTTGCCGAACACATTGAGTTTAAACCCGTTTTTAAAAACACGCAGCCTAAGCCCGCCGTAAAGTCAGCCGAAATACTTGAAGCCGAAGCTGTTGAAGGTGCGGCCGTGCAGGCGGAAGTATATGAAGAAGTACCCGTTTTCTAAAAGGAGGTGAGCTGAAAACGGAAAGCTGCCGGGGGCTGCCGGAAAAGCGCGAGATATCAAGGAGTGCCGGATTTTAGGCATTTTCTATGATTTGTGCAGCTTTTAAGACCGCCCCGGTTGACTATAGAGAACCTCTCGGAATTTAGGCTTTTAGGGGCTTAGCTTTATCTTTTCTTTGTGTACTGGTCTTTGCCCGAAAGCGTTTTTTTTGAGGGCCGCGGCTTTGCAGAGCTTTTGGGTTGCCTATCCCGTGCAGGAGTATCTTTTGTGCTGCGCTTTGCCGGCCGAAGTTCTTCCCGATTTTGCATCGGAGAATAAAAGCCGTCTTTCCAGTTAAAATGCTCGGTATCGGGCAGGGCTTCACCCTTGTGCAGCGCGCGCATAATAGCCTTTATATCGCCGCGGCGCACGCTTGTTTTTGACATATCTATTAAAAAGCGCGAAAAGCCCTGTTTTTTAAGCGTGTGTACGCGGTCTATAATCGAAAACGGGTCGGCAGGCATTACGAAGGAACCGTCCGGCGTTGAAAGCGCTCTGAACGACATTCCTTCCCTGTCGTTAAATATGCTGAAATCGTAAGAATCGGGCAGTTTAAAACGCATACGGAAGAGAGCGGGATAGCAGAAAAGGCATATCATCAAGCGGGAACGCTGAGGTCCTTCAAAAATGCTTTCGAGGGTGCTGCGGCTGCTTTCGTGGCTCATAATAAAGGCGTCGATGTTTTGATTTTCAAGCCATGAAACCGCCCAGCGATTAAAAGTATATAAATAGGGGCCGCCTATCATAATGTCCTTGTCCGATTTAAGCATATTGATATGGGCGGGATTGTTTACAATCCATTGGTAAAAGCCCGCTTCGTGTAAGGCTTTTAAATCGCGCTCCAAAGCACTCTGCGTTTCGGGAGTGCAAAAAGGATCAAGCGAAATAAACACCTGTTTTTTTGAGCAGGGAAGCGCTTCTTTTTTTTCGATAAGAGAACGCCGCGTGTCGCTGTTTAATTCCAAAATAAAGCGCACCGGATGCTCGGCCAAACACGCGTGCATATCCGAAAGCGTACTCACCTGTATATACACTCCTTCGGGGAAAAAAGCGAGGCTGTCTTTTTTTAAAGGCGTCAAATCGAGGATGGGAAGCCTTTCGTCTGCGGGCTGTAATCGGTAGGGAGATAAATCGGCGGGAAGCACGCGCTTATACCGCTTGGACATGGACTTTGTTTGCAAAAGATATACCGGATCGCCGCGGCCCGCTTCGGGCGGAACGCTGATCCATGTTTCCGCTGTTCCGTGGGCGCTTGGGACGGTTTGTACTTCCTGTACCTTGTAGCTTATCCGCCCCGAATCGTCTTTTTTGTGAATGCGGATTGAATCTCCCGCTTCAGGCTCGTAAGAGCCGCCTTTTAAAAGGGCAAATTTTTGTACGGAATCCGTTTCCGCGTCAACTGTTGAGGCTTCAGAGGAATTTTCGGCACCGAAAGCTTTTTCCGCTCGCACACTGTCTATTATTCCTAAATAGATACCCGTTCCGCCCGCTTGATTCGGGTTTAAGAATTTTGAAGCATCGCTTCCGTCGAACCAATAGCGGGTTTTTGCGCGGGCAAAATCCGTTGCGAGCATACGTTTTCCCGTTTCAACCGCCCCGCGTTCATCTTCGGTCCAATGGTCGAGCACATAGCGATATGCAGCCGTTACGCTTCCGACGTATTCGGCACTTTTCATGCGTCCTTCTATTTTAAAGGAATCGACTCCCGCTTTTATCAGGGCGGGAAGGCGGTCTATAAGCTGTAAGTCGTGGGGCGAAAAATAATAGCCCTTTTCTTTTGCTCCTCCGGGAAGTTCGGCTTCGTAATAGCGGCGGCATGCCTGAGTACACATACCGCGGTTTGCCGATTTTCCGCCTAAAAAACTTGAAAAAAGGCACAAGCCCGATTCGCTTACACAAAGGGCGCCGTGTACAAAAACTTCCAATTCGGAGCCCGTGTTTTGTTTGATTGAGGCTATTTCTTGGAGGTTCAATTCGCGCGCCAAAACCACGCGCTTTATGCCTTCTTTACTCAACAGGTTTACCGCCGCCGCGCTTGCGATATTCATCTGGGTTGAAGCGTGCAGTTCAAGATTCGGAAAAAATTCCTGTACCATGCGCACGATACCGAAGTCCTGCACAATCAGGGCATCGGGGCCGACCTTATTCAAATAGGATAAAAAACGGTACAAGCGTTCGGTTTCGTTTTCTTCGATGACCGTATTGACCGTAACATATATTTTTTTCTTTTGCCGATGTACGGCTTCAACCGCCGCTTCAAATTGATTCCATGCAAAATTTGAGGAACGTAAACGGGCATTAAAACTTTTCAGTCCCATGTAGACTGCATCGGCACCCTCGCCGATAGCCGCGTCCAAAGCTTCAATGTTGCCCGCAGGAGCTAATAATTCCGCCATAATAAATTCAGTATACACTAAAAAAGCTAAAAGGAATAGGGGAGGGGAAAATGCGGCGCACCAATATAATAATTGGCTTTTGTTATAGAAAATAACATATGATTATTACGCTCGATGAAAAATCGGTGCATAACATTTCCGTATGCATAAGAATTCGGGAGTGCCGGTTTTTCGCACCGCTCCCCCTACACCCTGCGAACTTCAGATAGCAGGCAAAGACCTTGGTGTTTCGCGCGCTCAAAACCGTCGCGCTTTTCGGGGTTCTGCTGTCGCTCCATTCCTCGCTCCGCTCGGAAGCGGCGGGAGCGTGCGTCGGCTTCCCGCGCCCGCCGCCGCGCCCCTCCAATCGCTCACTCTGTGTATAAGTCGCAGCGTTCAAAGCCCTATAGACAGGATGTGAGCCCGTATCGTTGCCTCATTTAGTGAAGATAGGCCTAATCTACCGGCTGTTTATTTATTCGATTTATATTATGGTAGAAAGATGTGTTTTTTTGTTTTGCAGCAGTTTAGATTGCGAATTGGCGATTTTTGTGATATAATGAGGATGGGTCGAAGGAATGTTATGTTGATGGCGCACTGCGCCACTTATTGTTAATCAACAACCCCGACGCAAGCGTCGGGGTATTAAACCCTCCGCACGAATAAAAAAAGCTAAAAATTGATTTCGTGACAAATGGAAGTTGACGATAATTTTATTTTCATATATACTACAGTATATACAGAGGTGCTGATATGGTTTGTACAAAAGTATTCATAAGTGGAAATAGTCAGGCTGTAAGGATACCGAAAGAATTTCATATTGATTTTTCTGAATTATTCATCAAGAAAATCGGTTCATCAATCATCCTAACACCAAAAGAAAGCAATTGGGAAAATCTTGAAAGAAGTCTTTCTGAGTTTTCTGATGATTTCATGATGGAAGGAAGAGCTCAACCTGCAATGCAAGAAAGGGAAGTTCTTTAATGTACTTGCTAGATACAAATATCTGTATTTTCCTTATAAAGAATAAAAATCTATATTTAAAGCAAAAAATATTTAACTGTAAAAAAGAAGCCTTATTTCTTTCTTCCGTTACAATTGCTGAATTGGAGTATGGTGTTTCAAAAAGTCAATTTAGAGAAAAGAATCGCCATGCTCTTCTGGATTTTTGTTCCGATTTTACTAACATAATAGATTTTACAACAGAAGATACAGAAACATACGGAATGATTAGAGCTTATCTTGAAAATAAAGGGATGCCGATTGGACCTTTTGATACACAGATTGCCGCTCAAGGTTTAGCAAGAAATCTTACTGTGGTTACAAATAATATAAGAGAATTTTCTAGAATACCAGGACTAAAAGTCGAAGACTGGACAAAA
>CAUURR010000167.1:0-4479 GCA_963547555.1 uncultured Treponema sp. | reverse complement strand
TGCGCGCATTGCAAGTTCGGTTTTTCCGTAACCGACATCGCCGCAAATAAGCCGGTCCATGGGAACGGGCTTTTCCATATCGGCTTTAATTTCTTCGGCAACGGTAAGCTGATCTTCGGTTTCCACATAGGGAAAGGCGGCTTCAAAGGCGGTCATAAATTCTGTATCTTTGGGAAAGGCAAATCCGCGCGCCGCCTTTCTTCGAGAGTATAAGTCAATCAATTTTTCGGCCAAGTCTTCAACCGACTGCTTAACGCGGTTTTTGCGGTTTTCCCAGTTTTTGGACCCCAGACGGTCAAGGCGCGGCGCATCTCCCTCGTTTCCGATATAACGCTGAACAAGGTTCACCTGTTCAATCGGGATAAAAACGGTTTCTTCGTCGGCGTATTCAAGTTTAACGTAATCGCGCTCATGACCGAGTGCTTTTACGCGCTCTATGCCTTTAAAAAGTCCGATGCCGTAATTTACGTGTACAACAAAATCGCCGGGATTAAGTTCGACAAAGGTGTCCAGCACCGCGCTTTTTGCCTGTTTTATCGATTTGGGCGTATGTTTGCGCCTGCCGAATATTTCGTTTTCCTGAATAACCGCGGTTTTTACGTCGGCAAGGGCAAAACCCGACGATATTTGAAGCGGAACTATAATCACATCGGGAAAATCTTTTAAAAGCTCACCTATGCGCATTGCCTGGGGGGCGCTGTCGGCGTAGATAAAAATACGCCAATCATCTTTTTGCAAGGCTTCCAAACTTTCTTTTAAATAATTGATATTGCCGAAAAAGCTCCTCGGCGGGTCGCATTCGATTTTAAGAGGTTCATGTGCGGCTTCGTGTTCCGTATGAATTGTGCGGAACAAAATACGCTTTTTGTGTGATTCAAGGGAACTTTCAAAGTCCAGAATTTGCGTTTCAGGCGGCGGGATAAAACGCTCGGGATAAAATGAGCGGGCTTTTTTATATAAGCCGGAATACTCTTTATTCAGGTTTTCGACGGCGTTTAATTGGCGGTCGTAATCGAAAAAGAAAACCGCCGCATCTTCGGGCGCATAGTCGAGAACCGATGCGCTTTTTTCGCCCTCGCCCGTATGCACAAGCGGATAAAAAAACTCTTCGCCTTCGGCTTCGCGCGTATTGATTAAATCTTCGATGAGGAGGGAGCAGGAAGTTTCCGTTTCCCGTGCAAGCGGACTCAGGCGTTTTTCCAATTTTTCTATTAAATCGTCTGTCCATACGGTTTCTTTCATCGGATAGACAACGAGGCGTTCGAGCTTTTCGATTGAAGTTTGGGTTTCGCGGTCAAAGGCTTTTATGCTTTCGATACGGTCAAAATCGAAGACAATACGGTGAGGATAATCTTCGCCGGGCATAAAGATGTCGAAGACTTCGCCGCGCAGCGCAAACTCGCCCCTCACCGTAACGCGCGGAACCCGTATATAGCCTTGAGCGCTTAAACGGTCTGCCAAGGCGGCGGGGTCAAAACTTTGTCCAACCGAAAGAGAAAAAATCAAGCTTTCGGTATATGCCCTTGGCGGAACGGGTGTTAAAAAGGCGCGCTGCGTCATGACGAATATTCGAGACCGCGCCGCCGGCGGATGTGCTGTTGCAGGCTGTGCCGATGACGGGCGCGAGGAAGCGGACGGAGACAAGCGTGTTTTATCGGCTTCAAGCATTTTTGCAAGAACGGAGGCTCGCTCTCCGAAAACCCGAGCGCCCTTTGCCGCCGCACGGTACGGAAGGGTTCCCCACCACGGAAGCGAATATATGTCGGCCGATAGATTGCCGTCTTTATCGGAAAAAACGCTTTGTAAATCGGTTAATAAATCCTTGGCTTCTTTTTCTTCGGGCACAACGAGAAAAAGAGTCTGCGTTCTGCCGGAAAAATCGGAAGCGTTTTGTATACACGGTTTGCCGGCGGCTAAAAATTCGGCTAAAAAAAAGGCATATAATCCCTTTTGCGCACCTTCGATTTCGCAGGGATATACACCTTCTTTTTGAAAATTTTGCATAATTTGCTGTATATTTTTTGAAGAATGTATGATATGATATAACGAATTCATTGATTTTGTCCGATAATATAATATGGATAATCTTTTTACGGAGAACAGGTTGTGAAACGTATTCTTGTATACAGTATAGCGGTTTTTGTGTTGTTTGCCCAGTCCCTTTATGCACAGCAAAATATGCGGCAAAACGCACAAACGGTTGAAGCCGACAGTGCGGTTCAAGTAACCGTTAAACTTTACGATAAAACGATGTATTATACCTCCGATGCACAAAATAATCCGGTACTTGTTCATGTAAGTATTATCAATAAGGGACAAAATACATTCCGCTTTAAATTAGCCGACGACCGTGCATTCAGCCTTGATTTTACCGCCTTTAATGCGCGCGGTATAAAACTTATGCAAACCGATAATCTTATCCGCAAACGGACAACCGGTCAAACCGTTTATTTTAGGGAGATTTCACTTGACCCCGAAGAAGAATATGCATTTATCGTCAATTTAAAAGATTATTTGAATATAGTTCAGCCTGCGGTTTATTATTTTGAATTGAGTTTTTATCCGGAACTTTATAAATCGAAATACAATGCCCTTGTTTCAAACCGCTTGAGTTTGGAAATAAATCCCGATCCGGGTATCGCTGCATCGGTTCTTGTGCCTGTAGACTATGATACGGGAACTATTTTAAAACCGGAAGCGATTGCCCCCGATAAGGTTATTGAGCAAACGATTATTGCACGGCAAAAAAGTCTTTGGGATCAGTTCTTTTTGTATATGGATATTGAATCGATTTATACAAAAAACGAACTTAATAAACGCAAATATGCGGCCGCTTCCGAGCAGGAACGAATCACTATGCTTTCCAACTTTAAAAAGAATATGGCATCGGCCAATATCGATTCGGATATTGCGGCAATACCGGAGCTGTTCAGCATTGAAAAAACCGCATACACAAAAAATGAGGGAACCGTTACCGTATTGGAATGGTTCAAATATCCGACTTTTAAAGAAAAAAAGCGGTACACATATTTTGTCAGACTGCGCGACGGTATTTGGCGAATATATGACTATACGGTAGACAATTTGGGAACTGAATGAAAACATTATTGATTTCGGAATCTCGGGACATACTCACTGCCTATGCCGATTTTTTTAAAAGCATGGGGTATGAAAATCTATGTTACCGCTGGCTTTTAAAAGCCATGGATAATCTGGAAGAAATACAGCCGGATGTTGTATTTATAAACGCTTCGGATTATCCGCGCCATTGGAAAACCATTGTACAGCACATAAGAGCCTCCGGTTTTTGTAATCCGGTTGTGCTTATTGCCGCTGAATATTTGGATGAAGACGATCAGGCTAAAGCGCGCTTTTTGGGTATATACTGCATTACGTCTTCCATCGATACCGAAGAAACGCGGCAAAAAATACGCACACAACTGAATTGTGCACAATGTGAAAATCCGCCTGAACAAAATGTAGCACCCGAACCTCAGCTCGAACCGGAAACGGCATCCTGCTCCGAATCGGAAAAGGAATCTTCATACGACTTTGAAAATATCGTCGAACAACCGGAAAAAGCGGAGGTAACTGTTACGGCTGAAGCTGCGGCGAAAACAGAAAGTGAACCTGTAATGGCGATAACAAGCACAGATATTCCCGTTGAAGATGCTGAAGTCAGCTTAAATCAAAGCGAGCTTGAAAGTTTAACCGAATCGGTATCCGAACAGCAAAGCATTTTCATAGATGAAGATGAAATGCAAAATACCGAAACTCAAGCCTTTTCGGAGCCGGAGCTATCCCCGAAATCGGAAATCTTGTCCGAGCAGGAACCGGCGGCCGCCCCTTTGGAAGAGCTTTTTGAAGCACCTGCAAAAATAATCGAAAAAGCGGAAACCGAAAAACCGGTTATTGAAAAAACGGAAGAACTGTCCGTTCCGCAAGAAGCATCCGCAACGTTTACCTTTATACATCCGGTTTCAAAAATCGAAATTACCGGCCCCCTGCTCAAGTATGAACATCCTCTTTTATTTTTCCGTCCCTATAATAAAACAGATGGTAAACAGCTGCGGCTGGGCAAAAAGGCAAACGGTATTATAAATCGCGGCGGGGAAATTTTAAACGTATCGGTACAGGTTCAGGGCTTGGATGGCGATATTGCCGAACTCTGTATTTTAAACCGTTTTTATAGTTAACTGCAAAGAGCACAAAGGCCGCAGGGATTATCGTTAATGCACAGTAAGACGGCGATATGTTGGAAGTCTTTGCGTTCCTTGCGTGCTTAGCGGTAAAACTTTATAACCACAGAGAGCGCAAAGGCCGCAGAGAAAACAATGGAATTCCGCCCCTTGACATAAAACTTTGTTTTCGGTATAGTTATGAAAGTTAAGAAAGGTTGTCAATACGTCTTGTTTTATAAGCAGCTGCGATTTTACTGCCCGGAGGGTGGAATTGGTAGACACGCTAGTTTCAGGTACT
>CAUURR010000166.1:0-4483 GCA_963547555.1 uncultured Treponema sp. | reverse complement strand
AGAGTTTAGAGAATTTATTTTACCTTATTGGAAGGGAAAATCTCTGGAAGATACAATACGCGCCGAAGGGGCGGAACTGATCGATTGTATTGCGAAGGTTGTAAAAATAAATCAAAAAGACCATGCGCAGGGACATATCTGTCCCGATACCGAAAAATGGATTAGACTCGGTCCGGACGGTATTTGTAAAGAAGCCGAAACATATTTAAAAAAAGAAAAAGATCCGGCAAAAATCGAATTTTACGAATGCGTAATTGAAGTATTAAACGGCGCCCGCCGTTTTATGAGACGTTATGCGGATCTTGCCTCAGAAATGCAAAAAACAACCGTCGGAAAAAATAAAGCGAATCTTGCCGAAATCGAGCGCATATGCCGCAAACTTGCATCAGATGCACCCGAATGCGGCGCCGAAACATTCAGAGAAGCATTACAGGCTTTATGGTTTTTATATGTACTTTTGCAAATGGAAAGCAATGCTTCGTCGTTTTCGCCCGGACGAGCAGACCAATATTTATATCCTTATTATCGTTCCGATATCGACAATGCTACATTGAATGATGAAAGCGCACTTGAATTGATTGAAGCACTCTGGCTTAAATTCAACCAAATCGTATATTTACGCAATTCTCACAGTGCCGCTTTTTTTGCCGGTTTTCCGATAGGTTTTAACATCGCCCTTGGAGGCATTAAAGAAGACGGAAGCGACGCAAGCAACGAGCTTTCATACCTGTTTTTAAAAGCCCAAGAGCATTTGGGCTTACCGCAGCCGAATCTTTCAGCCAGACTGCATGAAAAAACTCCGGAACCTCTTTTAAATGAATGTGCCGCCGTTATCGGAAAAGGAAGCGGTATGCCGCAGGTATTCAACGACGAAAGTATTGTACCTGCTCTCATCGCTCAGGGAATATCCGAAAAAGATGCAAAAAATTATGCGATTGTCGGCTGTGTTGAACTTACAACCCACGGGAACAACTTAGGTTGGAGCGATGCGGCAATGTTTAATTTACCCAAGGTTTTAGAACTTGCTTTAAATGACGGCGTTTGTCTTTTAACCGGTCAGCAATTGGGACCTAAAACCGGAACTTTGGAAGATTTTAAAACCTACGAAGATGTGGAAAAAGCCTTTCAAACACAAATCGATTATTTTTTTGATAAAATGATTAGCGCTTGTGAGGTGGTTGAAAAAGTCCATCAACGTATTCTTCCGACAGCGTTTTTATCAAGCGTTATAAATGATTGTCTTGAAAAAGGAATCGACGTAACCGCAGGCGGCGCACATTATAATCTTTCAGGAATTCAGGTAATTCAACCGGCAAACATTGCAGACTCTCTTGCAGCACTGAAACAGCTTGTCTATGATGAGAAAAAAATCTCTAAAAAAGAATTGTTACAGGCATTGCGGACAAACTTTAAAGATGCTGAAAACCTGCGTGCCGTATTGCTCAATGATGCGCCTAAATACGGCAATGATATTAGCTGGGTAGACAACATTGCAAATAAATGGATTGTATATTTTTCAGATAAATTCAAGGGATTAAAAAATTACCGCGGAGGCCGTTATCACACGGGAATGTATACTGTAAGCGCTCACGTGCCTATGGGTGCCAATGTCGGTGCTTCACCGGACGGCAGACTTGCAGGAATGCCCCTTGCCGACGGAGGACAATCGGCAGTCTACGGCCGTGATATAAACGGGCCTACAGCCGTTTTGAAATCCGTTTCACGCATAGATTCATCGCGCGGAAGTAACGGTACCCTGCTCAATATGAAGTTTTTACCGCAGTTTTTTAAAACACAAGAAGGAATTTGTAAATTCTCGGCTTTTTTACGCGGGTTTGTCCGTCTTAAAATCAATCATGCTCAATTTAATGTGGTACGAAAAGAAGATTTATTGGCAGCACAAAAAAATCCGGAAGCATACAGATCCCTTACCATCCGTGTTGCGGGTTATACCGCATATTTTACCGAATTGGCGGTCGATTTACAAAACGAAATTATCGCGCGTACAAGTTATGACGATATTTGATATTCAGCGTTTTTCTCTGCATGACGGACCGGGAATTCGCACGACCGTTTTTTTAAAAGGCTGCCCCTTACGCTGTTTATGGTGTCAAAACCCCGAAGGCTTGGAATTCGGTATCGACAATGTACAAAACAGCAAAAACGTTAAAAAGTACCGCTGTATTGCACCTGAAATTCTTGCCGAAGAAGTACAGGCAGACAGCGTGTTTGTTGACGGTTCAGCCGGCGGCGGAACCTTTTCGGGAGGCGAAGCTTTAGCGCAAATGGACGATGTATGTACTGCCGCCGATATTTTACGGACAAAAAAAATTCATACCGCTGTTGAAACATCCCTTTGCGCCCCGCGTGAAAGTATTCAAAAAGCTGTCGATTCAATCGACCTTATACTCGCGGATATAAAGATTTTCGATACGGAAAAACATAAGGCGGCAATCGGGGCCGATAACGAGCTTATACGCGAGAATTTTAAGTATGCTGCTGAAAAACTTAGAGGAACCGGACGTTTGATTGCACGCACCCCTCTTATTCCCGGTTATACGGCAAATGAAAAAAATATTACCGAGATAGGAGCTTTTATCGGCAGTATCGATTCTTCAATACAATGGGAATTGCTTAATTTTAATCCGCTTGCAAGTGCAAAATATAACGAACTGCATAACGACGGCTTTAAATTGTTTGAAGGCTTAAAACAGTTTTCCGATATGCAAATGAATGAGTTCAAAAAAATTGCAGCTTCTTGCGGAGTAAGTGTAATATAATACAAGTCGTTTTAAGGTACTGTGCTTTTGAATGCACACCAAAGGAGGAATAATGAATACTATAACAGAGCGCTTTATTTCGGAAGCGCAAAAGGGTAAAGCCGTATATATAAATGATGTACGTGAATGTTTTGCAAAACTTAAAAATGAAAAAACCAGACAGTTCAGCCTCGCACTTGTGACTGCGGAAGGCCTTAAGCGCCGCTTCGACTACACTATCCCCGCTTTTAATGTTCCCGAAAATGTACAAACCGATAAAACGGAAAAAATGTCGGTAAAAGAACTTGAAGCGGTCTTTATACGCGACTACTGCATGGCGGAATTATACAATATTATTTCCTGTCTGGGCGCCAGATCAATGAAATTTTATACAACTGAAAAAAGCGAGGAGCTTACATATATCTACAATTGTTTTATCGAAAAATTCGGTATTTTTACGGAACGTACACAAAGAAAAGAATACGGACGGGCCGTAAATGTTGCCGAACGCATATTGGATGCGCTTGATACGCGAACCGATTCAAAAATTGAAGTTGCATTTTTTGATACTGCCGGTATTCCGTCTGATTTTATGTATGCAACAAAACAGCAAAGCTGCGGATTTGTCGGAGAAAAGCTGAAAGAAGCGGTACAAAAAAGCGATAAAGGTATTCTAATCGGTATTGATGTGGGCGGAACGGATATAAAACTCGCTTTATCCGTAAACGGAAAACTTACAGCTTTAAAGGAATACGATTGGTTTCCTGCAGGGTTTACACGCATACATGAACTTATCGATCCTATTATTGCATTGGTTGATCTTATGCGTTACAGAACCGACAGCCGTTTTAATGAAATTACGGATATAGCAATGCCGGTAGAAGCAAGCGATGAATTGGTTATCAAAGTTGCCGAAAAAGCAAAGCAGTTTGCCACTGAAAACGGAATTACGCTTCCTTTGTACGACGGTATAGGTCTTTCATTTCCCGATGTTGTAGTACAAGACAGTATTGTCGGCGGAGAAGTGTTTAAAACACGCGGTATACGGGAAAATCCGGCTGTCGATTATGAAAAAGAATTCCGACTTATTACTCCTTTAAATAAAATACTGGCACAATTTGTTAAAGAAAAAGGTATCGTCGGTATTGTCAACGACGGTCCTATGGCTGCGTTCAGTGCTGCAACGGAAACGGCCTATATGGATACATCATCGGTAAATAAGGGTGTTTTAGCCTATACTTTGGGAACCGAACTGGGAACGGGGTATTTGGACGGTGAAGGGAAAATTCCCGATATACCTCTTGAAGTATATAACTTTATAATCGATTTAGGTTCGTGGCCTGAAAAAGAATTTTCGAGCGATGATGTGCGCAGTATAAATAACTTTAACACAAAACTTCCCGGAACTCTGCAAAAATATACAAGCCAAAGCGGAGCGTTCAGGCTTTCACTAAAATATTTTGAAACTGCAAAACCCGCCTTATATAGGGAACTGTTTGAAAAAAACTTTTTATACGAAAAAAAAGAAGATGCAAAATCTCAGGGACTCTACACCCCTACGTCTCCTAAAGATATGCGTAAACCTTTTTTGGAACACCTTATGTCTTTGGCCGCAATTGGAAGCAATGAGGAAGCCGAACACATCTTTTATGAAATCGGTGAATATTTGGCTGTAGCCTTTTGTGAAACACAACGCATTTTGGAATCGACAACGAATAAGGCTA
>CAUURR010000165.1:0-4491 GCA_963547555.1 uncultured Treponema sp. | reverse complement strand
AACACGCTATTTTGTTTCCGCAAACAACGACATTTACAACGCTTTTTTGGCGGGTATTTCCGATCGTTGTATTTTAAATAACCAAAATTTTTTTTTCAATTTTTTGCAAAATTTTTTTAAAAAAAAACGACGACTGCCCGCCTTTGTTTACTCGCCATAAAACGGCAAGCATATCTCGTTTTTTTTCAAAAACAATTTCCGAAAAAACAACTGCAAAAACCCGTTCCCAAAGTTTTGGCACACGGCTTGTGTCGGGAAACAAATCAAAATAAACGAGCTCCATTTCCTTACGAATATCTTCCGGTAAAATGGAAACGGCCTTTATAAGCCTACGTTTATCATTTTGAAATGTTAAATCAAAAGCTCTTGAAAAAGGAAAAAGTAATTTTATTGTATTAAAAAAATTCAATACCGTACCCCGTTCACACTAAGATTACCCAACTTGCCGAGTTCTCCGATTTGCAATTTGTAATTATCAAAAAGCTGTCCTTGTTTGGTAAGCACAGCCGTATCAAATACAGCCTTAACCGAAACCGCAAGTTGGCTCAAAACGGCTATAACGTGATTTTTTGACAACAAATCTGTACGGTTATTATCATCGGACAACCCTCTGATATACAAATCCCTATCCAAAAAATAATTTTTAAGAACAGGCTTTATCAATTCCGCAAAATCGGCAGATTCAATACCTTCAACACCGGTAACGGCAACATCTATTGCAATCACCGAAACGGGCCTTATATTCTCATACGAACCGTCATTTTTCGGATCAAGCACAGCCGATAAAGGTTTTCGGGTAGCCTTGCCTGTTTCGGGATCATAGGTGCAAGCCTCTCCGACTTTTTTTAGCAGGCCCGAATCGGGAACCCTGTCATCAAATACGGACGGGATTCCCGAAACATACAAAAGCACGCCGCCCGGCTGTTCCTTATCATTATAAGGATACACATTCAATACCCCCGGCACATCTGCAGCCCAAATTCGATAATCCGCCAACGCCCCGCCTTGCGGCTGTAAACGGAAACGGTTTATGAGACGGCTCCTATAACTTGATTCAAGCTCATCATCAAGCCCAACCCTTTCAACCTTTAACACAAACGCTTCCGTTTTTATAAATCCGTAAGGATTTATAAAATTAAGTACATCGTTTACTTGCAAATTCCCCGCCGTGCCTACTTCGGTACAAACAACCCTCACTGTTTCTTTTTGCAAAAGAAGCGTTTTTGTTTCATTTGTAATATACAATTTACCGGTTAAACCGCTTTTTAATTGCGTTCCGGAATACAAAACTTTTCCCGGTACAAGGACATCAATATGTATAAAACCTTCCCACTGAACACCCGCCAAAGGCTCCCCAAGTCCGAACAATACCCCCAGCTTAACCAGCGGCCGAAGCCGTTGCCCTAAAATCGTAACCTCTCCCCAATCGGCGGTATCGGGAAACATTTGTAAAAAATACCAACCGACCAATTTGTACAACACTATAAAAACACCGGCAAAAACCTTACACAAAACACGGATAAAGGATTTAGGCAGTATCCGTATTTTTTTTTTAAACTCTTGCTCAAAAGAAGCAAATAAAAGCGCCTCAACTTCTTCAATCGTTTTATTCCGATACGCCATTTAACCCCGCCTCCCAACACAAAGCAAAATCTTTTTCGTACAAAGTCTTTCCGCCGCTATTTACACAAACATACAAAGCAAAATTGTTTTTTCCCTTAACCCTTCCGTCAACAATAATTTCATCAGCCAGCCCCGTATTTTTCAACCATTCCAAATCAAGCCGCGCCGCGTTTTCCGCAGCCCTTATGTTTTTTATCGAAAACGGCATACCGGTAATAACCGCCTGAAACCTTGAAACCACTTTTTCATCTTCCCGTACACCCGCTAAAACATTTCCCCACCACGTCCTGTTATTTTTAACTTTCCCGTCATCCGCCTTATTCCCGCCGAAAAGCGAAATATATACCGCGCTTGAAAAATCTTTACACGGGAGCACACCGCCGTCTTTAACAACAATATCGCCGCCGTCAGGCGTTTCAACCAAAAGCACATCACCTTCAAAGCCGCTCATGAACCGCCTCCATGCTTAACCTTTTTATTTTCGATATTTGAAAAATCCCCCGCCTGCATTGTGCCTATCGCACCGATTAAAGCCGCCTGAAAAGCACCGGGGGCTCCATTCCCCGCTTCGGGAATAGGGGCTTTTAAAGTTCCCAAAAGCCCCTGCAGTATAAGCGTATTTTTTTGAAGCTGCATTTTAAGCTCTTCAATCTTAATAAGCCCGCCGAAGTCCGAACCGTTTAATTCAATATTCCCATCCGCCTTGACTTTGCAATCACCCTTTAATTCAATTTCAATATTTCCCGAATTAAGCATCTTGATAATTGCAACAACTTCTCCGTTTTTATCCCGCGAAAATAAAAAACGTTCTCCGGGCTTTGCCCCCTGCGATTTATTTAAAACACCGATTGCCGCCCGCTCTCCCGTTTTTCCCGCCTTAATTAAAACAACCCTGTCATCATCACAGGGAACCGAATCATCACCCGAAACCGAATATAAAAATGCCTCATCATCAAAACCCTTTTGTGCTTCTACCGTAAGCACGGTAAACGTATCGCTCACCGCTTTTAAGAATTTTCCTATTATTCCCACGGCAGCACCTCCGGTATTTTTCCCGTATACGATCCGGGAAGCACAAGAGATAACTGCGTTGTTTTGCTTTCGGCCGTCCTAATAATTTTAATATTGCGGGCTATAAAATTCGTTTCCCGTCGTATCATCGCTTTAGGCGCTTTCACGCACACACACAACCCCTTTTTACACAACCGTCCGCCTACAAAAATATGTCCTTCACAATTCAATTCATACGAAACGCAATCGGCAAACATCCTTCCAGCCTGCGCACAAACCGCCTTTTGTAAATCTTCTTGTGTTTTTACATCATCAATTATCACCGATTTATAACGGCACACCCCCTTGTTTATCAAATACCTGTTTTCAAACGTATACGACAAACTATCCGATTCGCTATCCGTCTTTGTAAACCCCGTAAGATGACTGTAAAAACCTTGTGCGTTAAATTTCGGAATTACCGACAATAAAGGCGGTTCCCCTTCTACAAAAGAAATATCGGCGGCTTTTTCTTTTGCGCCGAAAATCAGCAACCGCCCCCGTTCATCATTCGTAAAAAGTAAATCACGCTGTCTTAAAAGTTTTCCTAAAAATTGCAGTACATTTTCCGAAGGCTCACACGATACCTTTTCAAATTCCGCCCCGGCATCACCCTGCATAACGACATCGATATTGTAAGCACCCGCTAAATCCTGTGCTATTTGTGTAATATCCGCACCCTTATATTGCGTCGGATATTTTGCAGGGGGAACATTACAATCATTCAAAACGCCGCACACGGGATAACCTTGCAAAGTTATTTCGGCGGAATTATCTTCAAGCCGCGGATCGGGAGTTAAAAGTTTTCCGTTAAAAACCAAAGCTCCCTGATAATAAATTTCGCACGTTTTAAAACCGAACGGCTCTATAGCTTCTTGTAATTCTTTCAATTCGGAATCATAGGGAGCCGAAAAAGAAAAGGTATCAAGAGAATCGAACGACAAATTTAATTCATACCCCGTAAAACCTACAAACCGCTTGCCGTCTACAACTATTGATACGTCTTGTTCACCGTCCGCAATATCAACCGTATCGGACGGGCCTTTAATTTCGGTTTCTTTCACGGGAATAATCAGCATATCTCCGGGATAAATTAAAGGCGATCCGTCAATCGCGGTTTTTCTTTCGGCAAGCTGCGGATTTGCTGTAACTATATTATGCCATTGTTGAAAAGAACCCAAATATGTAATCGAAATTGCACCAAGCGTATCGCCGGAAACAACCTTATGCACTTTTGACAAAATAAGTTATCTCCCTTCCCATCGGCAATACAACAATTTCATCGGCCGTCAATTTATTATCAAAAATAATGGAATCAATATAATCAACCGATCCGTACAATTCCGCACTCAACTCTATAATCTGCCTATCACGGTCAAGCACAATAGTCCGCTGCATAGGCAAATTAAAAGCACTGTTTAAAATAAATTGAATACTTTTTTGCACTAAATCATACAGCAAAAAATATGTATCGGTATTAGTATCCACAAAAGAATTTGACGACACTTTTTTATCATCAAAACCTTTTATCAACTCAAACAAATCAATAATTGCAAGTGCCGCATTTAACGCCTCATCACGTGAACAAACAGGCGCATCCGCCCCCCGTCCTTCTTCCGCCGCCTGTGAAGCAAGCTGCAACGCAACACCCGAAGCAAGACTTGCCAAAGCCCCCTGTAAAAAAAGACGGGAACTCATAACGGAATTTACAACATTGCAAACTCCGAACGGATCGTTTATAAATTGTCCGGCAAGCGTAAAAATCAAAGCGGAATACCCCTTTATTTTTTCGGAAACACCTATCGCAACCCGCGAGGG
>CAUURR010000164.1:0-4501 GCA_963547555.1 uncultured Treponema sp. | reverse complement strand
ACAGTATCGTTTCGGATTGTGTAATCCGTTATGCCTTTCCCGACACGCCCTATGCCTTCGATTCCGGAGGAGACCCTGTTCACATTCCCGATTTGACATTGGAAAAACTTCGAGCCTTCCATGCCGAACATTACAGCCCTGCAAAGTGCCGCCTTTTTTTATACGGAAATATTCCTACCGAAACACAGCTTGATTTTATAGAAGAGCGCTTTTTATCCGGCAGCTTGCAGGAGGACGCAAAATCTTCGGATGCTTCGGAAAATCACAATTCCGCCGAAACCTTGAGCAGCTCGGAACGGAGCCTGTACGAGTGTTCATTCGATGAGCCGCGCTTTGTCGAAGTATCGGGACCTGCCTGCGGGGGCGAGACGGGGGCAACCGTTTTGCTTAACTGGGTTTTCGGTCCTTCTTCCGATATGAACGAATATATGGAAGCCGGCATTTTATCCGAACTTTTAATGGGACATGACGCTTCCCCTCTTACAAAGGCTTTGGTAGATTCGGGATTGGGAGAAGATACTTCTCCTAACAACGGTTTGGAAACCGAACTTGCGCGTTTAATATTGTCCTGCGGTATGCGCGGCGTAAAAAAACGCAATGCACACAAAATAGAAGATTGCATTATAAAAGTGTTAAACGATATTGCAGATTCCGGTTTTGATTCATCCGATATTAAGGCTGCCCTCATGTCCGTTGATTTTTCACTTCGCGAAGTGCAGCGTTCTTCCGGCCCTTGGTCTTTAGTTCTTATGAGAAGGGCTTTCCGCGGCTGGTTTAGAGGAAGCGATCCTTTTTCGGCTTTGGAAACGCGTGCGGCCTTTGAAAAGGTAAAGCAAAAAATCAAAGCTCCCGGCGGAAATGAATATCTTAAGAATCTGGTCAAACGCTTTTTGATCGACAATCCTCATCGCCTCTTACTGTCGGTGGTTCCGGATAAGTCCTACGATAAGCAGCGTGAAAAAGCATATAAGGCGCAAAATGCCTCGTGCAAACGTTCCCTTGACGAATTACAAAAAGAGCAAAAGGAACTTCAAACGTATCAGCAAAAAAACGATGAAGAGCTGCGCTCCCTTATTCCGCATTTAAAACCGTCCGACTTGGAAAAAAAGGTTGACATTATTCACACCGAAAAAACCGAAATAGCCGGTATTCCGGTTTTTGTGCATAATGAAACCGCAAACGGAATCGTCTATATAAATGCCGCCGTTCCCGTCGATATATTGGATGCCGAAGATTATCCCTTGCTGCCCTTTTATGCTCAAGTGCTGACCAATACAGGCTTTAAGGAAATGTCGTGGACCGAGGCTGCGGCAAAAATCGCGCAAGTTACCGGCGGTTTCGGCGCTTCGGTATTCACGTCTTCGATGAGCCTGTGGGCAAAAAAATACAGACTTGCCGAAACGGATCCTCTTACGGGACGTGACTGGCTTTTTTTGCGTGTCAAAACCCTCGCCGAATATGCCCGGGAGGGTATAGGTCTTTTATTCGATTGTTTTGAAGCGCCCGACTTTTCCGATACCAAACGATTGCGTGACCTTGCGCTTGAATACCGGAACGACTTTATGTCGTCGATTATCCCCGCGGGACACAGCTATGCCGTTTCGCGCTGTGCAGCTTCTTTAAGCCGTTCAAAAACGGTTGAAGAAATATGGAGCGGTTTATCGCAGTTATACACGGCGTGCGCCCTTGCTTCGCAGGATATAAACGCTTTATCCGAAAAATTGCAGCGTATTCATAAGCGTCTTATCGGTGCGGGCTTATGCATCAATATAACCGCGGACAGCAAAGGTATACGGGAAGCAAAAGATGCATTAAAACCTCGGCTTGCTTCGTTTAAATCGCCCGCCTTATCCGCAGGTTTGCCGATTTTTTCCGAATCGGGTATAAAAGACTTATCGGCTTTGACGCGTTTGGACGGCACCGATGAATCGAAGTCTTCCTTGTCGGTGTATACGGCTCCTTCGGAAACGGGTTTTGCCGCCGCCGCTTTTGCCTCGTCGCCTTTCGGAACAAAAGAGTCGGTGTACGAAACCCTCTTTGCACATTGGTTTACGAACAATGTGTTATGGGAAAAAATCCGCACCATCGGCGGTGCATACGGGGCCTTTGCTTACAGCGATGCATTGGAATGCGTGTTTTCCTTTGCCACCTACAGAGATCCCGATCCCCTGCGCTCACTGGATACCTATATCGACTGTCTGCAAAAGGCAGCCCGTGCCGATTTACCCAAAACGGTGCTTGAGCGCGCAATTACGGGCTGTTACAGTAAAGAAGTGCAGCCCCGTTCTCCTTCATCCCGCGGTTTTACAGGCTTTATCCGTGCCTTATACGGTATCCGCGATGAACAGCGGGAAGAAAAAATCGAAACGCTTTTAAGTGCCCGAGAAAAAGATGTCCGAAATGCCGCCGTTTTTTTAAGCGAGCGGGCACAAACGGTCAAACGGGCCCTTATCTGCGGAAATTATACGGGACAAGACGGAATCGTTATTCCCTTGCCCCTCTATCCTACAACAACGGAATTATAAAATGAGTAAAAACGGTTTACGAAAAAACAGTGCAATGCCGCGCGGAGCATATAAAAAATACGGTTTTATGTGCTGGCGCCATGTATTCAGCGGTGAAAGTCTTAAAACGGGAAAAAGCAAAACTTTTTTTATAGAGTTTTTTGTTATGAATCCTGCCCGTTCGCCGTATGAACCCGTATTCGGTCAATTATATGAGCAAAAAATAAAAAAATATTATCCCTCATATATAATGGTAAAAGCCGGAGCATGGGGAAAAAACGGTTCTCAAATCCACGAGTTCTATCCTACGGATGATTTGCAGTATGAAAGACGCCGCCTCAATTTAACTCTGAATGCCCTGCACATAAGCGAAGATACATTAAGCGGTTCGGTTTTTATGAGAGAACACGATGTACTTATGCACCCGGAATACATGAGCGATGCCGGTTCCATGTCATGGGATTTAAGCTTGCAAAAAAGCTTGCCGTATTCTTTTAACGAAGTGAATTGGCATATGCAGGGTATCAAAACCGAATACAAGGGCAGGGTGATCTATAACGATGAAGAATACATCGTGAAGCCGGAAACCTCTTTCGGTTATGCCGATAAATTTTGGGGCCGCGATTTTACAAGTCCCTTTATGTATGTCGCCTCATCAAATATGATAAGTGATATTACACGCCGGCAGCTTTTCAATTCAGCCTTTGCAATGGGGGGCGGTTGTTCAAAAAAGACCGGAGCCTGCAATCTTCCTTTTTACACTGCGATTTTTTACTATGAGGGGCTTTGTTACGATTTCGGTTTAAGTCCCGTGCGGAAAAAAAGCAGGGTAACATTTACATTCCGCGAAGGCAGTGAGGATTTGCACTGGCTTATCTGTGCGGAAAACGCAAAATATTTATTGGACGTGGATATCTATTGCCGCAAAGAAGAAACTCTTTTTATGAACTACGAATCGCCTGCCGGAAATAAATATCACAACCGCTTGTGGAGCTGCGGTAACGGAACCGGCGAAATAAAGTTTTTTCAAAAGGGCGGCAAAAAGCTTGAACTCATAGAATCCGCACATATCGAAAATACGTTTTGCGAATACGGCGAATACGATATGCTTGATTTTATTTAAGAAAAATCGAAAAATCGCTTGAGAATTTTTCGACTTGTTCTTGACGATTGTTTATTTTAGTCGTAAATTTATTATATGAATTACGATAAAATGACAGTCAAAGTTCAGGATGCCCTGCAAAATGCGGGCAGTCTTGCGCAGCAAAAAGACCACAGCGAAATCGGTGCGGAACACTTACTCTATGCCTTTCTTACACAGGAAGGCGGCATTGTTCCGCCTCTTATCGAACGTATCGGAATTGCCCCGGCTTCTCTTTTACAGGATGTTCAAGAACTTTTAAACCGTTATCCTGTTGTACACGGAAACGCTCAAATGTCGCTTTCTTCGGAAGCTTCAAAAATCCTTGCAAAGGCCGAGCAGGAAGCTTCCGCTTTAAAAGACGAGTATTTATCGGTTGAACATATTTTTTTGGCAATGCTCGCCTCAAGCGGAAGTACCGGCGAACTTTTAAAAAAACGCGGCATTACGCGCAATGCCGTTTTAGACGCTTTAAAAACCGTGCGCGGCAATCAGCGTGTAACGAATCAGGATCCGGAAGCGACTATGCAGGCTTTGGATAAATATTGCCGCGACCTTACCGCCCTTGCGCGCCGGGAAAAAATAGATCCGGTTATCGGGCGCGACGAAGAAATCAGGCGCGTTATGCAAGTATTAAGCAGACGTACCAAAAACAACCCTGTTCTTATCGGCGAGCCGGGAGTCGGAAAAACCGCCATTGTAGAAGGCTTGGCGCGCCGCATTGTCGCATCCGACGTGCCGGACAGTTTAAAAAACAAGCGGCTTCTTGCCCTCGATTTGGGCGCCCTTGTTGCGGGTGCAAAATTCCGCGGCGAGTTCGAAGAGCGCTTAAAAGCGGTTATCAACGAAGTGCAAA
>CAUURR010000163.1:0-4504 GCA_963547555.1 uncultured Treponema sp. | reverse complement strand
GACGATGACATTGATGTTATGATGCCGCTTGCCGATTACGAGCAGTTTTGCGCATTTGCGGAAAAAGAACTTCCTTTCGATATGTTTTTTCAAACTGCACATACCGATCCCGAACACGATATTTGCTGGGCGAAAATCCGCGACCGTTTCAGTTACATGGACGATCCGGGCGGGCCGTACAATTACAATCAGGGTATTCCCATAGATATTTTTCCCGCATACCTACAAACCGAGCGTCAGTTTAAATGGCGCAATATTTTCGGTCTTTTACCGCCGTTTAATAATGAGCCGCTTAAACCGTCAAAACGCAACTCATGGAAGCGCAACGCTTATTTTACGCTATGGGGTATTGTACAATCGATTATCCGTCCCTTTGTGAAGCTGCATGTAATACGCTCGGCGCTTCAAAAGTGGGGGGCTCACGGCATTAAAGGATTTTGCTATAATCCGAAACTGCCGTGGTTTCAGTTTTTTCCGGAAGAGGTTGTTTTTCCTCTGTCTAAAATTCACTTTGAAGGGTATGAATTTTCGGCTCCCGCCGATACGGAGCGTTATTTGACGATTTATTTCGGAAACTGGAGACAGCTGCCCCCTGAAAACAAAAGGCACAGCCACACTGTTCACGGCATTCACATAACCGATGCAGGGCCTAAACCGCACAAAAGCAGTTTAAAATGGAGCGATTACTATGGAAACGCCGCAGATGTTAAAAAATAAAGCACCCATCAGAGTGGCTCAAATGATCGGAAAAGCCGTTATCAGCGGCGTCGATTCGGTGGTCATGAATTATTACCGGCACATTGACCGCAGCCGAGTCCAATTCGATTTTTTTA
Source organism: uncultured Treponema sp. (assembly GCA_963547555.1). Lineage (GTDB taxonomy): Bacteria > Spirochaetota > Spirochaetia > Treponematales > Treponemataceae > Treponema_C. The sequence goes on along the minus strand of CAUURR010000163.1, from coordinate 3,671 downwards.
TGGACGGTTATGATAAAACCCTTATCGATGAAGAAATTCTGGATTTGGGCGGACGTATTATAAAACTTGAACCGTATGAAAAATCGATGCGTACTAATATGCGCCAGTGCCGCGCTGCTTTTGAAGAAAACGGTTATACGATTGTTCATTCGCATTTGAATACCTTAAGCGTTTTCCCGCTGTATGCCGCATACCGCGCAAAGGTTCCGGTACGCATAGCGCACAATCACAGTACGACGAGCCGCGGCGAGTTTAAGCGTAATATGATGAAGCAGGCACTGCGCCCCTTTTCAAAAATATTTGCTACGCACTACGCCGCATGCGCCGATTATCCTGCCCGATGGCTGTTCGGCAATAAGACTGTGTGCGGCGGAAGAGTACACTTGATAAAAAACGCAGTGGACACCGAACGTTTTTATCTCAATACGGATGCAGGTAATCGTATACGAAAAGAATTCGGGCTGGAAAACCGCTTTGTTATCGGACATGTCGGCCGCTTTGTATTTCCTAAAAATCATGAATTCATAGTGCGCGTATTCGCCGAAGCCTACCGCTATAATAAAAACGCCGTACTGCTTTTAGTCGGCACGGGCGAGCTCGAAGCTGATGTACGCTCTCTTATTAAAGAGCTGGGCATAGAACATGCCGTTTTTTTTGCAGGGTTACGCCGCGACATTCCCGATTTTTTAAATGCCTTTGATGTGTTTTTTTTACCGAGCCGTTATGAAGGAATGCCCGTTGTCGGCATAGAAGCACAAGCCGTCGGTCTTCCCTGTTTAATGAGTGATGCCGTGCCGTCTGACACGGCAATTACCCCCTTAGTGGAATTTTTTCCGCTGGCTGCCGGTATAGATGAATGGACGCATAAACTGTTGAGTTATGAAAACCGCAGCAAAAAAGCCTATCCCGATCACATACGCAATTCAGGCTTTGAAATCAACTATGCAGCGGAAGAACTGTGCCGTTGGTACGAAAGCCTGTATATCGTCGAAAAAGACAAGCGTCGTTCGTAACAAGACATTCCCTGAATCCTTTGCGCTCTCCGTGTGCTCTGCGGTTAATATAGCCGAAACGCGGGAAATCTCCGGTTGAACAGCTTTTGTAAGAAAATCCTTTGCTTTTTTAGGAAAAGTGTGATAGGGTAGAACAATGCAGCTTCAGGATTTTCAAAAGCAGTTTAAAGCTCGTTTTAATCATACAAGTTCTTTTGCAATCGGCATAACGTTCATGCTATTTGATTGTATCGGCGTTATGCTTTGTGTCGGCGCAGGCTTTTTTATGGTCAATGCCGTAGACAAAACTCTTATCGTATTCCGCGATTTTATACACTATTGGATATATCTTCCTGCCTTTACCGCAACTTTTTTCGCAGCGCGTTTATATCCGGGTATTATGTTTCCGCCTGCTGAAGAAGTACGCCGCTTTTCCCTCACATCGTTTTTTTGCTTTAGCGGTATTGCCTTATCTATTGCGGTCGAAACCGATGACCGTGAAGCGCTCAGCATTGCTCTCCTTTTAGCCGTACCTTTTGCAACTGTTTTATTGCCCATGCTGCGGGAAGCCGTCCGTACCGCTTTTTCGTCTTTTGACTGGTGGGGCGTTCCCGTTGTCATCTATGCTTCCGATAACAACAAACACACCATTACCGACCGTCTTTTAAAAAAAGCTTCATACGGCTACAACCCGGCAGCAATAATCAGTACCGATGCATCCGAATATTCCGAATATAGAGGGATTCCCGTTTTTCCGTATTCACCGGAAATTGAACGCTGCATACATGAATGCAAAATTACCACTGCAATTGTCATGGAACAGCCGGAAAACCTTTCGACAAAAACACCGCTTCATTCTCTGATTTCCGAATACCGATACATTATTACCATCCCATACAGCTACAGCTTGAAATTTGCTTCCCTTTCCGTGCGCGACTTCGGCGGCGTTTTGGGTTTTTCGGCTGCAAACCGCTTAGCGCGTTCAGTGAATCTTTTGCTTAAGCGCTTTTTGGACTTGACTTTGCTGGTTTTATCCTCCCCGCTGACTATTCCGCTTATGCTGCTGCTTTGCATTCTCGTTAAGTTTTCTTCAAAAGGCCCGATTTTCTACGGGCACAAACGAATCGGTAAAAACGACAAACCCATCACGACATGGAAATTCCGCTCAATGGTTGTCGATGCGGATAAACGCCTACAGGAATTGTTGGAAAAAAATCCCGAAATGAAAAAAGAATGGAACGAAAATCAAAAACTTGAGCATGATCCGCGTGTTACGCGAATAGGCGAATTTTTACGAAAAACGAGTTTGGACGAATTGCCGCAACTTTTCAATATACTAACAGGCTCTATGAGTTTTGTGGGGCCGCGTCCGATTGTTGAAAATGAAAAGAAAAAGTACGGCGATAAATTCCGATATATTTTTTCCGTTACGCCCGGCCTTTCCGGTATGTGGCAGATTTCAGGCCGGTCTTCTACCGGCTACGAAGAGCGCATTATGCTTGACACATATTATATCCAAAACTGGTCTATCTGGCTCGATATTTGGATAATTTTGCAAACATGTGTGGTTGTCGTAACGCGAAAAGGTGCATATTAAAGGACTTTATGAATACGGTAGATTTTGACACAAAGGCGGAGGCTTGGGATGCGCATACAGCGCGGGTAAAGCGGGCCGAGACGATATACGAAAGTATTGCAGCCGAAATATCCATTCATGCAAGCGATAGTGTCCTTGATTTCGGATGCGGGACAGGATTACTCGGTTTTCATTTTATCAATGCGGTAACAAGGGTAACCTTTGCCGATACCTCTGCCGGAATGTTGGAACAGGTCAGAAAAAAAGCGGAACTGCTGCCTAAAGGCAAAGCGGACACACTCAACCTGGCAGAACAGGCACTACGGAATACTTACAGTATTATCGTATCGCTTTTGGCATTGCACCATGTGGAAAACGTGGAAGAGACACTCTGCCGGTTATCGGAACTGGTTGCTCAAGACGGGTATATTTGTCTTTCCGACCTTGATCTTGAAGATGGCAGTTTTCATTATCCTGATATTGCTCCTCATAACGGCATAGACCGGGAGGAAGTTCTGCGGAATTTACGCAAAAACGGTATACGCATACTATGCAATAAAACGGTTTTCATCGAAGAAAAAGTAGTAAATGGAGAACATAAAACATATCCCATTTTTTTAATTGCCGGACAAAAACAATCAACATACTCTCCGCACGAATAGGATGAAAATGGAACGAACAGCGATACAAGCTCAACTTTTTACCTTTCAAGATGAGGCATATAAAGATTTTAACAAAACCCTCATTCCGACAGTTGATGAAAAAACAATGATCGGTATTAGAACGCCTGTTTTAAAGAAATTTGCAAAACAGCTTTTTAAAACGGAGCCTGAGCTCGCTGCCGCTTTTCTTAAAATGCTTCCGCACCGGTATTTTGAAGAAAACAACCTCCATGCCTTTTTAATTGCAAACATGACAGACTTCAACGCCGTTGTCAGGGAAACCGAGTCTTTTTTACCGTTTATTGATAACTGGGCTACCTGTGATTCCTTTGCGCCGCCTGTTTTTAAAAAGCATCCCAATGCCGTCTCTCAGAAAGTACTGCACTGGATCCAATCGGAGCATACATACACCGTTCGTTATGCAATCGGCCTTTTACTTTC
>CAUURR010000162.1:0-4535 GCA_963547555.1 uncultured Treponema sp. | reverse complement strand
GATTGCCGCAGGAAAAGATACGTCTACGGGAATTATCGATATTGCAATTATTAAATCGCTTACGGAAAAAAAATCTGATGCGGTAAAACCGCGGCGGCATACATACGGTATGCTTATCGTCGACGAGTGTCATCATGTATCGGCCTTCGGAACGGAAAATCTCGTCAAGAGCTTCCGTTCAAAATACGTATACGGATTGACCGCAACACCTGTGCGCCGTGACGGCCGGCAAAAGATTATCTTCATGCAGTGCGGGCGAATTCTTTATGCGACGACTGCGAAGCAGATGAACCGCGTACAAAACTTTGAGCATTATTTTATCCCGCGTTTTACGAATTTTCATATCGCTACGGAAAATGCGGAGAATTCAAAACCGGCAATACAAAATTATTATTCCGAAATGGTACAAGCGGAAGCACGAAATGTATTAATCGTTTCAGATGTACAAGCTGCCGTCAAAGCGGGACGAACGCCGCTTGTTCTTTCCGACAGAATAGAACATTTAAAATTGCTAAAAGAAAATCTAAGAGATGCAGCCGGCAATGTCATCGTGATTACGGGGAAAGGAACGCAAAAGCAAAAAAAAGAACAGTTGGAAATACTCAACAAAGTTCCTGCCTCTGAATCGCTTATAGTGCTTGCGACGGGAAAGTATGCAGGCGAAGGCTTTGACAATCCGCGGCTTGATACGCTTATGCTTGCAATGCCGTTCAGCTGGAAGGGCACGCTTGCGCAGTATTGCGGCCGTTTGCACAGAAATTTTGCCGGAAAAGAAGAAGTGCTGATTTTCGACTATGTCGACTTCCGTCTTCCGGTTTTCGACAGAATGTACCGGAATCGGCTTAAAGGCTATAAGCAGCTCGGCTATACGATAAAGCCGATTTCCGATTCGGAGCAAAAAGAAACGGTACCGTCAAAGCTGTATTCCGCCGACGACTATAAACCCGATTTTATTCAAGACTGCATAAACGCAAAAAAATCCGCCCTTATTTATTCACCGTACCTTTCCAAAACGGAAGTGCAAAAATTCTTACTCCTCATACCGAAAATTATTTCAAACGGGTGCAAAATCTTCATAACGACAAGATTACACGAAGACGAAAGCCGGCGAAAAAAGCAACAGCAGTATATCGATATGCTCGAAACGGTGGGAGCTGCGGTTTCGGCAAAGGAAAATATTACACAGAGGCTGGCCGTTTTCGATGAAAAAATTTTATGGTACGGCAGTATCAATTTTCTCGGATATTCTGCAGCGGAAGACTGCAGCATACGTATCTGCAATGCACAAATCGCATCAGCTGTTGCAGCGGACATGGGAATGTGATGAAATAACGGGTGATGGATAATGGGTAATTTTTAAGAAACCGCAAAGCCCGCGAAGAACACAAAGTAAAGGAGGGGAGGCGTCAAATTTCTTAACACTCCTCGCGTTCCCTGCGTCCTTTGCGGTTGCCCTGTAAATGTGATTTCCTCTCCGCACCTCTCCGCCCGCTTTTGACTTTTTACGCAAAATAAGCTATTATTAAGTGATGACTATTATACGTGATTTTCCCGAGTTTTTACCGATTTCGGCTTCGATGTACGGGGAGCTTTATCCTTTTTTGAATGATTTACCCGACGGTGTTTCCGAATTCACTTTTATGAATTTATATTTGCACCGTTCAAAATACGGCTACGAAATAAGCCGCCTCTCCGATAACATCTTTGTAGTGCGCGGGGCCGACGCCAAGGGAAACTTCTTTTTTATTATGGGCGGCTTGCCCCCGAAAGAACGGATTTCCGATTTACTCAACAATTACGGCCGCTGGAAAAACATCAGTCAAAGTCTATACGATGCCTGTGCGCCGTTCATGAGCGAAATGGGCTATGTTCCGTATGAAGACAGGGATAACGAAGATTATTTGTACACACGCGAAAGCTTGGCGACCCTTGCCGGAAAGGCTTTGCATAAAAAGCGCAATTTTGCCAACGGGTTTGAAAACACTTATAATTGGGAAGTGCGTCCTCTGAACGAACAAACCGCCGCCGATGCGGGCAATGTGCTGGATGAATGGCATGCTTCCCGTTCGCAGGGGCAGGGCTCCGACTTTGAACAGTGTGCCGCCGCTTTGGAAATGCTTGCGGTTACAAACCTTGAAGGCAGGATTGTCTATGTGGACGGAAAACCTGCTGCCTGGTCTTTGGGGGAATATATTGCGGGCGGCAAAATGTTTTTGGTGCATTTTGAAAAAGCCGTCGATGAGTATCGCGGTGTCTATCAATTTATAAATCGTGAGACTGTCCGCGCCCTTCCTGAAACGGTTGAATTTATAAACCGCGAGCAGGATTTGGGGGATGAGGGGCTGCGTCAGGCGAAGATGACGTATCGTCCTTCAGGTTTTGTAAAAAAATACTGCATTCCGCAAAAAGAAGTATAGGGGGAAATCCATATGAAATATATCAGCACCAGAGGCCCGCGCGGGCTTGATATACGGCAGCCGGTCGATTTTTCGCATGCGCTTTTGAATTGCCTTTGTGCGGACGGCGGTGTTTATGTACCCGCCTATGCCGAAGATTTGCGTCCTTGGATCATGTATATGGACGAAAATACCCCTTTTCAGTCTATTGCAGGTTCACTTACTTCCGCTCTTATTAAAGAAGAATTCAGTCCTATTATAAGTGAAGCGATTGCAAATCAGGCATTCCCTTTTTCTCCGGAATTAAAAAAACTCGATAACAATCTGTATGCCTTGGAACTGTTTCACGGGCCGACGGGAATTCATAAGGATTTCGGGCTTTCGTATTTGGCGGCTTGTTTGGAACATGTCCTTTTAATGAAGGATTCTTCGGCTTTAATTGCGGCTCCCACAAGCGGTGAAACGGGGCCATCCATTGCCCATGCCTTGCGCGGCAAAAAACGTGTAAAGGCGATACTGATGTATCCGAAAGATTCAATGCGCGGTATTGACGATGCCGATTGCGTATGGAACGGCGGCAACGTGTATCCCGTGGAAGTAAACGGCACTATAGCCGACTGTGTTGACTTGAGCCGCCGCCTGTATGCGGATGATGAAGCCGTTAAAAAATACGGTTTAACCCTTGCCAATACGGTGAACATCGGCCGCCTTTTACCGCACACCTTTTTATATATGTATGCCTTTTCGCGTTTGCGCAAACAGGTGTACAGCGATATTTTTTATGCAATGGGCTCCGATAATTACGGCAATTTGGCGGCGGGCTTGTACGCATGGAAGTTCTCCCTTCCCGTAAAAGGCTTTATACTCGATTCTTCTTCCACGCTTTCGTGCGATGCCCGGGGCAAGTGCTGCATGCCCGATTCCATCGTTCCTCTTGCAAAGCGCGGACCTGCCGACCCCGGACGGCCTTCCAATGTTGAACGTTTGGAAGAGATTTTTGCCGAAAGTGCGGCGGTTATGAGCGGTTTGGTGTATACCGCTCCCGTAAGCGAAGAAGAAACAGCTGCGGCTTTTAGGCGCCTGTTCGAAAAATACCGCTATTTTGCCGCGCCCGGCGCAGCCCGTGCCTATGCGGCAGCTCTTAAAAGAAACGGTATAAGCGGCGGTGAAGACAGCTGTCTTGTTTTGGTTGCCGCTGAAGACCCTTCTTTACACGCAAATACCATGCGTTTGTGGTGCGGCGAAGAACCGCCTAAAAACGAGCGCCTTATCGCTTTGTCCGAAAAAATGAAACCGGCAAAGAAAATCGAAAGCGACATAGATTCTCTTATAAAAATTGCGGACGAAATATCACATTTGTAGAGTGATAATTTATTTAAATACGGATGTATTATACATATAATGTTTTACTTAGGTAATAGGAAGCTCTGTTTCATGTTTTTGAGTTCTTTCACGGAAAGCCGAAATTTGAAGCAATGATTTATCCGAATACTTAATTATTTTCTCACGATACGCAATCCGTGTTTTTGTATCATTAATTTCTTTCCGCCTATTTTTTGAAATTGTTAAAAAATCTTCTTCTCTATCTAAGCCCAGAAATCTGCGATTTAGTAAACTTGCCGCAATTCCTGTTGTACTTGACCCTGTAAAAGGATCAAGAATCCACGCGTTTTCTTTTGTACTTGCCAATATTATTCTGGCGAGTAAATGCAGCGGTTTTTGAGTCGGATGTTTTCCACAACTTTTTTCCCACTTTGCAATTGCAGGTAAACTCCACAAATCTCTCATTTGAGTTCCCCCGTTGATTTCTTTCATAAGTTCATAATTGTAATAGTGTGCAACATTTTTGTTTTTTCTTGCCCATAGAATAAATTCTGTAGAATGAGTAAAAAATTTACACGAAAGATTGGGAGGCGGATTAGTTTTTGCCCAGGTGATACAGTTTAAGATTCTAAAGTCTAATTCATTGAGCACTTGAGCAACACTGAAAATATTATGATAAGTTCCGCTAATCCAAATTGTACCGTCTTCTTTCAGTTTATCTCGGCAAAGTGAAAGCCATTTGCGATTAAATACATTATCTTTTTCAAAGCCTTGCGATTTATCCCATTCGCCTTTATTTACACTGACTTGTTTTCC
>CAUURR010000161.1:0-4630 GCA_963547555.1 uncultured Treponema sp. | reverse complement strand
TTTTGTAAAGATTTTTTTCGGCGTTTTGTAAAGATTTTTTTCGGCGTTTTGTAAAATTCAAATACCGAACGGACAGCCGAAAAAAGTGCTTTACTCGGAATCAAAATCGATTAAAGTACGCACGGGAGTCGGCGCCAACACTTCTCTGTGTTTTAAAAAGGGCAAACCGACAACACCGAAGAATTCGGCAACGGAAGAACCCGCCTGCTCCACTATCGTTTTAACGGCATTCAGGGTTCCCCCTGTTGCTATTAAATCGTCAATAACCAGAATACGCTGACCCGCGCTTATGTCGCTTTTATGAATTTCGATTTCGGCGGTGCCGTATTCCAGCTGATAACTGCATGACCATTTTTCGCCGGGAAGCTTACCTTTTTTGCGCACCAAAATCAGCGGGATTCCCATTCGGTCGGCAAAGGGTGCCGCGAATATAAAGCCCCGCGATTCCACTCCCGCAACGGCATCGATTTTTTCATTGCGGTATATATCGACCATTGCGTCTATGCAAAAACGAAAAGCTTCGGGATTTACCAAAATACCTGTAATATCGTAAAACAAAATACCGGGTTTCGGAAAATCCGGAACGCGGCGCAAAGCACGGTCAAGAATTGTTACGTCCATGACGCTATCATACTGTTTTAACGTACTCATTGCAAGACGCTTTTCGCGTATCCGTTTAAAAAAATGTAAAGCTTTCTTTTTCACCCTGCTGAATTAACCTGCATAATTGTGCAAGAAAGTGTTTTAGCGGACTTTTATAGGGAACGCCCTTCTGCCTGCGCATATTTTTTTAAAGATTGCATAATTTCATCGAATTCACAAGGTGTAACGGCCTGCTCTCCGTCACAGAGGGCACATGAAGGATTGTTGTGCACTTCAATCATTACGCCGTCCGCACCTACGGCAAAGGCCGCCTTAGACAGGGTATGCACCATCCAGTTTATACCGCACGCATGACTCGGATCGACGACAACGGGCAAGTGCGTTACCTTTTTAAGATAGGGAACCGCGCTCACGTCAAGGGTATTGCGCGTGTACGAATCAAAGGTGCGGATGCCTCGCTCGCATAAAATAACACGCTCGTTTCCCGATGCCATAATGTACTCGGCTGACATAAGCAGTTCTTTTATCGTAGCCGAAAGACCGCGCTTTAACAAAATCGGTTTTCCGCAGCCGCCCAGCTCTTTTAATAAATCGAAGTTTTGCATATTGCGCGCCCCGACTTGAATTACGTCCACATCGTGAAATTCGTCCAAATGCCTGATATTCATAAGCTCGGTAACAATCGGAAGCCCCGTCGCTTTTTTTGCGGCTTCCAAAAGGCGGATCCCTTCGGTGCCTAACCCCTGAAACGCATAGGGAGAAGTTCGCGGTTTAAAAGCCCCGCCGCGTAAAAAGCCCGCTCCGCTTTTTTTCACCTCTTGTGCAATCGAGGTAAGCTGCTCTTCGCTTTCAACCGAACAGGGGCCTGCAATAACGGCAAAACCTCCGCCTCCGAAACGGTACGGGCAAGATCCTGCGCTTTGCGGAAAAGTTCCCGTGCTTGTCGGTACTGTTATTGCATCGCCCCCCTCAGTAGCCTTCGCGGCGCCCGATGCAGTGATCGAAAAAGATGAGACCGGCGCAGCCGCAAAAGCAGAAGGCGTGCAGTCGATTACCGTATCGTCGGGATGGAATTTGCGATTGACCATCTTATAGGGCTCCTGTATGCGTACAACCTGAGCAACAACCCTATGAGCGCGCAAAGCCTCTTCACTCATAGGCGAAGTATCGCCGACAAGCCCGATAACCGTAGTATTTTCCCCGCGCGAAACATGAACATCGGTAACCTTTGTTTTAAAAAAAGAAAGAAAGTCTTCCAAGTCTTTTTCATTTGTTTGCGGTTTTATAACGATAATCATAAGCTCCTCCCCTTAAAAAATCATAAGAAGGCGGCGATAGATAAGGCACTCTATCTGCGAAGGGCGCTTTTTTTAAACCCGCTTACCCGTGCCGAAGCCGTAGTATTCCACGGACTGGTATCTCCGCGTTCAAGATAGCGGTAACCGACACCGGCAATCATCGCGCCGTTGTCGGTACACAGTTTAAGGGAAGGGAAAATGCAGCGTAAATCGCTTCGTTCGGCAAGCATGGCACGAAGACGCGAATTGGCGGCAACGCCGCCTCCGGCAACAATCGTTTTTAAGCCCGTGTCTTCAACCGCCTTAAAAAGACGGCTCAGTAAAATCTTTACCGCCGTTTCCCGAAACGAAGCGGCTATATTTTCGGGTGTTTTTTCAAAATCGGGATTCCAAAACGAATCTATTTGATTTATAACGGCGGTTTTTAAGCCGGAATACGATACGTCGTAGCGGTGTTCGCCTTTGTCGAGCCGCGGCATGGGAAAATGCGCCGCCGCAGGATTTCCGTTTTTTGCAAGCTTATCTATAATCACGCCGCCCGGATAACCGAAGCCGTAAAACTTTGCCACCTTGTCAAAGGCTTCCCCCGCGGCATCGTCAACCGTTGTGCCGAGCACTTCTATATCGTCAAAATTCGACACCTTGCAAATAATACTGTGGCCGCCGGAAACCAAAAGCCCCAAATACGGATATTCGATATTCTGTTCAAGATGGGCGGCGTACAAATGTCCGAGCATGTGATTTACCGCAATAAAAGGTTTATTCAGCGACCATGCAAGAGTTTTTGCAAACGTCAAGCCGACCAAAAGCGAGCCCATAAGACCGGGGCGGTTCGTTGCGGCAACGGCGTCCACATCGTTTACAGTCATGCCCGCTTCATCGAGGGCGCGGCGCACTACCGGCAAAATCCACTCGGCATGCTTACGGCTTGCAATTTCGGGTACAACACCGCTGTACACTTCATGAAAGGGAATTTGCGTTGCAACAACATTGCTTAATATGAGCCGCCCGTCTTCAACTACGGCAGCGGCTGTTTCATCGCAGGAAGATTCTATACCCAATACCTTCATATGCGCCTCATTATTTTTTCATACGGCTCAAAGTAGTAAAAACATAGCCCTGATTTTTCAAATCCGCGTACATCTGATTGAGCAATTCGGCAAGCGGCGGCGTTTGAACATGACCTATCATAATCGCATAGCCTTTTTTGTCGGCAATCGCAAGACCTTTTTCAATCATTGTACGCATTTCGGCTTTTACCGGTTTATTATCCAAAAAAACATCGCGTTCCCATATATGCATACCACGCTCCATCGCCGCAAAAGGAGCCTGCGTTTTGGAACTGGTGCGCGAATCCAAAAAAATGATTTTTTCGTCTATACACACATCGAGAACCGCACCGATAAGATTGCGGTCGGCGGTAATCAGCGAGCCCTCGTGGTTGTTCATGCCCGCAATAGGTCCTATTTCGGCAATATTTTTACGCACAATGCGGGCGGCTTCTCCGGTTGTCATATCGGGTTGAATGGAGCCCGGCCCCGGATTGATTGAAAGGTCTACGGCCTGCATCGGCTGATGCAAAAACACTTCTTTACCCGCAGCCCGAACCGCAGCCGCAGTCGCTTTTGATTCCGGTAAACCCGGTAAAACGGCAATCGTTATCGGAAAGGGCAGCTCTAAAAAGAGTTTTGCCTGTTTTAAACTGTTTCCCGCATCATCGAAAATAAAAATAAGTTTGCCGCTTTTTTTAACCGCAGGCGGAGAAACCGGCGGCGGTGCAACAGCGGGCTTTTCCCGATCGGGTTTTCCGGGCGGAACAACAGAAGGGCTCTGCGGCACATCGGGTGTTTCTGTCTTGTCATCGGATTTTTGCGGGCTTTCCGGTGCGGGGGAAGGCTGCGGCACCACAATAGGCTTATCGGAAGGGCGGGGAGTCATAGCAAGCGGCGGCGAGGGGACCGTGTTTGTTTTCGGGTTTGTTTCCGGCTCGGGTGAAACAACCTCCGCCTTGCCGCGTTTTGTATTTAAACCGATACTGAAAAAAAGAATTGAAAAACCCGCCAAAATAAGGACTGCGCCGATGAGTACCGACTTATGCTTGGAAATTTTTACCTGCGGAAATTTTCTTTTCATATATACGGTTAATAATAATTGTTTCCGGTGCCGATGTCAATCAGCATATTTCGGCTTCAAGCAGTACCTTTTTCATCTTAGCCCGCGCACGGATCTCTATTTGACGGACAGTTTCGGGTGCCAAGCCCATTTTTGAACTCAGCTGATGCAAGGTTACCTTGTCCCCCAAAACGGATGCCCTGTATTTGTTAAGCAGCACGACGCTTTCTTTTTGCGGTAAACGCCGGATAAGCTTTTCACACTCCTGACATGAAATCCTATTTAAAACCTTGGTTTCCGTACACTCCGATTGGTCAATTAACAAATCCGAAAAGGTCAAACCCTCTTCAACTCCGACTTTCTCATCCAAACTGACAAACGCATAATTATAGTGCAGTAATTCTTTTACCTTCGTTTCAACCATATTCAAATATACCGCAACTACCTGCACCGTAGGCTCGCGGCGGAAATGCTGGCGTAACTCATCAAGGGTGGAAATAACGGTACGTACCGATTCTTCTTTTTGTGCAGGTAACGGAATCGGCGTATCCTTTAAGCGTATATATCTCAGTATTGATTGAGTAATCCATACATATGCATAAGTCGAAAAACGGGTA
>CAUURR010000160.1:0-4639 GCA_963547555.1 uncultured Treponema sp. | reverse complement strand
CGCCGAGGTGGTCTTCTTCGCCCAAAATATCCGACAAAATCGCATATTTTTCGTAAGAGCTTCCTTCGGTGATAAGTCCCATAGCTATACCGGCAACGGGCTTTTTCATCGGAACGCCCGCAGCAAGCATACACAAGGTTCCGCCGCATACGGACGCCATTGAAGAAGAACCGTTCGATTCCATAATTTCGGATACAACCCGTATCGTATAGGGGAACTTATCGCGGCTCGGTACCATCGGCTCCCCAGAACGCTTGGCAAGGTTTCCGTGCCCGATGTCGCGCCGGCCAGTTCCCATTCTGCCTACTTCACCGACCGAATAAGGAGGGAAGTTATAGTGCAAAATAAAATGCTCGCGGCGGTCGCCGTCTATATCATCGTATACCTGTTCATCGAGCATAGTGCCCAAAGTGGCAACAGCCAAAGCCTGGGTTTCACCGCGCGTAAATAAGGCGGAACCGTGAGGGCGCGGCAATACGCCCGTTTCGCAGGTAATGGGGCGAATATCTTCGGTACCGCGTCCGTCTACGCGCAAGCCCTTTTCCAAAATGCTTTTGCGCAGAATATTGTATTCCATATCTTCAAACAAAGCGTCAAAGAGTTTTTTTTGCGCTTCGTCTTCAAGCTGCGCGGCATATTTTTCGGCAAGGGCGGTTTTAACGGCGACAATAGCGTCGCGCCTTTCGTGCTTGCCTTTTACAAAGCAGGCTTGTTCCATTTTGGGTTGAGCTTCGGCAAGCATAGCGTCTTTATTTTCAAGGCTGATTTGCAGGGGCGAAAGCGGAAGCTTTTCTTTTCCGGCAAGCTTGCGTAAATCGTCCTGCAAGCGGCACATCGCAGCGATAAAATCCTGAGCCTTTTCCAAAGCGCCGAGCATAACTTCTTCGGATACTTCGTTTGCGCCGCCTTCAACCATCGTAAAACCGTCGGCGGTTCCCGCAACAACGATTTCCATATCGCCCTTTTCGATTTGCTCGTAGGTGGGATTCAATACGTATTCGCCGTTGATATAACCGACACGGACGCCGGCAATCGGGCCGTTAAAGGGAATGTCCGAAATATGTACCGCCGCCGAACTTGCAATAACCGACAAAATATCGGGCGGATTGATTTGATCGGAGGAAATACAAGTCGGAATAACCTGAATTTCGCGCCCGAAAGCAATATCGAACAGGGGACGCATGGGACGGTCGATAAGGCGCGATACGAGGATTTCTTTATCCTTGGGACGCCCTTCCCTTTTTATAAAACCGCCGGGAATTTTTCCCGCGGCATAGTATTTTTCGTTGTAATCAACGGTAAGCGGCACGTAATCCAATCCTTCCTGTGCGGAAGAGGACGTACATACCGTCGCAATAACGGCAGATCCGCCGTATTGGGCATAAACGGCACCGTTTGCCTGTTTTGCAATCCGGCCCGTTTCCAAAATCAGCTCGTCATCGCCGATTTTATATGTAACTCTGTGAACCATTTATTCCTTCTTTGTTTCGATGCACTATTTGCGCAAGCCGAGCTCTTTGATAAGGGCGCGGTATGTTTCCAAATTGGTGCGCTGTAAGTATTTTAACAGCTTTCTGCGCTGACCGACCAATTTAATAAGACTGCGGGCTGCACCCTTATCCTTTTTAAAGGTTTTGCAGTGCTCGGTAAGCTGCTTGATTCTCTCGGTTAATAATGCGATTTGAACCTTAGAGTTTCCGGTGTCTTTTTCGTTTGCACCGAAGTTTTTAATAAGAGACAGCGTTTTTTCTTTTGTAAGTGCCATTACTTACTCCTTTGTATTTATAATCCTGAAAATCCTGTTTTAAAACCCGATTCTGTCGAACAGGCAGTTTTTATATACAGCGGGCACTTCCTGGCGAAGGACGGAAGAGTCCGTATGTACATCGGTATCAAAGCATATATCCTGCCCTGACAGGGACGCAAAAATGCGCACCGGATATAGCCCGGAAGGCGGAAGAAGCTGCAAAATTTCATCCGTTTTTGCAGTCAACAGGGCGTGAACCCTGCCCGCTTTTTCTTCGAATTTCGTATCAAACTGAAAGCAGTCTATTTGGAACGGATACCCCAAAAGCTCTTTCGCTTCGTTAAGTTTACCCGAACGGACGTATCGGCGCACAAGGCTCGAACTGATACGCGTTCCCGATTCCGCTTGCAAGGGCATAAAAGAACAGACAATGCCGTGCTCCTGCGCAAATGAAGATATTTCATCTTCGCCCGCAGCATGATTGCGCCCGCAGCGGAAACCTGCTCCCACTCCGAAAAAACGCATTGCACACAAATCTTTCAATACGCACAGAAATTCGTACCCCTCTATTTTACTGAAATCGGCGGAAAAGTCAATGACTACGGCAAAGGCAAAGCCCCATTCTTCCAAAACTTTCAGGCGCAGGCGCAGCGTGGAAATATCACCCTCGTAATCGGCTTTTTGCTTAAAAGAGCGCGGCGAACGCGTAAAGGTAATAAGACCGGGAACAAGACTGCGGTTTTTCGCTTCTTTTATGACAGAAGCACACAAAGCCCGATGTCCCCTGTGCGGCCCGTCAAAACCGCCGACGGTTAAAGCACTGCCCTCTTCGGTTAAAAGACCGGCGGTATTACCCGGCACTCCGGAATCCGCTCCTTGGCGCGTATAAAAATTGTTTATAAATTCCTTTACTTTTGAAGTAAGAACATCGTCCCAGGAAAAAATTTTCATGCCCTGTCAGTATAACAAAAAACGGAAGATATATCCAGCACTGAATAGCTTTAAAAGCTCCCCTAAAAATTAAGTGCAAGACATGCCAAAAGCGCAAAAACTGATTAAAAGCCATGTAATGCGACAATCATTTATCAAGCCTCATCTTTTCCGAAGCACCATCCAAAAATAGTTTCCCGCGAAAATTTCTTATGCGTGCTTGATTTTTTAATGTTATTAAAAGTTTTAAAGCTTCTTCAACCGTTTCTTTTTTTGTTTTATAACCGGAAGTATGCAAAGCTTCTCTCATTTTTGATAAAGAACAATATTATTATGTCTGCTGTGAAAACGGTGTCGGGTGTTATTTCTTATCCGAAAACGCTTTCGGGGACAGATTTTATTTACTGTCATTGCGGTAATAGACCGATTTTTAGATATTTTTTCATTAGTTCGTAAATATCTCTTTTTTTGTCACCATCTCGCCTGATTCCTACAGCTACAATAATAACCTCAATTTCATTCTCTTTAACTTGATAAATTATTCTGTATCGTTGTCCAACGGCACGAATAGAACGATAATCTTGTAAATTGCCTTTTAAAGGCTTGCCTACTTTTAGAGGATATTGTTTTAATACCTCAATCTTTTGCAATACCTGCTGCTGAGATTTATTGTCCAATTTAGCAATAAATTCTGCGGCAATTTGGGTTAATTTTATTGTGTACACATCAGACCCGCCTTAAATGTGTCAAAATCTACAAGTTTATTTTCATTTATCTGTTTAATTCCGGTAGACAGGTCTTTTGACAATTGCTCGTCTGCAAGTATTTCCAATGTTTCTTGAATACATTCATAGGTATCCCAGCGAATCAAGGCAAATACTTCTTTCCCATGATTAGTAATGGAGATTGTATCATCATAATTCATCGTATTTTCAAGTGATGTGATTTTCTTTCTTGTTTCTGTTATCGTCATAGTTGAAATCATAAAAACCTCCTATCACTTATAATGTATGTTATTTTGTACAAAACAGCAAGAGCAAACGGTAAACTTGTTCGCATATTTTACAGCTTTCGCGAGACCGCTTCTTCATCTCAAAGGCTCAGAACACCGCACCTTTCATATAAAAAAGGCCGATAAGCGAATGCCTACCGGCCTTTGTGTTTTTACTTTGACAAGACCGCCATCTCGTAATTCTTTGTTGTAAACATTTGGGTCTGAAGTTACTCCTGAATCATCAGCATATAGTAAATACATGAAAAGCCTCCAAACAAAAAAAGAGAGCCAAGCGAGAAAACTCGACGCACCACTTAAAGGCAGCACTCCTGACCCTGATTTAGGGTATACACACATTTCATACTAAAGCCAATATCTAATTTTATATTTATATTTCGATTTTTCTTTTTTATTTTCCGCATAGCGGCTGTTCCATCCGGCACTTCATACCAGGATCTCTTACCAAACCAGCTGTCTTTCCGCGGTTTCCCTCATTACATCCCCCCCGCCGGATAAACCGACGCGGGGATTTTTAAAATTTTTGTTAGCTTGATCCATAACTAACATATTATCTCTTCGTTTACGGTATGATTAATACTAAATGTAATTCTTTTATTTGAATAAAATCTTTATCAGCAGTAATCAGCGAAACATTATTTGCTATAGCAGAGGCTGCGACTATTGCATCAGGTAATTTTGTTTTATATTTCTTTCTAATTGAAATTGCAATTTCTTTTATTTCTTCTGACAGCCGAATTTTATTACAAAAACTTAAAAGCTTTTTTATCCCACGTTCTTCCGTTTCCGTTATTCCATAAAAAGAAAGTAATTACATTTCTGAAATAATTGAATAATGAAGATTCTCCTGTAAATACGGTTTCATACAAGGATTTCCATTTAGTAAATAGATTAATGCATTTGTATCAGTTAAATAATCAATTCCACTCATTACGCATTTCCTTTTGTAA
>CAUURR010000159.1:0-4680 GCA_963547555.1 uncultured Treponema sp. | reverse complement strand
ACTTTGAATGGGAAAGTGAGATGATGATAGTAAAACAGAGTATGCCTGTTATTGTATCCGGGCTTATCGGAATAATTGCACTCATTACGCCGATTTTTCTTAATCGGTTTTTAAATCTTCCGATAACACCTGTTTTGCAGATAATGTCGGTTATTTTATTGGGTATTTCAAGCGGAGTTTATATAAAAACGAGCAAGATAAATTTTATTTAGTACGCGGTATGAACTTCCTTATTTACATATTTATGCAAACTCCTGTATAATATTCCCAACTTTTTTTTATGATTCGGAGGAGAACGGAGCATGCAAAGAGAAACGCTGGCAAGCCGTTTGGGCTTTTTATTTTTATCCGCCGGCTGTGCAATCGGGCTGGGGAATGTGTGGCGGTTTCCCTATATTACAGGGGTATACGGCGGCGGCGCCTTTGTACTGTTGTATTTGATTTTTTTAATTATACTCGGTCTTCCCGTTATTATCATGGAATTTGCCGTCGGCCGCGCATCGCGCCAAAATGTTGCCGGCGCCTTTTATAAGCTTCAAAAACCCGGTACAAAGTGGCACATTTTCGGCTATATCGCCATAGCGGGAAACTATCTTTTGATGATGTTTTATACAACGGTAGCCGGCTGGATGCTCTACTATTTTTTTGCAATGCTCAAAGGCGATTTAAGCGGCTTGAATCCCGAACAAACGGGTGCTTTTTTTGGTGCAATGCTTTCCAAGCCGGACTTAATGATTACCTGGATGCTTATTACCGTTGTTATAGGATTTGTCGTTTGTGCGGGCGGTTTACGCAACGGGGTTGAGCGGGTTGCAAAAATTATGATGTCGTTTTTATTTGTGATTATGCTCGTTCTCGTTGTGCGCTCGGTAACTCTTCCCGGCGCTTCAAAGGGTATCGCCTTTTATCTTAAACCCGATTTTAACCGCATGATGGAAAACGGCTTTTGGAGTGCCGTCTACGCCGCTATGGGGCAAGCCTTTTTTACCTTGAGTCTCGGTATCGGTGCGATGACTATCTTCGGAAGTTATATCGAAAAAGAGCGCAGTTTAACCGGCGAATCGTTGAGCATTCTCGGTCTTGATACCTTAGCCGCTTTTATGGCGGGACTTATCATTTTCCCTGCAAGTGCGGCTTTCGGAGTGGATGCCGGAGCGGGCCCGGGGCTTGTATTCGTTACCCTGCCGAATATTTTTAACGCGCTTCCTGCAGGAAGATTTTGGGGCAGTTTATTCTTTCTCTTTATGAGCTTTGCCGCCATGACCACCGTTATTGCCGTTTTCGAAAACATCGTTTCCTATGCCATCGATATTTTGCATTGGAGCCGCATAAAGGCGGTTATCGTAAACGCCTTTGTCATTGCCGTACTTTCCATTCCCTGTGCTTTGGGCTTTAACGTGCTTTCGGGCATTCAGCCCCTCGGAGAAGGAAGCGGTATTTTGGATTTGGAAGACTTTATCGTCAGCAACAATCTTTTGCCGCTCGGTTCAATGGTGTTTTTGATTTTTTGCTGCAGCAAAAACGGCTGGGGCTGGGATAATTTTATCGCCGAAGCCGACACGGGAGAAGGAATCCGTTTTCCGCGCAAACTGCGCTTTTATATTACGTGGATTTTGCCCGCAATCGTGTTTGCGATTTTTATACTCGGCTATATAGAAAAGTTCGGAAAATAGTCCCGTACAAAAGCATAAGGAAAAATAATGCGGACGGCGATACAAAAACATATAGATTTTACCGAAGGTGAGATAGACAAAAAACTGTTGGTTTTTGTACTGCCCATACTTGCCGGTACCGTTTTGCAGCAGCTGTACGTTACCGCCGATGCCGTCATTATCGGAAAATATACGGGAAAAATCGGTTTGGCCGCTATAGATTCCGTATATGCTCTGTTACGGCTTCCCGTTTTATTTTTTGCAGGTATTTCAGCCGGTGCTTCCATTATCGTTTCCTATTCCTACGGAGCAAGGGACTTTAACAAACTTGCCAATGCAGTCCATACGGCGGTTTTGTTTGCCCTTGCAGGCGGGATTGCTTTATCGGCGGCGGGTATCGTTTGTGCGCCCTTTGTTTTGAACCTTATCGCGGTACCCGCAGAAATCTACAATTACGCTTTGTCTTATGTACAAATCTATTTTGCAGGCTTTGTGTTTATGATGCTGTATAATATTTGTGCAGGAATCCTCCGTGCATTGGGCGATTCAAAAACACCCCTGTATATTTTAGTCGTATCCTGTTTTGTAAATATCGCTTTGGATATGCTCTTTATAGGGCACTTTAAATGGAGTACCGCAGGAGCGGCTCTTGCAACTTCGATCGCCCAATGTATAAGTGCGGTTTTTGCCCTTGCCGTATTGATACTATCGAAAACCGAAGGCAGATTGTACCCGAAAAAACTGCGTTTTCACACGGAATCATTAAAGCGCATTTTGATAACGGGAGTGCCGATAGGGATTCAATCCGCATTTTATCCTATAGCAAACATACTTATTCAATCGGGCATAAACGCTTCGGGAACGGACAATATTGCGGCATGGGCATTGTGCGGGAAACTCGATTTTTTAATATGGTTTTCGGTCGGGGCGGTTGCCGAAGGTGTTTCCGTTTGTGCGGCGCAAAATTACGGGGCGGGAAAAATCGAGCGGATTAAAACGGGTACGATGTTCGGTATTGCCGCCGGCACCCTTACCGTATTGATTATCAGTGCCGTATTGTATTTGTACAGCGGAACTCTGGCAAAGCTTTTTATAAGTGCAAGCGACTACGATGTTATAGCGATTACCGTGCGTATAATGCATTTTATAGCCCCCTTTTATGTGTTTTATGTATTCGGCGATTTGTTTTCCGCTTCAATACGGGGGGCGGGGAAAACCTTTGCCGCAATGCTTGTGTCTCTGGTTACGATATGCGGTTCGCGTATTGTATGGATGCTGTACAGCAATGCATCCGCAGCAGGCTTTATGAAGATTTTGGTATGCTATCCTCTTTCGTGGATACTGAATTCGCTTGCCTTTACGGTGTATTATTTAAAAAAACCGGGGTGTCTAAAAAGTAACCAACTTTTTAAACACCCCGGTTCTGCGGAATCCGATATATGCTAAAGCTTTTATCCGCCCCTATGGCCGCAATAACCCACGAAGCTTTCCGTCGTTCAATCGCGCGTTTCGGCGGCTGCGATGAATACTATACCGAAATGATTCATGCAGCTTCATTTATAAACGGCGGGCCTTATGAGGCGTATTATGCAAACTGCGGCCCCGAGCCGGATAAAATCGTATGGCAGCTTACCGGTTCCGATACGGACAAGCTCGTGCGCTGCGCCGAGCTTCTTTTGGAACATCCCGACTCTCCGTCGGTAATCGGGATCGATATGAATATGGGCTGTCCCGCACCGGAGATTTACCGTCAGGGGGCGGGAATTGCATGGATGAGTAAGCCGCTTGCGGAAGTCGAACAAACGGTAAAGGCCTTGCGCCGCGTCTGCGGTACAAAACGCTTGAGCGTAAAAATCAGGCTGGGAGAGGAAGACTTTAGCGAAAACGGTCTTTTGGATTTTGCCGATATGCTTTGTGCGGCAGGGGCGGATCGCATTACCTTGCATCCGCGTACGAGAAAAGAAAGTTATTCGCGCCCGATTCGGAAAAAATACGTGCAGCTTTTAGCCGAAGCGATTAATGCGCGTTATCCCGATGTTTCGGTTGCGGGTAACGGCGCGATAGACGGCCCTAAAGCTTTAGCGGCTTTTGCCGCGTCTTGTCCGGCCGCCGATGCTTTTATGATAGGCCGGAGCGCCGTTCAAAAGCCCTGGATTTTTGCGCTTTTAAAACGTTCGGCGCAAGCCGGCATGCGCGCTGCGGAAACAGGCGGCTGCGGTGCGGAACTTCAAATCGATTTGTTAAAAACAGCAGAGGATTTTATTGCCGATTTGGAAGAATGCCAGCCCGAAGATTTTTGGAAAACGCGCGCACAGCGTTTTTTTGCCTATTATTGCGATAACGTTCAGTTTGCGCATTATATAAAATCGCAGGTTTTGCAGCAAAAAAATCACCGTGCGATGCTTGAGCGTTTTGCTCGGTACTTTGAAGAAATGCCGGGTGAAAGGATGCTGAATATATAAGATGCTTCTCTTATATACAGGCGTATATAATCCATGTTACCGGGATTATACCGCAAAACGGCTGTACTGTTTGCGGCAGTCGATACACACGTGTTTTCCGTTTTGTACGGCAATATAGGTTTCCGCAGCGGTTTCGCCGCATTCTTCACATTCCATTGAATTGAATAAACGCGCAGGTTCGGGAAGTTCTATACGCACGGGTTTTATATCGAACATATCTTCGCTTTTACATTCCTGAAAATAAGCAAAGGATTCTTCTTTGCTCATCTTGTTCGGCCTCTTTTTTAAGACAAGCCGTACCGATTTTCCGTTTTTGCGGTTATAAAACGAAAAGGCCTGTTTGCCCGTCATATGAAACAACAGATTGCCTTTGCCGGCGGTACAGCCGAGCATAACTTGAATTGCATCCACTCCGCACGCATCGTTTTCGCAAATGCAAACGGTTTCTTCGTCTTCCGAAAAAGTCAAATCGAGCAGCTTGATTGCGTACAATGCCGCCTTATAGCCGATGGTCAAACCTCCGCATACGTGGCCGTGGAAGGCTGCGCATTTTTCCCATAATTCTT
>CAUURR010000158.1:0-4699 GCA_963547555.1 uncultured Treponema sp. | reverse complement strand
GCAATTACCGTCTTCTTCATTAATGAACCGCTCATGACTTAAGCGAATATAAGCTTCTCCAACCCATGTATAATACCTTGCATGTACATATGATTTTAAAGACGATTCATAATATGCTGGTTTTCCGTATTTTGCTATCAGTTCCCATATTGTTTTTTCCACAAGCTTAGAAAGATCTTTATCATCACGATCTATTTCTACTTTGACAATTGCAACCAATTTATCATCTTTAAAATTAAAAGATACATTAGTAAAACCGTCCAATCCGTGTACCAAAAATAATAGGTCGTTATCTTCCTTAACTTTAGAAATTTGTGCACCTGCGTATTGTATAAGCACATCCTCCGGCGTTGAGTGAAAAGTTATACCTCCAACATCTATAGAGTCAACAGTGAGTGCAGGATTGAGAAATTCCGATTCTGTTGTTTTTTCGGCTTTTGGTTTTGTTGAAACGGCATCTTCCCGCGTAAAGCGCTCTCCGCCTGCCAGATATAGAATTTTGCCGTCTTCAGAGAAAAATCCGAATATATACGAATCGCTCACTTCTTTATTGTCACAGATTATAAAGTTTTGAGTTCCTTCTTCCGACAAAACAATACCGATATTTTCCCATTCATCATCAAAAACATCAAAGGATTTATCGGTGTTAAATCTTACCATAATTAGCTTCACACCGTCCGAGCCATAATATGTATCACCTGTTACAGCCTGTGAATTTTTTTCCGATTCTTCTTTTATGAAGATATAGCCCTCCCCCATATACAACGTCTTTCCATCTTTGGATAAAGATCCAAATAACATGTCGTTTTTTTCATCTCTTTCATAGAATTCAGGATTTTCTGATCTACAACCGATAAAATTTAAATTATTTTTATCCCATATGACGAAGTCGAAATGCTCCCATTCATCATCATTAAAAATATCAAGGGTTTTATCGGCATTAAATCGTACTTTATCAAAAGACGATTCATTGATATATGTATATCCGGCTGCCAAATCTTCAATGCAGTTTGCAATAAGAGGCATTACAAGACTAAGCAAAAATACCGATAAAGCCCTCTTTTTCATTTTGACTTCTCCTATTCATCCTTTTCATACGGTTCTTTGCTTGATGCAAAAAAGACCAATGCGCTTTCAAGCGCCTGCTCTTCAGTGGCAAAAGACGCACCTCTCGGCTGCCACTCGCTGGTTGCACCGTGACTCGGTTTTCTTTTATAGTTTGCCTCTGCTTTAAATCGTCCTTGTTCCATACGAATTCGTATTTCAAAATCATTCGGTGCACCGTTTCCCGAAATCTTATAACAAGATTCCGTTCCCGTTTGCTCAACAGTAAAATTGTGGATGTTTTTGATACTCATTTTCTTCCCCCTTTTTATACGATTGTTTTGAACCGCAGTAATTTGTGTTCCATTACTATTTGCAATGAATAATAATAGCTTGTGGTTATAATAATACATAACATACCGCTTATAGTCAATACTAGCTTCAAGCAATATTCTTTATATAATGAATAGAACTCCAATCGATACCGTTGTTAGAGAAAATATAAAATCCTTGCGAAAGGCTCTTGGCTGGAGTCAGGAATTGTTGGCGGAAAAAACGGGCGTTTCCGCCCCGTATATCACACAGATAGAGGTCGGCAAACGTAAACCGTCTTTGGATATTGTCGAAAAACTGGCTTGCGCGCTTGGAATCGAGTACAAAGTTCTTTTTGAACCGTGCAATTCAACCGATATTTCCGTTTCAAGTGATTTTTCAAAACATATACTTGAGGCGAAGTTAATTTCCGCTGTTACAAAAACCATTCAAAATGAATTTAAGTCATAAATTTTATTGTTATCTAAAATCCGTTTTACAGCTGTAGCCCGGCCTTGATTAAAAACATTCTTGATTTTTACACAATACAATGTTATATATAAAAATACCGTTATGATAACAAATCTTGAAATAAATAAAAAAGAGCTTGATATCGTACAATTATCGGAGCTGGAAAATTCACAGTATTTTAAAAACTATCTAAAAATATGAACATTCGGGTACAGAAAGCCAAGCCGGACGGGACAATACTGATTCCCGGCTCAAAGAGCCACACGATACGGGCGGTGATACTGGCGGCAGTTGCCGAGGGAAACTCCGAGATTGTAAATCCCCTTGAGGGAGAAGACTGCATTGCCGCCCTGAAAGCGGTTGAGCTTATCGGCGCACACACGGAACAAAAACCGGGCTTATGGAAAATACGCGGTGCGGGAAAAAATTTTCATCTTCCTTCAAAAGAGGTGAACGTCGGCAATTCGGGTTCGGTGTTGTATTTTTTAAGCCCGATTGCGGCGGTGCGTGAGGGGCGCTGCGTTTTTACAGGAGATGACTCCATTCAAAGCCGCCCCGTAGGACATTTAATCGATGCGCTGACTCAAGCGGGAGCAAAGGCGTACACCGCACAACCGGACGGTTCAACGCCCCCTCTTTTTATAGAAGGGCCGATACGCCCGGCGCGCATTTATACGGACGGAAGGCTTTCCCAATACATAAGCGGTTTTATGATGGCCGCTCCCTTTTTGGACGGCACAACCGAAATCGAATTATCCGATCCGAAAGAAACGCCCTATCTTACAATGACCCGAACATGGCTTACGAAACTCGGCGTAAAAGTCGATGTGAGTGCGGATTTTAAACACATATCGGTTACGGGGCCTCAATCATGGGAGGGTTTTAAAACAGTCATTCCCTCGGATTGGGAAGCGGCAGCCTTTCCGATTATCGCAGCCCTTATAAGCGGCGGAACATTGAGCATAGAAAATATCGATCTTTCAGGCTCCCAGTGCGACGGAATCATCGTGCCGATTTTAAAATCCTTAGGTGCCGATATAGCCCTGAATGAAGCCGCAGGAACTTTGACCGTCCGCGGCGGCGGACGCTTGGCGGTACACTCACGTGAAGCCGATATCGAAGACTTTCTCCTCTATGCGGGAAGCCGTGGTGCCGCCGATTTTGTGCGCCGCGAAAGCGAAGATGCGCTGCGCATAAACTGTTCAGCCTTTCCGGATGTCGTGTGCGCCCTTGCGGTAATCGCCTGCTTTACCGAAGGAACAATCATCCTTGACGATATAGGCGTGTGCCGCAGTAAAGAAACCGACCGCATAGCTCTGATGCGCCGCGAGCTACAAGCCTTGGGCGCCGATGTTGAAGAAGGAAGGGATTTTTTAATTATACGGGGACATTCGCCGCTTACCCAAAACGGTTCGGTAAATCACGCCTTTACACTGCACGGAGGCACGGCGGAAACGAAAGGAGATCACCGCATTGCAATGTCGCTTGCCTGCTTGGGTTTGGGACTTCCGAAAGGAGAAAGCTTGATTGTAAAAAATGCCGAATGCTGTTCCGTTTCGTTTCCGGGTTTTATAGAAACGATGAACAAAGCGGGCGCCGGCTTTCAAATTTTAAATCAGACTTGATATTCCGGCTGGGTTTGAATTTGCAGCCCGGACTTGCAGCCGCAGAGTAGACTTGATATTCCGAAAACAACAACTCCGACGCGAGCGTCGAGTATTAAACCCTCCGCACGAATAAAAATTTCAATAATGCGGGGGCCGTGTATGCGGCATGGGAGTTCCGCTGTTTTCGGCAATTTCATCGAGCTTTTGACGCAAGGCCTTGTTTTCCGCCTGTAAGGCATCAAGCCGCTTTTCGTGTTCAAGTACGACGTTTTGCAGCCCCTTTATAAAATCTTCCAAATAAGCGAGTTTTACTTCGATATTCGTGCAGCGTTCAAATAATGCCTCACCGCTCATGCGTCTTCCTTTTTCAAATCACTCAAACATGAAATTATTGTATCCATATAGGTTTTTGTATCGTAAAACCGGCTTCCGATATGAGGTGCATTCTGAATAAACACAAGTTTTTTCGGACAGTGCGCCGCTTCGTATAATTGACGGGCCGCCTTAGGAGGAACAAGGGTGTCCGCACTTCCGTGAAAGATGAGCAGGGGTATGCCTGAGCTTTCCGAATACAGGCTCAAAGTTTTTCCGGGATTATGAGCCGCGAAAAAAAAGCCGGCGGCAAAAAAATTAAAAAAGGAAGCAGCGGCGGCTATGCATTTGAATAAATACCGCTGTATACGGCCGGAAGATAAAAATAAGGCAAGCTCATGATCCACCTGATCCGAAAAACGGTAAAAACCGCAGTCGGCGGTAACCAGTTTTAAAGCATTGCGTTCGCCTTCAAAGATTTTTTGAACGGCGATAACCCCGTATGCGCTTTGGATTACCGCCGATGCTCCCATTGAAACGCCGTGCAAAACAATGCGGATATCTTTTCCGAAACGAGCGCGCAGATACCGAAGCCACAGGGCAATATCGGTGCCGTCCGTTGCGGTATAACCCTGCCCCGCAATTTTTCCTTTGCTTTCACCGTGCGCCCTCATATCGACCGCCAGTACCGAAAAACCGCGGCTATAATAATCCTGCGATAAATAAGTCAGTCCCCGTGCCGAATCCGAAAAGCCGTGAACCAGCACGGCAAAATCTTTCGGTTCTTTTTGCAGCCGAAGTTCGGCGGAGAGCTTCAGCGGGACAAGAGGAAGGCGGAAGAGCCGGCGGGGAGCCGATAAAATCGATACTTTTTCAAAGGAGTTTTCATCCCGATTGTTTTTTGCTTCCAATAGGGGGACAATGACCTTTTCGTCTTTTACGTGGGCGGCCTT
>CAUURR010000157.1:0-4808 GCA_963547555.1 uncultured Treponema sp. | reverse complement strand
AGTTATCAGGTATTTGCGATTGCGGCAAAAGCACAATAAGCGGAATTGAAGCGGGAAAAACAACACCTTCTTTTGACTTGATTCGCAGGCTGGCGGAGGCCCTTGAGATCCACCCTGCAGACCTGTTCTTACGCAACGCCAGCAAAAACCGTAAAGATATGCGGAATTTTTTTGATGAAGAGTTGTTGCCTAAAGTCCAAGAGATGATAGAAAATAAATTTCCCGTTGCAGACTGAATATTCTCTCATACTGAAGTCCTGCCGAACAGTTAATACCTTGTATGAATCGGTCAAACCGCAGTATAATTCAATGGGCTTAAAAAAACGATTCGGCTGTTTTGAACAATTCGGCTGTTTTGAACGATTTGCGGCATACCGCATGAGCCGTTAAATTCACAATTTATGAAAACATAACGGATGTAACATTAATGGAACTATGACGACAAAAGATTTGCCGCAGCGACAAAAAGTTATCATACGCTTTATGCGGCTCCCTTTACCGGGTATTATTTCCGCACTCCTGCTTATGTATGCCTGCATCAACTTTGCACACATACATCCGAACCCGTTCGATAAAACCGTATCGTTATCCAATATCAACACCCTGAACCGCCAATCTTTTTTTGTAACATTTTATGTTTTTATCGGATCCGGTACCGTGTTTTTACTTTTGTCATATATGCTGCGCAGACAAATATATCGTATTTTAATGATTATTCCGTCTTTTGTCTGCATTGTGCTTGCCGTATATGCCGTACCGGATTTTTTCACAATAAAAATATATCTGTATTCGGCATGGATAATCACAGCAGTTATGCTGCCGGAGATTCCTTTAAATATGATTATCGGATTTGCGGGAACATGTACCGCCGCATTTTTTTTGCAGTTTCCGAATGTACTGGGTATCGATATAATATCACATATCATAAAATCGGACACCAAAATAGAAAGATATACATATCCGGTCTATTTATTCGGTATCCTTATCTTGACGGCAAGCTTACGTTATGCAATGGAAAAATGGAACGAAAGCGTTGATACCGTATTGCACCTTAATACAATCATGACCAAAATGAGCATATTGAATCATAAATTACAAAAAGCCGCAAAAAAATGGCGCGAAGATGCAGCCGAAGAAGAACGGCTGCGCATCTCCCGCGATATGCATGACAGCCTCGGATATGTGTTTACAAATATTATCGCTCTCATGGACGGTGCGGTCAGTTCAAACGGGGAAAACTGGAAGCAGTTACAAGAAATTTGTCAAATTGTACGAGATCAGGCGAAAAACGGTTTAACGGAAACACGCAAAACGCTGCATGCTATCAGAAATATTAAAGAACCTTTTTTCCGAAGTATAGATACGGTGTATCAACTCAAAAAAATATTTGAAGAAGTAACGGGCATACATATTGTTATTGAAACCGGCAATATAAAACAAAATTACGGACTGACTGTCAATACCGTTCTTGTGCGGGCACTTCAGGAAGCCTTTACCAATTCCGTACGGCACGGCCGATCGACACATATCGAAATACAATTTTGGGAATTTCCGGATTATCTTTCAATGACCATTACGGATAACGGCATAGGCTCGAAAAAAATAGTCAAAGGAATAGGACTTGCCGGCATGGAGGAACGCCTAACAAAAGTAGGAGGAAGTCTAAAAACACTGTCGCCTGTTGAAGGCGGTTTCCGGCTTATCATAACGATTCCCCTGTCCCAAACGGAGGATATACATGCGAACAACACATGAAAAGCAAAAAATATTACTTGTAGAAGATCACTTTTGCTTTGCCGTCGGTTTAAAAACTTTTTTGACCAATTATGCGCAGGATTTAGACGTTATCGGTATTGCCGAAAACGGACAAAAGGGCGTGGAAATGGCAAAAGAGCTTAAACCGGACATTATTCTTATGGACGTACGTATGCCCGTTATGGACGGCATCAGTGCCGTAAAAATCATAAAAAAAGATTTGCCGAAGATAAAAATCGTTATGCTTTCAACTTACGACGAAGACGAATTTGTGCGCGAGGCGATTCTTTCAGGGGCATCGGGATATTTACTCAAAGATACGTCGCCGACCGAACTGATTATATCAATCAGAGCATTGAATACGGGTATTACGTTGATTTCACCCGACATCGCAAAGGACTTGGTGCGGCAAAAATATATTGAACAAAAGCGCCCTTACGATAAACGGCAAACCGAATGGCTCAGTGTTTTAACACGGCGGGAACGCGAAATATTCGCTTTGCTGGCAACCGGTCACGATAACGAACAAATTGCCGAAACTTTGCATATAAGCCTGCGGACGGTACGCAATCAAGTAAGCATTATCTACGCAAAACTGGAAGTAAAAGACCGTTTTGAAATTATTCAACTGGCAAACCGCTTGCGTCCGGTATAATGCAGCTTTAAAACAGCTCCCCGCAGCAAAATCGAAAAATCGGTACTTTTGTCCCTTGCGTGCCTTTTTAAGCGGATTTAAAATATAAGTATCAAAATGCTACAGCAAGGAGGAAAAAATGAAAAAAGCATTTTTACTATGCGCTTTTGCGCTGTTTGCCGCTGCCGTTTTTGCCGGCGGAGCAAAGGACTCGAATGAATTGATTATCAATTCATATCATTCAGCCGACGCTGCGAGAATAGCTTTCAACGATTTGGTTGCGGAGTTTCAAAAAGAAAATCCGGACATCAAAGTAACGGTTAACTCAAGTGCTCATGAACAATTTAAAACGCTGCTTCCCTCATGGCTTACGTCAAATCAGGCACCCGATGTGGCAACATGGTTTGCCGGTTACCGCATGCAAAGTTTTGCCGAAAGAGGACTCTTGGAACCGCTGGAAAACGATGTATTCCCCGGCGGCAGTTTTGAAAGCGAATTCCCAAAATCGTTTAAGGGTTCAGCCTCTTATAACGGTACCGTATATTTTTTGCCGCAAAGCTGGTATTGGTGGGCACTGTACTACAATAAGGCCATTTTTGCAAAATACGGTTTAAAAGCACCGAAAACATGGGACGATTTTTTACAAATTTGTGAAGTTTTGAAAAAAAACGGAATAAGCCCTATTGCCATAGGTACAAAAGAAACATGGACAACCGGAGGCTGGTTTGACTATATTGACAGCGCGGTAAACGGCGGCGATTTTCACCGCAATTTAACTTCGGGCAAAGTTGCGTACGCCGATCCTAAAGTAAAAGAAACTTTTAAAGTTATTGCCGATTTGGCACAAAAAGGATTTTTCCTGCCAAATGCATCGAGCTATTCGTGGCAGGAAGCGGCGAATTTTATGGTCCGCGGCGAAGCCGGTATGTTTTTAATGGGACAGTTTATTATGGACGTTATTCCCGCCGATATGCAAAACAAAATAGACTTTTTCCCCTTTCCTTTATACGGTTCAAACACCTTTTACGCGGTTGACACGCCTACCGACGGCTTTATTGTTCCCGCAAAAGCAAAAAATAAAGCAAATGCTAAAAAGTTCATCGCTTTTGCCGCAACAAAAAAAGCTCAAGAATTCTTTTGTGCAAGACTGGGACGTTTGGCTGCAAACGTAAACGTACCGCCGGTTAATGCCGAAGCAAAGCGAGGTTTGGACATGGTACTCGGTGCTGCAAGCGCAGCTCAATTTTACGACCGCGATGCACCGGAAGAGATGGCTGCAAAAGGAATGAACGCAATCGTCGATATTATGCAGGAGCCGTCCAAACTGGATGCAGTACTTGCGGATTTGGATAAAGAACGCGTACGTATTTACGCCAAATAAACGCAAAAGGGCAGGGAGTGTGCTATATGAAAAAAATTAAAACAATGCTTACACCTTGGCTGTTTTTAGCCCTGCCCTTACTTATGTACTTTGTATGGGTTATTCTTCCCGTTTTTCAAAGTCTTCTTTTCAGCCTTACAGACAGAGAAAGTATTCTTACCCAAGCGAAATTCGTCGGATTAGCCAATTTTGTACGTCTTTTTCAAGATCCGCAGTTTTACTTGGCGTTAAAAAACAATTCCGTATGGCTTACTTGTTTTGTGCTTATTCCCATTCCGCTCGGTCTTGCTGTCGCAGTTCTGTTTAATACAGATTGCCGCGGAACAAATGTGTACAAAACAGTTTTTTATATTCCCATGACCTTATCTTTTACCGTTATCGGCACCATTTGGGCATGGATTTATTTACCCGAATACGGCATTTTAAACGTCTTTTTACGCAGTATCGGCTTGGGAAGTCTTACGCGGCAGTGGCTCGGCGACAAACGTTATATGACAGGAGCACTTGTAGCAGTCGGTGTGTGGCGTCAAATTCCGTACATAATGATTTTGTATTTGGCGGGCTTAAAAAATGTTCCTTCGGAATTAATTGAAGCTGCTTTAATTGACGGGGCAAATTTCCGCCAGCGCTTTATCAAAGTCATTCTTCCCCTGCTTGCCCCTGCAACTGTTATGGCGGTAACCATATCGATTATCGATTCTCTTCGTTCGTTCGATGCCATTTACGTATTAACCAGTACTAAGGCCCGCGCCGCCGAAGTGCTTTCCACATATATGTACACATCCGCTTTTAACTATCAGGATTACGGTTACGGTTCGGCAATAGCGGTTATACAATTTACAATTACGCTGACTTTTATTCTGATATACGTAAACAAGAGTTTAAACAAAGAAATCCAAAATTAAGGCAGGCAACTATGTTAACCGAAATGAGACATATAAAAATAAAAACCGTATTTTTTTACGTATTCGGCACCTTGTTGGTTGCTCTGTGGCTGTTTCCCATAGCTATAGCGGTTTTTACTGCATTTAAATCGAT
>CAUURR010000156.1:0-4811 GCA_963547555.1 uncultured Treponema sp. | reverse complement strand
CGCCTCAATCCCGCTTAATGCGGGAAAAATGCCGATTATATCACGGCTGTCGATCAGAATGTTCGGAGGCTTCCATGTTTGAAAACCTCTTGTACCAAAATGCGGCTTCTCTTATCGGCGACGACATAGCCGCAGGACGGCTTCCGCAAGCTTTGTTATTTGCAGGGCCTGCCATGTCCGGAAAATTGACCGCAGCCTTGGAAACCGCGCGCGTTCTTTCCTGTTCCGGATTGCCCAAAGGACTGTGGCAGTGCACCTGTCCGTCCTGCCTCAAGCATAAAAGCCTGGTCAGTCCCGACCTCTTGTTGGCAGGAAGCCGCGACTGTACCCTCGAAATAGCCGCGGCCGCAAAAACTTTGAAAACGGCTGCACAAAACAATGCTTCGTACATAACCGCCGCGCGTTATCTTTTTGTGCGCAGTGTGCGTAAATTGACCGCCCGTTTTAATCAAGTGCTTTGGGAGGGCGACGAAAAAGTTTCCAAAATAGCGGCAATCACTTCGGTTATAGATGAACATTTGGAAGAAGCCGATCCGCTTCGCCCCTTGCAGGAATTAAGCGATTTGGAAAAAACGCTTGAAACGCTTACCGCCCAGTGCTTAAAACTTGAATCTTCTTTTATGTACGATTCGATTCCCGTTTCGCAGATCCGTAAAGCTTCTTCGTGGGCGCGGCTTACCGCAGCCGAAGGAAAGCGCGTACTTATTTTTGAACACGCCGACCGTATGCAGGACAGCGTAAAAAACGCGCTTTTAAAAATATTGGAAGAACCGCCTGCGGACGCGTTTTTTATTTTAACCGCCGAGCGCAAAAACGCCGTATTGCCGACGATTTTGTCGCGGGTTCGTACCTACACCTTTAACGAGCGGACGGCGGAGCGGCAAAAAGAAGCCGTGCAGCGGATTTTCCACGAAGAAGGCTGCGACTCTATTGCCGCCTATCTCAACGGATTTTTACCTGCAAGTGCCGAAGAAATCGAAAAAGAAGCCTTTGCAT
This sequence comes from uncultured Treponema sp., assembly GCA_963547555.1. Taxonomy (GTDB): domain Bacteria; phylum Spirochaetota; class Spirochaetia; order Treponematales; family Treponemataceae; genus Treponema_C. The sequence continues at coordinate 3,815 of CAUURR010000156.1, read as the reverse complement.
TTACGGATTCCTTACAGCACGGCGATGTACCCGATATTGAGGCTTTGGTAAAACGCTTAAAAAATTTTGAACCGCGCATTATGCTTTCAATTTTTTTCGACGGAGTTTTAAAGGCGGTTTCGCAAACACAAAAAACGGCAGATTCGGCAAACTCCGAACCGGGCGGGCACTCGGAAGCCGCACAGGACGCTCGGCACCTTGCGCAGGGCAGCCGATCGGAAGCCGCACAACTTACCTACCGTAAGCGTATAAGCGATGCGGTACAGCACTCCTATGAAGATATCCGAGTGTATAACCAATCGCCCGTTTCCGCCTTGGAAAGTTTAGCCTATGCGTTTTTGGAAGAAGCTTTTTCGCTTGCATCTTAAAAGGTCTGAACAAGAATCGAGATGAGAGGTTTTGTAAAACGGGTAACCGATAAAATTTCAAAGTTGACTCCCGAGCAGATTCAGCGGCTTTTCGATGTTTTAAACGACGAAGCCGAATTGCTCGATGCCGTTTTTGAATCTTTAAGCACCGGTCTTATTGTCTGCGATTCTCACTGGCAGCCGGTTATGGTCAATAAAACCGCCCAGCTGTATATTCCTCTGCGTATGCAGTGTCCTTCATCCGTCCCTGTTTGGGAGCATATCGAAGATGAAGGAATTGCCGAATTTCTTAAAAGCAGCAGCGGCGCGCAAAAAAAAATCATCAGCGAAGATTTTACCCTTTCAAGTCCCGGAGGCTCGGCGCGTTTTATACACATTGCGCTTCTTCCTTTGGTGCGTTCAAAAAAAATTGCCGGCTACATTATTCAAATCGACGATATAACCGAAAAACACAGCCGTGAAGTGCTTATGCGCCGTATGGAAAATCTTGCAAGCTTGACAAATCTTGCCGCAAGCGTTGCCCACGAAATAAAAAATCCGCTCGGAGCAATCAGTATTCATATTCAGCTGATTCAAAAAGCGCTTAAAAAGGCGCGTAAAAGCGGCGGAAAGCTGCCCGATGAAAAATATGCGGAAAAATATCTTGAAACGGTGAATGAAGAAATAGACAGGCTTAATCAAATTATTGTGGATTTTTTATTCGCCGTCCGTCCCGTCAGTGCCGAACTTGAAGCCCTTGATCCGCTTTCGCTTTTACAGCCCTTTGCCGATTTTATCAAAGCCGAACTTGAACAAAAGCATATTGTGCTGCAAACCGAATTCCCGGCCGATTCGCCGCGGATTATGCTCGATTCAAAACTCTTTCGGCAGATATTGAATAATTTGGTACAAAACTCGGTTGCCGCAATGCCCGACGGCGGCGTGTTGTGGATAAGCGCAGTCGTAAAAAACGACCGCTATGTTGTAAGCATTGCCGATTCGGGGGAGGGCATGGATGAAAAAACCGTAAGCCGTATATTTGAGCCTTATTTTACGACAAAGGCGCAAGGGACGGGCCTGGGCTTGACTATGGTGTATAAAATCGTTAAAGAATTCGGTGGAGATATAAACGTAAAATCTTTTCCGGGAGAAGGAACCATCTTTGCCATGTCTTTTCCGATTCCGCAGCGAGAACGGCGGCTTTTGGCATATAACGGAGAATAAAAATGCAGTATACGGTTTTGATTATCGATGATGAAAAAAATATCCGCGAAGGCCTCGGTGCCGCTCTTGAGCTTGAAGATTACACGGTCGCCCTTGCTTCGGACGGTAAGGAAGGGCTTGAGCGCATTCAAAAAGGCGACATCGACCTTGTTATAACCGATTTGCGTATGCCGAAAATAAGCGGCGAGCAGGTACTGGCAAAGATAACGGCGGAAAATCCGGGAATTCCCGTTATCGTTCTTACCGGACACGGCAGTATTGACAGCGCGGTCGATGCGATGAGAAACGGCGCATACGATTTTTTAACCAAGCCTTTAAACCTTGACCAGCTGATTCTTATCGTAAAGCGCGCCTTGCAGGGACGGGAACTTGCCTTAAAGCATAAAGAATTGCAGGAAGAATTAAACAGCCGCAAGTCTTTTGAATCGATTATAGGTAAAAGCGCTGAAATGCAGCGGATATTTGAAACGGTGCGCAAGGCCGCCGGTTCAAAAGCTTCCGTTTTAATTACGGGCGAAAGCGGCGTCGGAAAGGAATTGATTGCAAATGCCCTGCATAATTTATCGCCGCGGCGCGAAAATTCAATGATAAAGGTGCATTGTGCCGCCTTATCCGAAAGTTTACTCGAAAGCGAATTGTTCGGCCATGAAAAGGGCGCTTTTACCGGAGCGGTTGCACGTAAACGCGGCCGTTTTGAGCTTGCCCACGGCGGTACGATTTTTTTGGACGAAATCGGTGAAATCGACCAAAACGTACAGATAAAAATTCTGCGTGTTTTGCAGGATAAACGCTTTGAGCGCGTCGGCGGCGAAGAAACCGTTGAAGTCGATGTACGGCTGATAACCGCAACAAACCGCGATTTGGAAAAAGAAGTTGCCGAAGGCCGCTTCCGTGAAGATTTATATTACCGGCTGAATGTCGTGCATATTCACGTACCGCCCCTTCGCGAGCGCCGCGATGATATTCCCCTACTTATTACGGCTTTTTTGCAGGAATTTGCGCAGGAAAACGGCAAAAACATTGAAGGTATTGATGCGCGTGCCCGTGCCGCCCTCTATAAATTCGACTGGCCGGGAAATATCCGTCAGCTGCGCAACTGCTTGGAAAGCGCGGTTGTGATGAGCTCGGGGCCCATTATCAAACTTGAAGATTTACCGCCGACGATTGCAGGAAGCGGCGAGGCCGATTCGATTGCGGTACCCGCAGGCATTACGATGACCGAAGCCGAAAAAATCATCATTCTGCAAAACCTTGCAATCAATAAGGGCAATAAATCGAAAACCGCCGATATTCTTGGCATAGGGCGTAAAACCCTGCACCGCAAACTCGACGAATACGCTGCCGAAGACCGGGGCGCAACTTGAGGCGGAGCTGTAAATCACACAGTGCGCACTGTACCCCGCCGCGAGCGTCGGGGGATTAAACCCTCCGCACGGATAACGGGAGTTTCCGCGTAAAATTTTGCCGACCCTGTTTTATTTTTACGGCTTATTTGAATTTTTATCTGGGGCTTTGTACTGCATAAAATACCGCTCGATGTTTTTAAAAGCTTGATGAATCTTCATCGTTAAAGCGTTTGCTTTTTCCTGTTCTTTCGTACCCGCCCCGTACTTATCGGGATGATACAGGTGAAGGAGTTGTTTGTAACGCTTTTTGCAGGTTTGAAAATCCGCAGTCGGGGAAAGTCCTAATATATTAAAATCTTCAACAAGCGGGGCGCTCAGCGCCTTATATACAATACCATATGCGCGGGATTTTTGTCCGAAGTGTTTTGTTTCGCTCCGGCTTTTGCCGTCTGAATATGCCTTTGTGCTGCCCGCGTCTTTTGAGGCGGCTTTATCCGTATCCGAGGCATCGGTTTTAGATTCGGCTCCCGCCTCAGCGTCAATCTTGCCGGCTGCATTTTCGGCTTGTGCGGATTTTCTTCTACGGTCTTCGGCCGTTTTTGCACGGTTTTGCCGTTGTAAATCCTCGTCGTCAATATAGTCTTTTAAAAACGAACCGAGCCGGTCGAAGAGGTTATCGTTTTGCATAATGCGATTCCGGCTGCGATTCAATAGGATTAAAATTTGAAAACATACTTTTTCATCTTATTAAGGTGTGTCGTCAATTTTTAAAGCCTGCTTGATTAAGGAAAGATTGTGCGCAAATTCCGGTTCCAAAATCGTTTTGTCAAATGACGGAATCATCGTGCGGCAGGAATCAAATTCTTTTGCTTTAAAAGCTTGAAGCAATTCATTATGC
>CAUURR010000155.1:0-4814 GCA_963547555.1 uncultured Treponema sp. | reverse complement strand
CGAGCCGCGTTGCGGTCAGCAATACCGTAAGCGCGCCGAGCGCACCGGCTAAAGCCGCCGTTCTATTTGTGCGGTTTTGTTTGAATGACGATTCCGCCGACATTTTTTCCGAGCCTTTCATACCTTGATTGTAGCACAAGAAACCGAAAAATAAAAGCGCACGCAGGCAGGGTTTCGGCTTAAAAGGAAAGTGGCAAAAAAACGACGCGCACAGCTTGTATTTATTTCATACCATGCCGAAGCGTTTTATGTATTTTTCAATAGCCTAATTTAGCTTTTTTTAAGCGAAAATAGCGTATCGATTCGGCATAAGCACTGTCGCCAATAAAATTTTGCGTTTCTGTAGGGTTTTTTAACAAATCAAACAATACTTCCGAATCAGTTTCGCCGTAGTATTGATATTTCAAATTATCTTTTTTAATCATTACGTTCGCAAAGCCGCCGACATCTTTAAAATGACTGACCGTTTCATTGTTCCATGGTGCGCTGCCATTTTCCAGCAAAGGAACCATGCTGCGACTGTCCAAACCGCCGGGAACGAGAGTTCCGGTTAATTCGCATAAAGTTGCAAATATATCACATAAATTAACGTTTTTTTCAACCGTGTGCGCCGCAAACCTTTTAGGCCAGCGGATAAACAGCGGAACTTTAACGCTTGCTTCAAAAAACTTTTGTTTTTCCCATACACCGTGCTGCCCCAGCATTTCTCCGTGATCGCTCGTATAGATAATAATCCAATCGTCCACATTTTGTCCCGTATGTTCAAGCGCCGCTATAAGCATACCGAAATCGCTGTCCGCGCTTTCTATCATTCCATAATACGCGGCAACGGCGCGCCGTGCTTCACGCTCGCTGACGTCTTTTCCGATTTGCACACGGTGTCGGCTTAAAAACGGATGCTCAAACACGGTGTCTTTATCGTACAACGCAACCCTATTTAAATAATAAGAAAACTTTTCTTCCGACGTAAAATATGGATAGTGCGGACGGTTAAAACTGACTTTTAAAAGCAGTGGTTGTTCTGTATTTGCACGGTCGTAATAAGCGTCAACAAAACGGCCTTTTATAAAGTTCAAAGCTCCCGAAAGCGCATAGGAATCTGCCGCTTGAGCGGCGCAGTTTTCTCCGACGCCGGCTCGTTTTATTTCCTTTGCATTCGACCATTTTTCAAAACCCGCCGGTTTGTACTCCTTTTGCGCCGCTGCCGATAAAATACTTGGTGCCGAACGTGGCACATAGTGCGGATCTATTTTTATATCGGCTCCCAGCCGCATAGTCCAGCCTTGCATTTGGTCGGTCCCCATATGATGCAGTTTTCCGCACGCAACCGTTTCATAACCGGCTGCAGCCAAACAACGGGCAATGGTCATAGAACCGGCGGGTAAATCCTGTCCGTATTCTTCGCACCCGCAGTGTTTTGGGAAACGACCGCTCATAAGACACTGGCGGGCGGGAATGCATATGGGGCTGGGCGTATACGCATTGTTAAAAACAACCGCTTGTTTCGCCAAAGAATCGAGTACGGGAGTTTTAATTATGCGATTTCCCGCATAACCGAGAACATCAAAACGGTGCTCATCACACATCAAAAACAAAATATTCGGTTTTTTCATAACACTAAACGCTCCATGCGTGTGTGCGGATACAGCCCCGGCACAAAACAGTCCCAAGAAGGAATACACACGGTGCTGACCGTATAAAGAATTGTGTATTTTTTTGCTGCTTTTGATTGTAGCACAAGAAACCGAAAAATAAAAGCGCACGCAGGCGAAGTTAGCGGCGACATTCACGGCGCGGACCGTAGTGCAGATCGCCTTATTTAAAAATAACCGGATCATCCGCAAAATCGGCCGCTATTATATAAAAAAATATATAAAATTCCGTTTTTCTATTTACTTGAATTTCCGTTCCGTGATATAATAAATCATATTCAACACACACATCTTCACATTAAGGACGAATTATGGCACTGCGAAAAAAAATCGTGCAGCTTGCACACATGGTCGGCGGAATAACGGGCGTTATTAACAAAATAGACGAAAACGCGCCCGAATATTATTCCCTTGAATGCTGCGTATCGGACGAACAGGCGGACGTTGCCCTTGTTATGGGACTGCGCAAACCCCGTACAATAGAATACATAGCAAAAAAAGCAAAACAGAGCGTCGAAAAAGCTCATAAACTGGCAATGGAATTGGCACAAATCGGCGTATGCCGCGTTTCACACAACGAAAAAGGTGTGGAAGAATTTTTTGTCAACATTTACGCTCCCGGCATCTTGGAAATGATGGTAAATAACGCCGAATTGCTGGAAAAATATCCGCAAATCGGCCGCGCCTTTGAAGAATACACGCGCTTGCGGATTGCTCCTTTGGCACCGCTTTTGCCTCCGGGAATGGGTATGATGCGCGTTATTCCGATTCAAACGGCAATAGATGCGAACACAAAAGCCGTTCCTTATGAAAAGCTTTCCTATTACCTCGATAAATACGATATCTTTTCCGTTTCGGATTGTTCCTGCCGTTCTTCAAGACGCGTTCTTAATCAAGGCTGCGGTCACTTGGAAAAAGACATGTGCATTCACATGGGAACGGGCGCCGAATACTATATTCGTACCGGCCGTTCGCGCCAAGTAACGAGAAAGGAAGTTGAAGAGATTTTAAAAAAGGCCGAAGAAGACGGCCTTATGCACCAAATGCCCAATATCGAAGGCTTGGGCGATTCGGCCGCTATTTGTAACTGCTGCGCATGTTCCTGTTTTGCGATGCGCGCGGCAACTATGTTCAATACACCCGATACGGTGCGTTCAAACTACGTTTCGCAGCCGGATCACGAAAAATGCGTGGCCTGCGGTCAATGCGTCGAAAACTGTCCGACAAACGCGCTTCGCCTCGGACAAAAACTGTGTACCAAAACCCCGCTTAAAAAGATAAAAACAAAAAGCTCCAGAGACCGCATTTGGTCTAAAAAGAACTGGAACCCGGATTACCGCGAAAACCGCAAAGACGTTGTCGAAACGGGAACATCGCCGTGTAAAACGGCTTGCCCCGCGCACATTGCGGTTCAAGGCTACATTAAACTCGCCGCGCAAGGAAAATACAAAGAAGCGCTCGAGCTTATCCGCAAAGAAAATCCGCTTCCGGCCGTATGCGGCCGCATTTGCCCGCGCAAGTGCGAAAGCGAATGTACGCGCGGCGACATAGACGATCCTATCGCCATCGACGAAATTAAAAAGTTCATCGCCGAACAGGATTTGGACAAAAACCGCCGCTTTATTCCGGCTAAAAAGCACAATTACGGAAAACCCGTTGCCGTTATCGGTTCGGGTCCGGCCGGCCTTTCGTGCGCTTATTATCTTGCCGAAGACGGCTACAAGGTTACCGTCTTTGAAAAACTGTCAAAACCGGGCGGCATGCTGACCGTCGGCATTCCTTCTTTCCGCTTGGAAAAAAACGTCGTCGAAGCCGAAATCGACATTCTTAAAGAAATGGGCGTCGTTTTTAAAACGAATACCGAAGTCGGAAAAGACGTTTCGCTCGACGATTTGCGCAAACAGGGTTTTAAAGCCTTTTACCTTGCAATCGGAGCGCAGGGCGGACGAAAACTCGGCCTTGAAAACGAAGATGCGAAGGGTGTTATTGCCGGAGTTGAATTCCTGCGCGATGTAACCCTCGGCAAAAAAAGCGCTCTTCACGGCAAGGTTATTGTTATCGGCGGCGGAAATGTCGCCATCGACGTTGCACGGACGGCCGTCCGCGAAGGCGCGGAAAGCGTTGCAATGTACTGTTTGGAAGCGCGGAACGAAATGCCCGCTTTGAATGAAGAAATCGAAGAAGCCTTGGAAGAAGACATCGTTATCAATAACTCGTGGGGTCCCAAACGCATTATAAGCAAAGACGGCAAAGTTACCGGCATTGAACTGAAAAAGTGCGTTTCCGTGTTCGATAAAGATAAAAAATTCAATCCGAAATACGACGAAAACAAAACGATTACCGTCGATGCCGACTTTGTGCTGCTTTCGGTCGGACAAAGCATTGATTGGGGCGGATTGTTAACAGACAGCGCGGTCGTACTGAACCGCAACAATACGGCGCAAGCGGATTCGCTTACCTATCAAACCGCGCAAAGCGACGTTTTTGTCGGCGGCGATGCGTACACGGGACCGAAGTTTGCGATAGACGCAATCGCAGCAGGCAAACAGGCGGCAATTTCCATACACCGTTTTGTACAGCCGGGTCAAAGCCTGGTCTACGGCCGCGACAGGCGCGAATATATTGCTTTGGACAAACAAAATATCGTTGTCGAAAGCTACGATACGTCTCGGCGCCAGCTTGCCGGCCATAACGCGAAAAACCGCAAAACGTTCAAAGATACGCGCGTAACCTTTACCGAAGAGCAGCTCAAAAAAGAAACCGAACGCTGTTTGGGCTGCGGTGCGGTTCAAGTCGATCAATACATGTGTGTCGGCTGCGGACAGTGCACGACAAAGTGCAGATTCGACGCCATCTCTTTGGTAAAAAAATACAATAATTTTGCGCCGGTTTACGAAAAACTGCCGCTTGTCGTAGCAAAATATGCGGTGCGGCGCAGCGGAAAAATCGCCGTATCGTCGATTAAGCGCATATTTACGCAAAACTGAGGTTTTTTATGCATGAACTTGGAGTCGTGTGCGAAGTTTTAAAAACCGTGCAGGAAATAGTCGACGAACAAAAACTTTCAAAAGTTGAAAAAATCGTTTTGCAAGTAGGCGAACTTTCGGGTGTCGTTCCTTCTTATCTTGAAGACTGTTTCCCCGCCGCCGCGTACAAAACGTC
>CAUURR010000154.1:0-4844 GCA_963547555.1 uncultured Treponema sp. | reverse complement strand
TTCGGCTTCCTGTATAAGTCCTTGGACGATAAGGGTTTGCTCAATTTTGTTTTTTGCGTTGTCTATTTCCTGAAATATTTCGCGCGACGAAATAGACGCAAAAATATTTTTACGCTCGTCGAACACTTCCATCGACGAAATATCGTTACCTAAAATCGTTACGGGCGGCAATCTTACTTTTATCGATGTGCGGTCGGGACTGACCGTAAAAGATGATGCTGAAAAATCGTCGATACCTGCGCGGATTGTACCCGAATAGCGTATAATGGTGTAGCTTTTTGCCAAGCCCAGCACTTCGCTTTTTTTTAAGCTGACAATATCGCTGTAGACGGCCTTTACGGCTGTCAGTTCCGCGCACTGTATAAGCTGATTTGATACCATTGCCGACACAGCCGTAAAGCGCTGTTTATTGTATTCTTTCCAAGCGAAAAAGAGGGCTGTGCCCAAAGCCGCCGCACATAGCAAAATAACACCGATTTTTATCACTAATGAACGTACAAAACGCCCCGCTTTTTTTTGTAACTGCGCCATATCGTCCTCCTCATTAACTGCTTAGTAACTCTATCCTATACAAAGAGGGCTTTGTTTTGCAAGAGGGAAAATCTTAATGGGGGTAATGATTCAGGGGAAGGGAAGTTTTTTTTGTAACCGCAGGGTTCGCAGAAGAATGCAAAGTAAAAAGGGCAGTCGTCAAATCTCTTACCCCCTCGCGTACCCTGCGTCCTTTGCGGTTAAATTATCTACCGCAGAATCAGCAGAAGAAAATCACACAACTGTAAATTTGTATGCTTTATAAAAATACGGTTTTTCCTACATCTTAAACTCTTCGCCCAAATAGATTTTACGGGCTAGGGGAGAGGCTAGTATTTCTTCCTTGTTGCCCTGTACGACAATTTGACCGCTGCTGATAATAATTGAGCGGTCGGTGATTTCAAGGGTGTCGCGTACATTGTGGTCGGTTATAAGGACTCCTATACCGCGGTTTGCTAGAAGTCTTACCATTGCCTTAATGTCTGCCACCGCTATGGGGTCTATGCCGGCAAAGGGTTCGTCCAAGAGCAGAATTTGCGGATTGTTTGCCAAAGCGCGCGCAATTTCGGTTCTTCGCCGTTCGCCCCCCGACAGGGTAAAGGCTTCCTGTTTACGTATTCGGGTAATCGAAAACTCTTCGAGCAATTCTTCAAGCAGGGAGCGCTTTTGAGCTTCCGATAAATCCTGCCGTGTTTCTATAATGGCCCATATATTTTCTTCAACGGTGAGTTTTCTGAACACCGACGTTTCTTGCGGCAAATAAGCAATACCCAATCGTGCGCGTTTATACATCGGAAGGCGGGTAATGCAGCGGCCGTTAAAAAAAACTTCACCGGCGGAGGGGCGGTAAAAGCCTACAATCATATAAAAAGTGGTGGTTTTTCCGGCACCGTTGGGCCCGAGCAGCCCCAGAACTTCTCCGCTGTGCATGGAAAAGTCTATGCCGCGTACTACCGTTTTTTTTCCGAAGCTTTTATATAAACCGTTTACCGCCAATGTACTCATATTTTACTCTCCGTTTTCGTATTATCGGTTTGTTCATTTTCCGTTTTTTGCGCTTCGGCGTCTTCCGTGTTGCTGCTTGCTTCCGGTTTTGTTTCTTTTTTATCGGTAACGCTTCCGCTGACTTTTCCGTCCAGAGTTATTTCCCGCGTATCCAAATTGAATACGATTTCCTGAGCGCGGAATTCGTTTGCGCCTTCGACTATTTTAGGCGAACCGCTTAATTCCAAAATCCGTATTTTTTTTCGGTATACGGCAAAGGCCGCCGTACATTTTGCGTCTTTTTGTTTGATTTCGGTATTGATTTGAATTAAAGCCGTTTCGTTTTTTTTATTATATTCAATGTATTCCGCTTTTGCTTCCACCTCATTTTCGGTATCGTCCATAAAGACGGCACCTTCCAAAACCGTAACTTCGGTTTCGCGGTCGTGGCGCAGGGAATTGCACTTAAAGGTAAAGCCGCCGTCCGTGTAAGTTCCTTCGATCGAACCTTCGGCTTTTATAAGGCGGTATTCTTTTCCGCTCAGCTGTACGGAGTCGGCTTTCAGTTCCATGCTTTTAGTCCGTATAGACGCGTTTCCTTTCAGTTCGGTAAATTCGTTGTTTTCTTTTGTACTGCCGTGCATGGAGTTTGCCGAAAAGGTGATTGTATTTTCTTCTGCTGATGCCTTGAGCGGAAAAGCACTCAGGCTTAGGGTCGTAAAGAGTATGATTAATATTCGCTTCGGTATTGCAGACGGTTTATTCATCCGTTTCTCCATCTTCTGTGTGTGCGGTTTTTTCTCCGTCTTCTACCGGTAACGGTTCTTCTTTTTCCGTTTCGGAAAGTTTGCCTTCTACCGTTTCCGAAAAAGAATATGAGCGGTCTTTTTTTCGTGCAATAAATCCGGTGCCTTTTGTTTCGAATCGGGTACCGTTTTCGGTTTCCATAATAATACGAACGCTGTCTTTTTTTCCGCTGTCCAAAATCTCTTTTTTTGCATCCCAACGCAAATTATCGGCGGCAACCCGTGCGTGATGTTCCCGGCTGTACATTTCAATTCCCGAAAAAAAATGGTACAGTTCGTTTTCCCGGTCGGCAGAAAGAAGGGCGCAGGAACCTTCCACCGATATTGTACCGTTATTGTCATATAATGCAAAGCGTACTTTTTCACCGTACATTGCATCTATCCCCGAATACTGCTCCAGCTTTGCAGCATCCGTTTCAAGCTTTACGGTATTATTCTCTATGCGGGTAAAACGTACATCGTAAAAGATAAATTCCGGACTTTGTACCTGCGCTTGACTTGCCGTGCCGTAATCCAGAGAGCAGGCGGTGCAGATAAAGAGAAAACTTAAACCGAATATATGTACACTGTTTTTTAAAGCAGTCGGAATTTTCATTGCGGGTATTGTTTTTTTTACTCCTTTTTTTGCATATCAAAGGCGGCACCGATAAAGGCGGCAAAAACGGGATGAGGATTTGCCGGGCGCGATATAAATTCGGGATGAAATTGCACGCCGATTCCCCATGGATGATTTTTCCACTCAAAAGCCTCCGCCTGACCGTCCGTTTCCGAATATGAACTGATAGTCAGTCCGCCTGCTTCCATATCGGCGGTATATGTGCGGTCAAACGTATATTTTCCGCGTTGACGCTCGGTTATGCGGGTTTTGCCGTAGATATGCGCCAGTTTTGAATCTTCGGAGAGTTTCATGACGCCGTTACCCAGCCGCATAAGTCCCGATGCCGTTAACCCCGTCTGTTCTTCAGGAAGGCTGATAACCGGATAAGTTGAATTTTGCATAAATTCGGTTGAATCGGCATCTTCATGCCCCAAAAGATTTCGGGCGGTTTCGATTGCCATAAGCTGCATGCCCAAGCCTATGCCCAAAAAGGGAACATTGTTTTCCCGTGCATAGCGCACAGCCTGTAACAGTCCCAAAAAGCCGCGCTGTCCGTAGTTATCGGGAACGATGATTCCGTCTATATCCTTAAAAAACGGATTTATATCCGAAGCGCTTTCAATCTCTTCGGCATCTATTTTACATATTATCAATTCCAAACCGTGAGCGGTTACCGCGGCATGAAATAAGGATTCCCGTACCGACTTATAACAGTCATCAAAAATGGTTTTTCTGCCTAAAAGACCTATGCGTACCCTGCCTTTCGGACGATTTAACTTTTCTATAAAATTCAGCCATGTACTTACATCGGTGCGGCAGTCTTTTCGGCCGAGTTTTGTTAAAATTACTTTATCCAGTCCCTGACGATGAAAGGCAAGCGGTAATTCATAGATTGTTTTCTCCACATCGATTGATGTAAATACCGATTCTTTTTCAACGTTGCAAAACGAGGCGATTTTTTTGCGCATATCATCTTCCAGGGGAACTTCCGTGCGGCACAGCAATATATCAGGTTGAATTCCCAGTTCCTGCATTTTTTTAACCGAATGCTGGGTGGGCTTTGTTTTTAATTCTCCGCCGGTTATAGCGGGAACCAGTGTCAAATGAACGGACAAAGTATTCCCGCGTCCCTGCTCGCGTATAAGCTGGCGTGCGGCTTCCAAAAAGGGAATGGATTCTATATCGCCGACCGTACCGCCTATTTCGATAATAACAACATCCGCTTCGCTTTTTGTTCCCACGGTTAAAATGCGCCGCTTGATTTCATCGGTTATATGCGGAATCACTTGAACCGCCCGCCCGTTGTAGCGTCCGCTTCGCTCGTTTTTAATCACTTCTTCGTATATTTTTCCCGTTGTAAGTGAATTTAAACTGCTTAACTCGATATTTACAAAGCGGGCGTAATTTCCCAGATTTAAATCCGTTTCGGCACCGTCGGCGGTTACATATACTTCGCCGTGCTGATACGGATTCATGTTGCCGGCATCAACATTTATGTAGGGGTCGCACTTCATCATGGCAACCTTTAAGCCGCTGCCCTCCAAAAGACTGCCGATTGAAGCTGCCGCCACGCCTTTACCGAGGCTTGAACATACGCCTCCGGTTACAAATATGTATTTACTCATTCCGTAATTTTCACATCTCCGCTGTTTTTTGTCAACTATATTAAATCACCCATTTACTTTTTTTTACTTATGGATTATAATTTATTCTATGGTTGACTTGCTGACAGATGCCCAGTTCGATATGTTTCGCAAAACAATATACGATGAATGCGGCATAACCTTTTCCGCTGCAAACCGTTCTATTTTGGACAGCCGTTTGAAAGAACGTTTGCGTGAAAAACAACTGGAAAACGTTGAAGATTACTACAAAATGATTCTCTCCGATAAAGTAGAGATGAAGACTTTTTTGGACTCGGTAAC
>CAUURR010000153.1:0-4879 GCA_963547555.1 uncultured Treponema sp. | reverse complement strand
CAAATCAAAACGCAAATCGACGCTTCCACATCCGATTACGACAAAGAAAAACTTAAAGAGCGCTTGGCAAAACTTTCCGGCGGCGTTGCCGTTATCAATATCGGCGCGGTAACCGAAACCGAAATGAAAGAAAAAAAGCACCGCGTAGAAGATACCCTTGCGGCTACCCGCGCGGCTCTTGAAGAAGGAATCGTTCCCGGCGGCGGCTTGGTTCTTATCGAATCCTCCCTCGCCTTGGAAAAGACGGACATGAGCAAATTGACCGACGACGAAAAAGTCGGCTTTAAAATCGTTAAGCGCGCTCTCGAAGAGCCCATGCGCCAAATTGCCGAAAACGCGGGCGTTGACGGTGCGGTTATTGCCGACCGTGCAAAGCACGAGAAAAAAGGTATCGGCTTTGATGCCGCAAAGATGGAATGGAAGGACATGATGGCAGCCGGAATTATCGACCCGGCAAAGGTTACCCGCTCGGCACTGCAAAACGCGGCGTCCATCGCAGGTCTTTTGCTGACAACCGAAGCGGCCATTACCGAACTTCCCGAAAAAACCCCGCCGGCTCCGATGCCCGGTGCAGGCGGAATGGGCGGTATGGACGGCATGTATTAAAAAACGGTTGATGTAGGCATAAAGGGTTGTCCCGGAAGTTATTCAAAACTTCACGAAGGACAGCCCTTTTTTTATGTCTTTATTTTTATTTTAAATTCGGCACATTATTTTTCGGGTATGTTTCTTAGGCGGGGGCGTTTTTTTTCTTTAATTCGGCGCCGCACTTCCAACAAAAATTAAAATGCACAAAGTTTACTTCGCCGCAGCTTTTGCACGGCGAAAAAAGTTCCAAGCCGCAATGAGAGCAAAAGCTCGGCAGCGTTGAAGCTTTCGTAACCGACGGCATATAGGAATGCTCGCACGACGGGCACACCTTCATCGTATACGAACGCAAGGCGGCGGCTTCGGCAATCTTTTTACTGCGCTCTTCGGAAGACAAGCGCGCTTGCTCCTGTTTTTCGCGCACATAGTTTTGCGTATATTTTATAACATAGTAGCCGACAATAACCGTCAGCACTATGCCGACGCCGTACTGCACGTAGCCGCCGAAACTGGGCAAGTACGGTATCAAACCGAAAAAGAATGCCCACAACACAAATACCGCATAGCCCCAAATAAAGGCGGCAAACTTGCGGGTGCGATATTTGATGACCAAAAAAATTGCCAAAGCCAAAAGCGGACAAACGAACAGCAACCGCACGGCAAAAATTTTCAGCTTATATATCGAATTCGCTTTATCCCATTCTTTGCGGGCGACGCTTTGCGCTTCCGATTCTTCTTTGCGCAGTGCTTCTATTTCATTTTCTTTTTCTTTAAGCCGCTGCCTGTCTTTTTGAACGGCATTCGACCAGTTGCGCACGGAATCTTTATATGCTTCCAAAAGCTTTGTTTTTTGCAACACAACGGCGTTTTGATTATCGCTGCCTAAAGCCGTGCGCGTCTTTACCCAGTTTTCGTACACGTCTTTTTCTTCCTGATACAGTTTTTGTGCATTTTCGTATCCGGCTTGATTCGTTTCCAAGCTGTCTTCGATAAAATCGGCTTCTTTTTCCGCAGCTTCAACAGCAGCTTTTATATCGGAAATAGCAGGACGTTCAAGGTAGTCGTTTAGTTTGGGTTTTGTTCCCCACGATCCCATATCGCGCAAAAGAATCGTTCCGAACATAATAAGAAAAAACGCAAACAGCAAACTGATAATCGTTAAAATAATCTTGATTATCCGTTCCGCATGCCGCATGGATTTATCCGCCATAGCGCCTCCTATGAAAACATAGTAGCACGGAACGGCATCGCATGCAAGAATAAGCGCGCGCAAAAATACCTTGACACAAAGGGCGGCCTCCCATACACTCAAATTATGCACAACAAAACGATTGACGCCGCCGCCCTGGGCGAGCTGCTGATTGATTTTACGCAAAACGGTTTCAGTGCCGAAGGGAATTGGCTTATGGAAGCAAATCCCGGCGGGGCTCCCTCGAACGTCCTTGCAATGCTCAAAAAACTCAATCATTCGGTTTCGTTTATCGGCAAGGTCGGCGACGACATTTTCGGCCGGCTTTTAAAAACCGTTCTCAACGATTTGGGAATCGGAACCGAAAGCCTTATCGTAAGCAACGAATTCAATACAACGCTTGCTTTTGTGCATACAAAGCAAGACGGCGACCGCGACTTTTCTTTTTATCGGAAATCGGGAGCCGATACGCAGCTTACCGAAAAAGAAGTCGACATACGGATTTTGCAAAACGCGAAAATCTTTCATTTCGGTTCCGTTTCTATGACAACCGAACCCGCAGCTTCCGCAACCGAATATGCCCTCTCCTGCGCAAAAAAGCACGGCGCCCTGTGTTCCTTCGACCCTAATTTGCGCGTACCCCTGTGGGACAACCTTGCACATGCAAAAGAGCGCATAAAATACGGCTTGTCGCAGTGCGATATTTTAAAAATCGCCGAAGAAGAATTGGAATTCGTAACCGGCTGTACCGACATCGAAAAAGGCGTGCGCGCGCTGCGCTCGAATTACCGCATTCCGCTTATCGGCGTAACCTGCGGCAAAAAAGGCAGCAGCCTGTTTTATGCGGACGAGCACTGCACCGACGGTTTGGGCATAAGCGCAAAAGAACCTACGTTCGAAAAAGTAAAAACCGTCGACACGACGGGAGCCGGCGACACCTTCAGCGCGTGCATTTTGCACGATGTTTTGCAAAACGGCTTTACCGGCTTTACGCACGAGCGGCTTCGCGCCATGCTCCTTTTTGCAAACGCGGCGGCCTCTCTCGTTACGACAAAACGCGGCGCACTTAAGGTTATGCCCTCCGAAGCCGAAATCCGCGAACTGATACAAAAAGGATTGTAAATAATACCGTCTTAAAACACTCTCCGCTTTTTCGCAGCACATCAATATATTTTAGCTACTAAAACATATTGACAAAATAAAAATATCGTGATATTTTTATTTTAGTTACTAAAATAAAAAGGAACACTAATGAACGATATACAAGGTCTTATTGAACGGACGGCAAAAATTCAGTACAAAATAAACGCCAACGATAAAAAGCCGAGGTCTTTCGGTACGCAGCATAAATTGTACCAAAGTGAAATTCATTTTATAGAAGCAATAGGCTTAAGCGGAGACTACAGCGCTTCCGAACTTTCGGAAAAGCTCGGCATTACAAACGGTGCCGTAACGCAAGTTGCAGATAAGCTGCTCAAAAAAAAGCTAATAGAAAAATATAAAAAAGCGGATAACAAAAAAACCGTTTATTTTAAGCTGACGAAAGAAGGAACCGTTGCGTATAACAATCACGAAAAATTCCACGCCGGTTTTAATGAGAAACTTGCCGCATATTTAAGTTCTCTTTCAAAAAAAGAATTCGATGCGATTGCACGCTTGGCGGAATTGGTAGACATCAATATTCCCGATCTAAGCACATAAGAGCATGTATTTTAAGGAGGGTTATTATGAAAGCTGTCATAATCGTATTCAGTCCGTCGGGACACACAGTGACTGCTGCACAAATGATTCAAAAAAGTATTGAAGACAAAGGAGGCACAGCCGACATTCTAAATATTACAAAAGACGACAGCTTGCTGTTTGCCTCAAAATCCGAAAGGCAAAAAATCTTGGAAAAACGCTTACAAGAATTCGACATACTGTTTGCCGGCGCTCCGGTGTATGCAGGACACGCGGAAAGCCATATACTGCGCACGCTCGAAGCGCTGCCTTTGCCGGATCAAAGACGTTCAAAGATTGCCGTTCCGTTTATAACGTACGGCGGTGCTCATTCGTTTGTCGCACTGGAAGACATGGGAAGAGCATTAAAAAAGAAAAAATATGTACCGGTTTTGGGAATCAAACTTGCTTCGTTTCATACGTTAAGCAGATTTTTTCATACTCCAATACAGGAAGATAAACCCGGCGATATGGAAAAACGGTTGATAGAAACGGCTGTAAATAAAGTGTTTGCGCTGTGTGCACACAAAGAGCCGGTACAAGACAACAGCGCTTCTTTTGCGTATACTAAAGCGCCCATGCGCTTTATGCTGAAAATGCTTTCGCAGGAAAAAATACACGCAAAGTTTAAAACCGTATCGATTATATACAAAAATTGCCGCGTATGCCGAAAGTGTATTTCGGTGTGTCCGGTTAATAATTTTATGTTTGCAAACGGTAAAGTGTTGTTGAAAAATCAAAAAAATTGTATTTTGTGCTCAGAGTGTTTTTATCATTGCAAAAGCAACGCAATCGATTTTGCATACCGAACGGTTGCACAAAAAAGATTAAACGACGGAAATATTATTTTTGAAAAAAATCTCTCGGCCATATATCCTAAAAAATACGGCTATATAAATGATAAAGGAGAATTATGCTATGAATAAATTATGCATTGTGTACAGTTCAACACATCACGGAAACACCGAAAAGGTTTTGTATAAAATAAAGGAGAAATACCCCGAAACGGTGCTTATCAAAGCCGCCGATTTTAATCCCGATGATTTTAAGCGATACGATACGGTCGGTTTCGCTTCGGGAATTTTTTACTTTAAATTTGCAAAACCGGTCGATAAACTCTTTGAACGAGCACTTGCGAGCGGTGTGCAAAAGCTGTTTTTTATTTACACTGCCGGAGCGGTCAATGCAGGCTTTGAAAAATCGCTGCGCAGCAAAACCGAACAAAGCGGAAAAATCTGTATGGGCATATTCGGCTGTAAAGGCTTTGATACATTCGGCCCCTTAAAGCTCATAGGCGGTTTAAACAAGGACAGACCGAATGAAGAGGATTTTAAAAACGCGATCGATTTTTTTAAAACATCCGTTTTGCAGCGTTAGTCGCAG
>CAUURR010000152.1:0-4993 GCA_963547555.1 uncultured Treponema sp. | reverse complement strand
CGGGCATTAGCAGCTTAGCTGATCGTTTTCCCCATCAGCTTTCAGGCGGGCAACGTCAACGTGTTGCGATTGCGCGTGCTTTAATAAACGAGCCGGACATTCTTCTTTTGGACGAACCTCTTTCCGCCCTGGATGCAAAGCTGCGCTCCAATTTGCTTGTCGAGCTGGATAAACTCCACGATAAAATCGGTATTACCTTTATATACGTTACGCATGACCAATCCGAAGCCCTGTCCGTTTCCGACCGCATTGCGGTTATGAATCAGGGAAAGGTGCTGCAAGTAGGCAGTCCCTTTGAAATATACGAAAGCCCTGCAACCGAGTTTACCGCTCAGTTTATCGGCGAAACGAATATCTTTGCCGCCCGTGTTGAAGAATGTAAGGATTGGCCGGTGGAGGAGGGTAAGGAAAGCGAATTTATGTGCACCCTCGATATTCCCGAACTGGCGGCGGACATTAAGGTTACCGATTACGAGCGCACGGAAGAAGGACAAAAGGTTTGCTTTACCGTCCGTCCCGAAAAAATCCGTATTTCGCTTGACCCTCCGCCGAAAAAACCGAATATCAATGTATTTAGAGGCGTTGTCGAAGAACCCGTGTATTCGGGCTTTCAGTCAAAGTTTTACGTGCGTTTGGACAACGGCACCGTCGTTAAAGTGTTCAAACAACATACCAATTATTTGGACGACGGTCCCGAAATCGAATGGAAAGACAAGGTTTATATTTCGTGGAGCGCCAACGACGGCTACATTGTTGAGGACATAGAAAAATGAAAAACACAACCTCTGTGTTTTCGGGCGGCACGGGGCTCAAGCGTGCAAAACTCGGAATGCTCTATGCCTGGCCGATGGGTGTATGGTTTACCGTTTTTTTTGTTGCCCCGCTTGCCATTATCATCTTATACAGTTTTCTCAAAAAGGGCTTATACGGTGGCGTTGTCCGTCAATTTTCGGTTGAAGCATACCGTCAGCTGTTAAATCCCGCATACGGTATTGTTTTAATCAGAACGCTGTGGATTTCTCTCATTTCCACAGTGATTACGATACTCATAGCCCTGCCCTGCGGTTACGCTATGGCAAAAAGCGGCAAACAAACACTTTTTTTGCTTTTGGTTATCGTTCCGTTTTGGACAAACTCGCTTATCCGTATATTCGCATGGATGTCCATCCTCGGAAACGACGGTCTTTTAAACACTATCCTTATGCAGCTGAATATCACAAAGGATTTTGTTCAATTTTTGTACAATAAAAATGCCGTCGTCGTCGTATCGGTGTATATGTATCTTCCCTATGCGATTTTGCCGATTTTTACCTCTGTCGACCGTTTCGATTTTTCGCTTTTGGAAGCCGCCCGCGATTTGGGTGCGACAAAACCGGGCTCGATGCTTAGAGTTTTACTGCCGAACATAAAAAGCGGCATTGTTACGGCGATTATCTTTACATTTATTCCGATTTTCGGTGCCTACACCGTTCCTCTTTTGGTCGGCGGTAAAGATTCTTACATGATAGGAAACATTATCGTAGACCAGGTGAATAAAACGCGCAACTGGCCCCTTGCGGCGGCTTTTTCGATGATTATCACGGTTATCAGTACTCTTGCGGTGCTGTGGATGATAGGCTCGGTAAAAAAGTATGCTTCGCTTAAAAGCGGTTCAAAAGGGGAGGCGAAAAAAATATGAACTTAAATCCTTTCCGGACACTGATAACGCGCGTAAACAAAAAACGCCCCTTATCGGAACCGGCGCGGCATGCACGGCGCGCTTTTCAAAAACGTAACAGATTTTCGTTTTCGCTTGTCGTATTGATTTTAACCCTCTTGTTTTTGTTTTTGCCGCTCATCGTCATCATCTTTTATTCGTTTAACGAAAGCAAAGGAAGCGATTTTACGGGCGTATCCCTTATTTGGTACAAAAAACTTTTATTCGATTCAAAGGATTTGTGGCGCTCCCTTTTAAACAGCTTGATTGTTGCCTTTTCGTCGGCAGCCCTGTCTACCGTTTTGGGTACTTTGGCGGCCTTGGGCGTAAGCTGGTATAAGTTTAAAGGAAAAACCTATATTCAAACCATCAGCTTTTTGCCCATGGTATTGCCCGAAGTGATTATCGGTGTTTCCATGTTGATTTTCTTTTCGGGCATAAAACTGCCTTTGGGACTTTTTTCGATTTTTACGGCGCACACCACTTTTTGTCTTCCCTTTGTGTTTTTGATGATTTTAGCCCGCATAGACGAGTTCGATTTTTCGATTGTCGAAGCTGCATACGATTTGGGTGCAACCGAAAGGCAGACCATGTTTAAAGTGATTGTACCTGCGATTTTGCCGGGTATTTTATCGGGCTTTTTAATGGCGATTACCATGTCGCTCGAAGACTTTGTGATTACCTTTTTTGTTTCCGGCCCCGGTTCGACGACGCTTCCTCTGTACGTGTATTCGATGATTCGCTTCGGGGTTTCGCCCGTTATAAACGCATTGTCTTTTGTGATGATTTTAGGCACGGTTTTGATTGCCTTTTCAATGCGTAAATTCTTAAAGAGTTTTGCCGCGGCAAAATAAAAACTCGACAGGTATTTCTAAAAAAACGACCGTTTTTAGAGGTGCCCTGCCGTTTCCTTTTTAGGAGGAATGACATGAAAAAAGTGATTGTTTCGATTTTAGCTGCCGCCTTTGTGTTGAGCTTGGCAGGCTGCGGAAAAAACCGCGGAAAAACACTTTATGTTTTTAACTGGACTTATTATACCCCCGACAGTGTTATCGAGCAATTTGAAAAAGAATTCGGCGTCGATGTGTGGGTGGACAGTTATGCGTCAAACGAAGAAATGTTTGCAAAACTGATGGCCGGAGCTTCCACCTACGATGTCGTATTTCCCTCGCAGGATTATGCTTCGATTATGATACAGCTGGGAATGCTGCAAAAAATCGATTTAAATAAGATTCCGAATGCGCAAAACATCAATCCTGCAGTTCTTGAAAAAGCCGTATACGATTCAAGGATGGAATACTGTGTTCCCTATTATATGGGAGCTGCCGGCGTTGCAGTCAATAAAACAAAGCTATCCGATTACGAAAAAAGCTGGAGCATTTTTGCGCGCAAAGATTTGAAGGACAGAATGTGCATGATGGACGATATGCGTGAAGTTATCGGGGATGCCCTTGCCTTCCGCGGAAAATCCGTAAACAGCCTGAACGATGCCGAATTGCGCGATGCCGAACGCCTTATTATCGACGAATGGAAACCCAACCTCGTAAAATTCGATGCCGAAGGGTTCGGGAAATCCTTTGCCGCAGGCGACTTTTGGGTAGTGCAGGGCTATGCCGAAGTTGTGTACGGCGAAGTTCCCGAGACAAAATGGGATACGGTCGATTTTTTTATTCCCGAAGAAGGCGGCCCGATGTATCTTGATTCGATGTGTGTGCTTAAAGGGGCAAAAAACTATGACTTGGCGATGGAATTTATAAACTTTATCCACCGTCCCGAAATATACGCGCAGTTTTTGGACACCTTCCGCTTTCCTGCCGTCGTGAACACAAAGGCCGCCGAGTTTATGCAGTCAACTCCGATGTACAAAACCGAAGACATAATGCACTGTCAGCTTAAAGCCGACCTTGCCGAAGGTCTTGTAAAATATAACGACATTTGGCAGCGAATACGCTTTACGAACTGAAAATGTGTTAAAAATCGCACAGGAGTGCGCCTGAGCCGTGTTTATTTTAATCTTTGATATCCCGGCACGGATGCCGGCAAAGCTGAAGATAAACCGAGTTTTGTTTTGCAAAACTCGAAGTTAAAAATCGCACAGGAGGTGCGCCTAAGCCGTGTTTATTTCAATCTTTTATATCCCGTACACGGATGTACGGCAAAGCTGAATATACCCAAGTTTTAGGCGCACTGCCTAAAACTTGTAGCATAAAACCGAGCAGGAGGCTCGGTTTTATGCAGTTACCCGTAGTTCCCGCGACAACAGCTTTTCGTCTGCCCATTCGGTTCGGGCGCGGAATACGTCGCTTCCGTCGGCTTCGCGGACAATTGAGTGGATACAGGTTGTCTCATCTATTTGTTTACAGCGGCATATAAGTTTTTCACCGTAGACGGCCGACGACATAAAGTTTGTGTCGAGTACACGTAACAGTTTTCCGCGGCAAAAGGGCGCGCTCATAAACGAAAGAATCCAGCGCACATAGTTCAAATTGTTTACGTGCGAGTTTAAATCGATGTCCAACAACGCGGGCGAAAAGTGCTCTTCAATATCCCAGCTTTCGCATAATTCTATTTTGATAAGTGAATCGCGCGGCATGGCATCATCGTTAAAAGTCAAGGTTCCCAGTGTTTTTTCGTCGGGTTTGACAAGGCGGCCGGTTACGGTGTTCAGTATAAGCCAGCACGAAGTTGAGCGCATACAGGGTTTTAGTCCGTCTTCGCTTTTAAGGCGAAACTGAGCTGGGCTTTGCGAGTCTTCTTTTTTTTCGGCAAAGGCCGCATCTATCGACGTTTTTTTTCCGCCCTTGGCATAGGTATATTCAAAATCGCGCAGGCACATAAGCCCCTTCGGATGCTGCGCCCATGTTTTTAGAATCAATTCGTCAAGCCACAGGGGGTATTCGTATATTTCAAAATGCTGTTTGCCGATTACCCATGTTAAGTCCATTTGCTGTAAGTGGGGAATTGAAAGACCTGCGGAACTGTAGTGCAGGGCGGCCAATTCCTGAGCCAAACTGACAAAGGCAAGGGCGGTACAGCGGCATTTTCCGTCAATATATACTGACGGGATTTCGTAAGGTATGTTATATTTATTGTCGATAATCATATAAAAGGTATAACAGGTTTCGGAGGTTTTTTCAATGCACCGTATTGCATCACAAACAATTAAATATGTCGTGTTGCCGATTTTCAGTCTGATTTTTTTGAGCTTTACGGCTTTTCCCTGCAGAGCCGAAAATTTTATGTTCAAATATAAAACGGGGAATGCATACCGTATTCTTTCAACAGTGGAAGAAGAAG
>CAUURR010000151.1:0-5000 GCA_963547555.1 uncultured Treponema sp. | reverse complement strand
CCCCAAACCCCCCCCGCCTACCCCCCCCCCCCCAGAAGAGAAGAAAGTTTTGCGTACGCGGAACTTAAAAAAATTATACCTTTGTAAAGTTAATTTACAAAAAAGGAGCGATGTTATGAAACGGAACATCAGTATTTTAGCGGGTATCTTATTAGTATTAAGCATGCTCGTATTTTTTGCCGGATGCCCTCAACCGGGCGGATTTACTTTAAATGCCCAACAAGAGGTAGTATATAACAGCTTTATTACGTCTTTAGTTACAGCTGCTAATGCAATGGAAGTACCTGCCGCAAACGTAAAGTCGATATTAGATGCGAGCAATGTCTCCGCAAATGCTCTCAAATTTAAGATTGTTGACAGCAAGCCCGACACCGCTGTTGCTCAAAATTCAACGGCAGAAAACCTTAAAAAACGCTTCAAACCTGCTAAGATATAAAAATAAAATGTAGGGCATTGTTTTGTAGAGCCGTCCGCACTCGATTTTGGGCCGGAAAGCTCTGCTTACGCTGTCTTGTTTACACTGATGGATACCTCTAAGAATCGATGATTTTTTTAGAGGTATCCGTCTTCCGCTTTTCCCTCAAAATACTTTACATACAGGTATTTCCGGCAAGAAGATAAATGAGTGTGTTCGTATCGGCTATATATGGCGTTTATGTTAAAAGCACACAAGCGCCCAATTCCTAAAAAATATTTTATAGCCGCCCTTATTCCACAAAGCCAAAAATTCTTCGTTTGTGTAATATCTGTTGCCGGCATACATGGAATTGTCTGTAACCGTTTGTCGCGGATTGTCTTTTCTTTTTTCCTGAAGCGAGTCATAGGCCATTAATCCGTTTTCATCGTATCCTATAATTGTCACATAATGCTGAATATGATTGACCTTTATCAAAACTACGATAGGGTGGCCGCAGGACAGCGTCTTTTTTATCCAATCGATTTTTTCACTGTCCGATTTATTTTTTAAGATAAATTCCTTTGTGTTTACACGATACTTGTGCAACAGATTTATGACTCCTTGAGGAAAGGTAAGATTTTTATGCATTCTCCACGTCATTTCGGCCGCAAGCGTTTCCGGATTATGTGTTTGATTCTTTAATACGTTTAATACACCCATAACCGCATAGGGGCCGCAATTATTCAGCGTTTGCCTGTAGAACAACGCCTCATCCATATGCAGCCCCGTTGTGTTTTGTACCAGTATCGGTTCCGACTTTATATACGAAGGAAAAGCCCGCCCGAAACAAAGCAGAGCGAAAACTAAAAGAAAAAACGCTGTACAAAAAAATCGAAAACAACGTTTTCTTTTCATTCCCTTTCTCTTACTCCGTAAATTTTATATGCAATTCCTCAAGTTGTTTGCGGTCAACTTCGGAAGGGCATTCATCCATCGGACTTACGGCAAAGGTGTTTTTCGGGAAGGCGATAACTTCCTTTATCGAAGACTCTTTGCACATAAGCATAACCAGACGGTCAAGGCCGGGGGCGATACCGCCGTGGGGAGGAGCGCCGTATTTAAAGGCTTCGGTTAAAAAGCCGAATTTCTTTTGACCTTCTTCTTCGTCAAAGCCGACGATTTTGAAAATCCGCTTTTGCAGTTCCGGGTCGTGAATACGGATTGAACCTGAGGCAAGCTCGTAGCCGTTTAAAACCAAATCGTAGAGGTCGCCCTTTACGCTCTCAGGATCGCTTTCAAGCGTTGCGTGGTATTGCTCCTGAGGCATACTGAACATATGGTGGGCGGCGTCCCACTTTTGTTCGTCCTCGTTCCACTCAAAGAGGGGAAAGTCGATAATCCATGCAAAAGCGAACTCATCGGGGTTTGCAAGATTCAAATCTTTTCCCAAACGGGAGCGCACGGCACCGAGGGCGGTACAAGCCGTTTTATACTGAGCGTCGGCGGCAAAAAGCAAGAGGTCGCCTGTCTGTGCGCCGAGTTTTTTGATAATCTCGGCTTCGCTTCCCGCAAAGAATTTGGAAATGCCGCCTTCAAGGCTTGTATCGGATGTAACCTTCATCCACGCAAGCCCCTTGGCTTTGTAGATTTTTGCAACCGCTTCGAGTTCTTCTATGCGCTTTCGGCTGTACTGCTCGGCCTGACCGGACACAACAAGCGCCTTAACGGTTCCGGACGGAAGCGCGTCTTTAAAAACCTGAAAACTGCCGATGTCCGCCATAAAGGAAGCATTTTGCATTTTCATATCGAAGCGTAAATCCGGCTTGTCCGTTCCGTATAAATCGATTGCGTCATCGTAAGCGATGCGCGTAAAGCGGGCGGGAAGCTCGATATTCAGCGTTTCTTTAAAAATCGCTCCCATTAAGCCTTCGGTCATGCTCAACACATCATCGCGCGATACAAAGCTCATTTCCATATCGATTTGGGTAAATTCGGGCTGACGGTCGCCGCGGGCGTCTTCGTCGCGGTAACAGCGCGCTATCTGAAAATAGCGGTCAAACCCGGAAACCATAAGAATCTGCTTGTACAGCTGCGGCGACTGGGGAAGCGCATAGAATTTTCCCGGATACAGGCGCGAGGGAACCAAATAGTCGCGGGCTCCTTCGGGGGTCGATTTTATAAAGGTGGGCGTTTCAAGTTCGTAAAATCCGTGGGATGAAAGATAGTTTCTGACCGCGAGGCACACCTTGTGGCGGAGCGCCAAGTGGTGCTGCATTTGAGCGCGGCGTAAATCCAAATAGCGGTATTTAAGGCGCAAATCTTCGTTCGGAATAACGGGAGTGCCGTCTTTTTGCACTTCGTCAATCATAAAGGGAAGCACTTCGCTTTTTGAAAGCACAACGATTTTTTGCGCAAGCACTTCAATTTCGCCCGTGGGCATGTCGGCGTTTATCATAGAATCGGGGCGTGCCCTGACGCGGCCTTCAACCGCTATGCAGAATTCCATATGCACATCTTTTGCTCTTGTCTGCAATTCCGCAGGAGAATCGGCGTCCACGACCACCTGAGTTATACCGTACCTGTCGCGCAAATTGATAAAGGTAATACCGCCGTGTTCGCGGATGCGGTGTATCCAGCCGTTTAATGTAACCGTTTTTTCGGTATCGCTTTTACGTAAATCGCCGCAAGTGCAGCTTCGTTTAAATGCTTCCATAATGCCCTATAATAGCGCTATTGCCTCGGATATGCAAGCGGGATTTTTAATT
This sequence comes from uncultured Treponema sp., assembly GCA_963547555.1. Classification (GTDB taxonomy): domain Bacteria; phylum Spirochaetota; class Spirochaetia; order Treponematales; family Treponemataceae; genus Treponema_C. The sequence goes on along the minus strand of CAUURR010000151.1, from coordinate 1,838 downwards.
CAACCGCTTTTGCCCGAATAATAATTGTGCAAACACAATCCGAGGCACAACAAAAACCCCGCACCCCAGAATAATAAAAATTATTTTATCGGTTTCATGGTAATTTCCAGCCTATCTATTGAGCTTCTTTAAAAATTCCGCAATCGTCACCATTTCCACATTCTCAACTTTTTTGAGAGAAAGCAGATCCTTATCGCCGCTTACAATATACAGACATCCCGCTTGCAGCGCACAAGAAATAAATTTATCATCATCATGATCGCGGCAAATCGAAATCTCGTACTGAGGCAAAACAATATTCATTTTTGCGACTTTCTTACTTTTTTTATCGCATCGGTGATATCGGATTTCGAAAGCTTTACCTTTGCAGCCCATTTACGTTCTTTCTCAAGCATATCGAAAAACAACTGTTCATCCGGTTCTTTAACAGGCTTAAGCAAAATATTTTCTCCCTCGCTCATAATAAAAAACTTGGTACCTTCATCAAGCGAAAGATATTTGCGCAATTCTATCGGCAGAACAACTTGTCCTTTTGATGAAAGTGATGTCATTGCAGTATACATATATGCCTCCTCGTTCGTCTGTAAGAAAATCTTACCTTTTTTTCTCACCGTGTCAATGTCTTATGTTATCTATCCGGGCGGTTGTATTTTCTTACTTAAATGTCATTATGACATAAAACGTCTTATTGACATTCTAGAAAAGATATGCTAGATTCGATTTCATCATGTTTTTTCTAAAAGCTGTATATTGCTGTTTGTATCAAGCCGGTTTTCGCTTGGCCCTGCCTTTTTTCCCGTACAGGGAACCGAAGATTATTCCGACCTGTTCCGATTTGGATAAAGTATTAAAGAAAGAAAACCTTACATCAATCCTCATCGTAACCGACAGGGGAATCGTTGCAAACGGTTTAACGGAACCGCTTATACGGGTTTTAAAAGAAAACGGTATACGCTTTGCCGTTTACGATAAAACCGAAGCGAACCCGACGATATCCAATGTTGAAGAAGCTTTCAGCCTGTATAAAGATTCGGGCGCCCAAGGAATTATTGCCGTAGGAGGCGGCTCTCCGATGGACTGCGCAAAGGCTGTGGGAGCCAGGGCCGTATATCCTAAAAAAAGCATCGAAAAAATGAAGGGTATTCTCCGGGTACTGCGCCGCCTTCCTCCCCTTATTGCCGTTCCTACAACAGCCGGAACAGGAAGCGAAGTTACCCTTGCCGCCATTATCACCGACAAAGAAAAACACGATAAATACGGTCTTATCAGTTTTCCGCTGATTCCCCGTTATGCAGTCCTTGATGCGGCATTAACCTATACCCTTCCGCCCCATATCACCTCTTCTACCGGAATCGACGCTCTCACCCATGCGGTAGAAGCCTACATCGGCCGTTCGACCACAAAGGAAACAAGGGCGCTCGCATTGGAAGCCGCCCGGCTTGTTTTTGAAAATGTTGAAGCGGCATACAAAGACGGCTCAAATCACCGGGCCAGAGAAAATATGCTCCATGCGGCCCACAAGGCGGGGCTTGCGTTTTCAAAGTCTTATGTGGGCTATATCCACGCCGTCGCCCATTCCCTCGGCGGCTTTTACGGAACGCCCCACGGCTTAGCCAATGCCGTAATCATGCCCTATGTTTTGGAAGCTTACGGTAAAACCGTTCACAAGAAATTGTATAAAATGGCCTTGGCATCCGGTATTTGTACCGAACAAGACGGCTGTAAAAAAGGTGCCGAATTATTTATACAAGCGATAAAAGACTTGAATGCGCGTATGAACATCCCCGATAAAATTGCGGGCATAAAAGAAGCGGACATCCCGCTTTTGTCCCGCCATG
>CAUURR010000150.1:0-5016 GCA_963547555.1 uncultured Treponema sp. | reverse complement strand
ACCCGTTCCCATCCCGAACACGGAAGTCAAGCTCTCTTACGCCGATGATACTGCATTCGCGGGAAAGTAGGTTGCTGCCGGGCTTTTTTTATTTTAAACGGCTATAAGCCGTTTAAAATAAAAAACCGTCCAAAGTATCCTATCAAGTTTGCCTACGGGTTGACAGAGTGCAAGACCGTTCTCTTGCAAACTTGCTAAGCACGCGCCATGCGTGCGTCGGTTGCTCCCGACTTCAGTCGGGTATGCCGGGCTTTTTTTATGCCCTGAGGCATACAGCGTGCGTCTCAGGGCATAAGATTAGTCCAAAGAAAGCTATCAAGTTTGCTTACGGGTTGGCAGAGTGCAAGACCGTTCTCTTGCAAACTTGCTAAGCACGCTTGTGTGCGTCGGTTGCTCCCGACTTCAGTCGGGTATGCCGGGCTTTTTTTATTTAAAAGGGGGTATCACCAGATACCCCCTTTTAAATAAAATAGAGTTCTAGGGAACCTATCGGTTTGCTCTCGGTGTATTGCAAAGTTCCTGTTTATTTCACGGGCAAACTGCTGTTAAAACGCGCAGCGTTTTAAACGGTTGCTGAGCGCTTGCGCTCGACGCCGGGCTTAAAAAATATAGTTCATTATTTGTTTTATTTATCAATCCTTAAATATAATGTTTTCGTACATCCTTGTGCGGCAGGGATTGGAGGGGTGTGCAAGCGTTTTTTCAAAAACGCTTGCACAGTACACACAGGGGCGGTAATTTACGCACCTGTGTACCGAAGCCCCGTAAAGCCCGGCGGGAAGGGACGAGCGGGTGAGGCCCTTCCCGAGCCGTCCGAAATAGAATCAAAGGTATGGGGTATGAGAAACATCGGGGGCGTTAAATGTGCTGGCGGGCTTTAATCGTCCGAGACAATCATGAGGCTGTGGGTTTGGTATTTAGGGGGCGCGAGGGGGAAGCTTTCCCCTGCAATGCTTATATGAAAGTGTGTGAGTTTTTACAGATGCAACACAAGGGCGTTGAAACGTTTGTAAAAACTCGGTAAGCACGAGCTTTCGCAAGGGAGCCGTGCGGTTTTTCCATAAAAAAAGAGGCTGCCTAAAAACCGAAGTTTTCGGACAGCCCTCTTTTACTTTTAACCGGCGGTAAGCACCGGCTCCCGCAAGGGAAGCCGTGCGACTTTATCAATACATACCGTCCATGCCGCCCATTCCGCCGCCGGGCATCGGAGCCGGGGGATTCTTTTCGGGAATGTCGGTAATAGCCGCTTCGGTGGTCAACAAAAGACCTGCGATTGAAGCCGCGTTTTGCAGTGCCGAGCGGGTAACCTTTGCAGGGTCGATAATACCGGCCGACATCATATCCTTCCATTCCATCTTGGCGGCATCAAAGCCGATACCCTTCTTCTCGTGTTTTGCACGGTCTGCGACAACCGCACCGTCAATACCGGCATTTTCGGCAATTTGGCGGATGGGTTCTTCAAGCGCGCGCTTAACGATTTTAAAGCCGACTTTTTCGTCGTCGGTGAATTTGGACATATCGGCTTTTTCCAATGACATGGAAGCTTCGATAAGCGCCAAACCGCCTCCGGGTACGATACCTTCTTCAAGAGCCGCACGGGTTGCTGCAAGGGTATCTTCTACGCGGTGCTTTTTTTCTTTCATTTCGGTTTCGGTTACCGCACCGATATTGATAACGGCAACACCGCCTGAAAGTTTGGCCAAGCGTTCTTTAAGCTTTTCTTTGTCGTAGTCCGAGGTGGAAGCTTCAATCTGCGCCTTGATTTGACCGACGCGTTCTTTGATTGATTTTCCGCTTCCTGCGCCGTCAACGATAATCGTGTTGTCTTTGTCGATTTTGACGGTTTTGGCCGTACCGAGCATATTCAGTTCGGTGGTTTCGAGCTTTAAGCCCAATTCTTCGCTGATAACCTGACCGCCGGTAAGAATTGCGATGTCTTCGAGCATGGCTTTGCGTCTGTCGCCGAAACCGGGTGCCTTTACCGCACAGGTTTTAAGGGTGCCGCGCAGGCTGTTCACGACGAGGGTAGCCAAAGCTTCGCCGTCCATATCTTCGGCAATGATAACCAGCGGCTTACCCGTTTGTGCGATTTTTTCCAAAAGGGGCAGCATATCCTTCATGCTGGAGATTTTTTTGTCGTGGATGAGGATATAGGGAGCCTCGAATACCGTTTCCATGCGTTCGCGGTCGGTTACAAAATAGGGGGAAATGTAGCCGCGGTCGAACTGCATACCTTCAACAAAATCGGTCGTGGTATCCATGGTTTTGGATTCTTCAACGGTAATAACGCCGTCTTTACCGACTTTTTGGATAGCGTCTGCAAGGATTTTTCCGATTTCGGGGTCGTTGTTTGCCGAAACGGTTGCAACGTGTTCAACTTCTTCGGAGCCTTTTATTTCTTTTGAAGCCTTTTTGATTTCTTCAACTGCCAATACAACGGCCTTATCTATACCGCGCTTGATTTCGATCGGGGTAATGCCCGCGGCAACGGCTTTAAGTCCTTCGCGTACCATCGAGTAGGCGAGAACTGTTGCAGTGGTGGTTCCGTCTCCGGCAACATCGTTGGTTTTTGAGGCAACTTCTTTTACCAGCTGCGCACCCATGTTTTCATAGGAATCTTCAAGTTCAATTTCTTTTGCTACCGAAACGCCGTCCTTGGTAATTGTAGGTGCGCCGAATTTTTTATCCAGCATAACCAAACGGCCCTTGGGACCGAGCGTTACTTTGACGGCACGCGAAATCTGTTCTACGCCCGAAAGCATTTTTTTGCGTGCATCGTCACTAAACAGCAGTTGTTTTGCCATTTTGTCATCTCCTTATCTATTTGGCATAGGATTAAATTTGTGTTATACTGTAAAAGATACTGATTTTTTGCCGAAACGGCAAGGGAGTTTTAAGATTTTATGAAAAAAATTAACTGGGGAATCATCGGTGCGGGAAATGTGGCGTCTTCTTTTGCAAAGGCTCTTGCCGAAAATCCCGATGCCGTCCTCTATGCGGTTGCTTCGCGTGATAAGAGGCGTGCGGACTCTTTTGCCCGTCTTTACGGATTTGCCGAAGTGTACGCCGGGAATACCGCATATACCGAACTTTGTGCCGATAAAAAAATCGATGCCGTTTATATTGCAACGCATCATACCAATCATGCCGAATTGTCGTTGTGTGCTTTAAAAGCGGGTAAAGCGGTTTTGTGTGAAAAACCGGCCGCTGTAAATGCGGCACAATTACAAAATGTACTCGATTATTCTGCCTCTCACAAAGTGTTTTATATGGAGGCGATGTGGATGAAATTCAATCCGGCTTTACGGCGAGCCATTGAAGCCTTACGCGGCGGGGCAGTGGGACGTCTGCTCAATATTCAAGCCGATTTTTCCATAAACGTTCCCTATGATATAAACCATCGTTTGTACAATCCCCTGCTTGCAGGCGGCGCTCTGTTGGATACGGGGATATATCCTTTGACTTTTGCCATGCTTGCCGCCGCTGCCACATCCTGCATCGATCGGGGTGTTCAATCCCGGTATAACGAAGGTGATGTGCTGCCTCCGTCTCATTTAACCTCTTTAATGCGCAAAGCTCCTTCGGGGGTGGATATATGGAGTTCCGTGTTACCCGAATGGCACTTACCCACGGGTGAGCTTAGTGCCCGTCTTTCTTGCGGCAACGATATTGAAGGACGCAATCTTTTTAACGATGCTGTGTTATGCGGCACAAAGGGAAAAATTATGTTACGGAATTTTTGGCGGGCGGAAGAAATCGAATACTACGATGAGAAAAATAATCTTGTTAAAAAAGAGCAGTATCCTTTTGCAGTAAACGGCTATGAGTATGAGATAGAAGAAACGCATCGCTGTATTAAAAACCGCTTATACGAAAGCCCGTTCCATAGTCATGCACATACAAAAGCTGTCATAAAGACTCTCGATAATATACGTTCGCAGTGGGGGCTCGTGTATCCTTTTGAAACGGAGCAGGAAGATAAGAGAGCTGCGGGCGTTGAAAGCGGCGTAGCGACCTCGGTGCCGAAAGATGTGCAGGGGGCGAAAAAAAGCGGTATAAGTCTTTACAGCGACGGTGCCTGTTCGGGCAACCCCGGACCGGGCGGTTGGGGCGCGGTTATTCTTCGTAACGGAAAGATGATTACTGTGCAAGGCGGCGAAGATATGACTACAAACAACCGCATGGAATTAAGCGGTGCTATCGGTGCTTTGGAAGCTCTGTTTTCCGTTCCGGAAGCAAAAAACGAAAAAATCGTGTTTTATATCGACAGTCAGTATGTTAAAAACGGCATTACAAGCTGGATTCATACATGGAAGCAAAACGGCTGGCGTACCTCGGATAAAAAGCCCGTAAAAAACAAGGACTTGTGGGAAAAACTCGATTTATATACGGCGCAGTTTAAAATCGAATGGCGCTGGGTAAAGGGACATGCAGGCTGCGAATACAACGAGCTGTGCGATAAAATAGCGGTTCAAGAACGAGATAAACGGGCTTAATCTTCGCCGCCTAAAAAACATTTCATAAGATTTACAAAGAGATAGATTTTTTTGTAAATATCAACTCCCTGCTCTTTGATCGGGTTCTCGGCAAAGTGGGTCAATTCCGCCCAGTTGATAATCATTTCGTGGTTTTTGCGCTCCATATCTTCGAGAAGATTTTTTATGTTTTTGCCGATGATAATTAAGTCGCGTGTTGACGTTGAAAGCATATTATGTGCTTTTTCGTTTATGTCTTTGGTAAGCGATTTTAAGATATTTCTCGCTTCGGGGTCGCGTTCCGCCCTGACAAGATAGCCCTTTATTTTTTGCCCCATTTCTTTATCGGAATCCAATGAGGCATCAAATTCGGTTATTTGATTTGATATATTCATTAACTCATGATAGGCCTCTGACATCGGGGCTGCCAAAACCGATGAAACCCATTGTCCGCGTACGAGTACGAGATCCGCAAAGTCGCGTAAATTGCCTTTTACATAGTCGAGTAAAAAGGATTTTAAATAATCCATGGGAGCGCACA
>CAUURR010000149.1:0-5017 GCA_963547555.1 uncultured Treponema sp. | reverse complement strand
AAGCTTTTATAATTAACAGAATTGAAGAATTTTATCCCAAAATAGAAACCGACTTTAAAAAATATGATTCAAAAAAAGGAAGAGTCTAAAGTCGGTCAGTTTTAGACACCACGTCGAATACGCTTTTTATATATCCATAGTATTTTTCAGCTCTTCACTATTTGCCTTTTTTGCTTTATACTCGATGTAATGAAGTACGGATTTTTCAGGATTGCCTGTGCAAGTCCGCAGGTTAAAATTGCGGACTGTGGGCACAACGCGGATGAAATTATAAAACTGCTCAAAAGGGCCGAAAAAGACGGCGCCGAATGTATGGTGTTTCCGGAATTATCGATTACGGGCGCAAGCTGTGCCGACCTGTTTTTGCAGACAGGCTTGATACGAAATGCCGAATATACGCTCGTAAAACTTGCCGAGCGCACAAAGGATTGCCCGATTCTCTATGCGGTAGGCGCTCCCCTACGTTTCGGGTCTGCGTTTTTTAACTGCACCGTTTTTATATACAGGGGGCGCATTTTGGCGGCCGTGCCTAAAACGCGTATCGGATCGCAAAGCTTTTACAACGAGCGGCGGTGCTTTATCGGTGCACAAGCCGTCCCGTGCGGAGCGCTTATCGATATAGGCTCTCATACCGCTATTCCTTTCGGTACCGACATTGTGATACGGACTTATACCGATTTGTATGCGGGCACTTGTACCGAAGCGCAGGACGTATATATCGGTGCTCAAATCGGAGAAGATATTTATAACCTTGATTTTCCGCCGCTTCAAAGCCGGATGTCCGCAAATGCAGGCTCACCGGTTCCGCATATTATACTGAATCCCTCGGCGGAACCCTTTATTATAGGAAGTGCAAAGCGAAAAGCCTTTGCTCTGAGCGCCCTGTCGGAACGGTATACCGCCGCCTGCGTCTGTACGAACGCCGGAAGCGGAGAATCGGCAACCGACTTTGTATTCCGAGCGCATAACGGCGTTTTTGAAAACGGCAGGATTCTTGCGCAAAGCGATTTTCCGCGGAGAACCGGGAATGAACGCAGTAACGATAAAACGGGCGCAACGGGCGGCGATGAAAACGGTTATCTTGTGCAGGATATTGATACGGAATCTCTTGAAAACGAAAGACTGCGTAAAGCGGCCGTACATAAAGCTTCCACAGCTTTACAGGAAAACCTGCGTATTGTTAACAGCCTGCGTATTATCGATGCCGAACCTCGGAATACGAAACGTAAAACATACGCCGCACACGGTCTGTACCGCCGTATTGCGCGCCTTCCCTTTGTACCCGAAAATCCGGAAGAACGCGCCGAACGCTGCAAAGAAGTGCTTTCGATTCAAGCGGCAGGTTTGGCTCAGCGGCTAAAAAACACGGGCATTAAGCAGGCGGTTATAGGACTGTCGGGCGGACTGGATTCGACTCTTGCCCTTTTGGCGGCAGTCGAGGCATTCAGACTGTGCGGTCTTCCCGCTTCGTCCATACACGCTTTTTCGATGCCCTGCTTCGGTACAAGCACGCGGACAAAAAACAATGCCGAAAAACTTGCTTCCGTTTTAGGAGTAAGCTTTAAAGAAATCGATATACAAAATGCCGTGAGAACGCACCTTAAAGACATCGGCGCAAGCGAAGACGAACACGACAGCGTCTACGAAAACGCTCAAGCACGCGAACGCACACAAATACTCATGGACAGCGCAAACAAGGTCGGGGGCATCGTTATCGGAACGGGCGACCTTTCCGAATCGGCACTCGGCTGGTCAACCTACAACGGCGACCATATATCCATGTACAATGTAAATGCGTCGATTCCCAAAACTCTTGCACGCGCCCTTGTACTTTATGCGGCCGAAAGTGCGGCAGACTACTGTGCGCACGATACTGAAGACGGGAACAAGGACAAAGTCGAATATGCGGCACGAAAACTTACAGCGGAATTGGCGGCAATCCTTAAAGACATTGTGCAAACGCCCGTAAGCCCCGAACTTTTACCGGCAAAAGACGGAGATATTGCGCAAAAAACCGAAGATATTCTGGGCCCCTACGAACTGCACGATTTCTTTTTATACTATGTTGTGCGCCGAGGCTTTCCGCCGCGCAAAATATTGTTTTTGGCCGAATGCGCTTTTAAAGGTGAATACAAAACCAGCTATATAAAAGAAAAACTTGTACTTTTTTATAAGCGCTTTTTTGCCAATCAATTTAAACGCTCGTGTATGAACGACGGCATATCGGTCGGAACGGTATCGCTTTCGCCACGCGGCGGTTTTGCCATGCCGAGTGATACACAGGCTTCGTTGTGGCTGAACGAACTTGAAAAAACAATCGAGAGAAACGGTATATGAAAATAATATCACATACATATTGTTCAATATTTTTAGTGTTTTTGCTTTTTTGTCACTTACTGTATTCGGAATCACAGTGGCAAAATGTAAAGACATGGATATACAATGAACAGCCATTTGCAGACAGTTCAAACGGTTCCCAATATTTGGTACCGGCAAATCACTGGATATATGACTCAATACGAATGCTGACATTGGAAACAGGAGCCGTATCTCTTGTAAACAAGTCCCCGCTCAGTGCAGCAGAGTTGGAAGTTTTTTTTAACGATATATGCTATGAACGTCTTAGTCCCTACGGAAAAAAATTATATAATAATGCTGAAAAATGGTTTTCTTCAATAAAAATAGAGAAAAAAGGACTTCCTCTTAATTTATCCCTGCAGCCTTCTTTAAATCTTGCATTCTTTTACCGCAATACAAATCATATATATCCCGAATTTTACTATAGAGATATTCCGCCGCTTTTTAGTATGCCCGTTAGCATTTCGGCACTGAATTATTCATATCTTCATTATGATTTATCCGTATTTCAACGATATGAATTTGCCAATTCCGCTTTTCGTTTTACAAATATATCTTTTTCCGACAATGAATACGATGGAACCATATCCCATTTGTCCCACCTTAGCTTGGGAGTTCCGATAAGGGGGCGTAACTTTTGGAATTTTAAAATAGGTAAAGGCGGTTTAAATATAGGTCATACGGCAACTCCAAGTATTATTTTATCAGACAGAATGGAAACCGCCACATACGCACAACTGACTTTCTTCGGCTCGAATATACGTTATGCGGGCAACGTTACACAACTTGCCGTAAACAAATATCTATATTATCATACGCTTGATTTCAGATTATTCAAACGGATTACAATCAGCGCAATCGAGGGAGTTATGGTAAACGCTCCCTTTGAATTAACCTATCTTAATCCGCTTGAATTATTCCACGGGTTGCAAGCTTGGAATTTTTACAAAGACTATAACAGAGATCTGTCCGCAACAGTATTCCCTGACAACGGAGATTCTCGCGTCGGCTCATTATTAGCTTTATCAGCTGAAATAAATCCTTGGAAATATAGCCGTTTATATTTTTTATTCCAGATGAATCAATATCAACTGTCTTATGAAACAAAAACTATTCCCAATGCAATAGGCTGCCAAAGCGGTTTGGATATAATTTTCCCGTTAAAAAACGGATATTTGACTGCAAATATCGAAGGCCTCTGGACATCTCCTTATATGTATAAACTTGAAAATAAAAACTGGTCATTTTGTATGAACCGCAGAGGATTTTACGGAAGCGGTCAGTTTCAATGGACGGGAGGAGGAGAGGTATCGGGACCGGACACGATTATGGCTCAGATAAGCAGCGGTTTCTCCGCTCCGGGAAAATGGAACTGCAATACATTTTACCGTTTTCTCATTCAAGGAGCCATGCATAAGAATACCGCGGCAAATGAAAACGGATTTTGGAAAACCTTTCCGGGCAAAGATAATAACGGCGAACCTGACAATAATAAGGAAAAAGCACTTGCCATGGCGACAGTAAAAACCCCTACCGGTATTCCGCAATATACACACAGATTGGGGATTGAGGGTTCATATATTTTAAATAGACACTTCAAATTTAAAGGATATAGCGGCTTTGCCTATCGTATAAATAACGACAACAAATACGGTAATCCGATTTTCGGATTTGAAGCCGCCGTTGCAGCTGAATTTTCCATATTCGGCGGTAAAAAAACAATTATCCGATAGGAGGAAACGATGAATAATTTTAATTACTGGACACCCACAAAGGTGATTTTCGGAAAGGATGCGGAAAAACAAACGGGCGCGCTTGTTAAGGCGCAAAAATGTAAAAAAGTGCTCGTGCACTTCGGCGGCGGAAGCGCAAAACGTTCGGGTCTTTTGGACAGAATATGCGATTCTTTAAAAGCCGAAAACATCGACTATGTACTGCTCGGCGGTGTTGTGCCGAACCCGCGTCTTTCTTTGGTACGCGAAGGAATCGCTTTGTGCAAAAAAGAAGGCGTCGATTTTATCCTCGCTGTCGGAGGCGGAAGCGTTTTGGATTCGGCTAAAGCTATCGGCTACGGAGTAGTAACCGAAGGCGACGTTTGGGATATTTATCTTAAAAAATTGCAGCCCGCAGGCTGTCTTCCCGTCGGTTCGGTACTCACGATTGCCGCTGCCGGAAGCGAAATGAGCGACTCTTCGGTCATTACAAACGAGGACGGCTGGCTCAAGCGCGGCTACAGCTCGGACTACGGACGCTGCCGTTTTGCCGTTATGAATCCGGAATTAACGGCCACTCTCGATGAATGGCAGACGATGAGCGGCTGTACGGACATCATTATGCATACGCTTGAGCGCTATTTTTATCCCGCAGATGAAGCGGCGGGTGAAAACTCGATTACCGACAGCATTGCCGAAGGTTTAATCAAAACGGTTATGAAAAACGCATTGATTTTAAAAGACAAGCCGAAAGATTACAATGCACGCGCTCAAATTATGTGGGCGGGAAGCCTTTCACATAACGGATTAACCGGCTGCGGTAACGGCACAAGCGATTGGGCAACCCATCAAATCGAACATGAATTGGGCGGTATGTTCGACATTACCCACGGCGCAGGTCTTGCCGCCGTATGGGGAAGCTGGGCGCGCTACGTGTACAAAGAAAA
>CAUURR010000148.1:0-5030 GCA_963547555.1 uncultured Treponema sp. | reverse complement strand
AATAGCCGTAATTAATATCCATACCGTTATAGAATTTTTTATACAAGGCGTTTACTATATTAATTATTCCGATTTGAGCATGCTCTGGCAAGGTTTTAAAAAGGGTATCATTATTATATTGCGCATTATACCCTGATATATAATTTTTAATTTTATCTGGAGGCGGAAACGCTTTTAAATATAATACCTCTTTAAACTTCTGATTTTCTTCCGAAAAAGTAATACCTTCTTCAACTAAATTAAAATAGCGTAACCATTCTTCTTTCATTACATCTTCTTCGATAAAACTCTCTCGTGTAAACTGCACCGGCTGATTTTTGATGTAATATAAATCCGTTAAAACTTCCTGTATTCTGTTTAAAACAAATGCAGGAATTAAAACTTTTCCACCTTTTTCTTTTGTTATATGTATGATGCGCCAAAGCTTATAAATCTTTTTAAGAAAAAGATTTTTCTTATTACGAACTCTATTTCCGTATGTTGATTCTAAAACCATATAGCGGTTTGATTCACCGTAATAAGGTGTTGCAAAATCTTTCAATAATATACTTTGAGCATCTCCGTTTTTTACCGAAAGCTCATCACATGGACCGACATCCCCCGAAAAACAAATTGCTTCCCTGTACTCATACTTATTGTTTTCGGCCGGTTGAGCATTTTCTTTGCTCCATGTAAACGTAAAAGAACAAGAACCGAGGATATGTCCCGTCTTGAGCGGATACATATATAAACCGTCATCAATCGAAATAGGATTCTTTGAATCACCGAACAAAAAGCCGGGACGGTCATCTATCAGCTCAAAATTCATTTGGTTTACAAATTGCTTTATATCCTTGTTTTCCTGTTTTTTTATGCGTAGCGCATCTTCAAGCATAGTCTTTGTCAGAGCCATAGTTGCTTTAGTACAATAGATTCTTCCCCTAAATCCGTTATCAGTCAAATCAGGTAAGAGACCTATATGATCGGCATGTGCATGGGTTAAAAAGACTGCTCTAATCTTTTTTGCTAAAGAAAGGACTCTTTGTTTGTTATCGGTATAATTTTGATTTTCATCCTGATACTCTCCGCAGTCTACCAGATAATAATTGCAAATATCCTTTTCGGAATTACTATATTCCAGCAAGGTACATGAACCTGATACACAGTTGATTGCTCCCATGAAAGCAATTCTCAATTTGTTTTCTTTTGTCTTATTCATATAATTCTTCCATAAAAAGTAATATAAAACATATTTGATTGCAATTCCCTGTACTATAAGAATATAGAAAAAAATCATAATAATTTATACCGGAAAAAAACATATTAATTACGGTATGCTTCCGTAGTCGGGGCAAGCTCTGTTTCTTGTTGTTATTCAATCAATAAGCTCTTCCAGTATAATGCGCGCGCCGAGGGCACTGCATAAATCCTCGTAGGAATTATCCTGCCGAGTACTCAAAGCAGCGTGAAAGCGATTATCGCTCTGTGTGCGGCGTACCGCGCGTATCAGCAGGTTTTTGGGCGTGTGTTCCGTATCTATAAATTCGCAGATGTCGACTGCATAGCCCTGTTTTTTTATCAATTCGGCGCGCATAACATCCGTTGCAAGGGCGCAAACACGTTCTTTTATAATGCCGTAACGCATAAGGGCTTTGAAAGCGTACGAGGTTCCGGCGGGACTCAGCTTTGCATTCAATTCGTGCTGGCAACAGGGAACCGAAAGGATAACGCGGGCGCGCTGTTTAAGAGCAAAGGCGATGGCGTAATCGGTAGCGGTATCACAGGCGTGTAAAGCAATAACCATATCGACGGGCTTTGTGCCGTCGGCTTCGTAGGAGCGGACATCGCGGACTTGAAAATCCAAGCCGCGCCAATTCAAATCTTCGGCAAGACTGCGGCAGTGTTTAATGACATCGGCTTTTAAATCCAAACCGACAATCTCGGTCTTTAAGCCTTTTACATCGGTTAAAAAATGATAGGCGGCAAAGGTAAGATAGGATTTTCCGCAGCCGAAATCGATGACGGAAAGAGGACGTTCTTTTCCCGCACCGGAAGCGGTCAGGTCTAAGACAATGTCGTCGATAAATTCCAAAAAGCGGTTGATTTGGCGGAACTTTGCATATTTTTTTGCGAATACCTTACCTTGCTCATTCATAATCCCCAAGGCGGTTAAAAAGGGTACGGGGCGACCCTCGCGGATAATATAGTCCTTTTGCCGATTAAAATCAAAACCCGTTTCCCGAACGCACGACAAAGATAATGCAGGATTCTCCTGTGCATTCTCGGTGGCGGCAGCCGATTGTACACGTATCGCCGAGTGTTCAACGGCTGCCGATTTTTGCGCCGATTTGGTAAGCACCGTACTTTTACCCTTTTTATTTGTGAGTATGCGGATTTCTTTTTCGCCCCCTTGCAGCAAACATTGCCGCCACAACACCTCATCGGTGCGGGGAAGATTTTGCAAAAAAAGGCTTACTTCTTCCGGAGCAAAACTGCGGTGAAAAACCTGCGTTTCGGTAAAAAATTCGGCAAAAAAACGCCCGTCCGGCATTTTGCGCATACGCACTCTTATGCAGTCTTTAATCCCCGCACAGCTTCCTTTTTTTAGGGGGTTCGACAAAACGGCACTTGTATAATCGACAGGGATTTGGTCTATGACCTTTGTATTCGACATTTCGCTTGATTTATCCGCATCTTTATTTTAGCATCCGCCGACAAAAGGCCGAGCAGATTCCATACACAGGGTTACCGCATATCCTCAGCGCGTTCTTTTTCTTTGCGGGCATGAATGACATAGTTTTCGCAATTTTTTTTCATCGCCTCGATTTCTTCGGGGCGCAAATCGCGCACGGCTTTTGCAGGAGAGCCTATAATCAAGCTTCCTGCCGGAAAGGATTTTCCCGGCGTTACCAAAGCACCTGCACCGACCATGGAATTTTCCCCTATATGCGCTCCATTTAAAACAATCGCACCCATACCGACGGTACAGCCGTTTTCTACGGTACACGAATGAAGAATTGCGCCGTGCCCGACCGTTACGTTTTCGCCGATAATACAGGGAATATTTTCATCCACGTGAACAACCGCATTATCCTGAATATTGCTGTTTTTTCCGATTTTTATCGGGGCCATATCGGCGCGCACGGTTGCCGAAAACCACACCGATGTATGTTCTGCCAGCTCGGCATCTCCGCTTACGTGGGCGTTCCATGCGATAAAAGCCGACTCGTGTATATGGGCATCTTTAAGATATTTTTCCTGCATAAAATCTCCTTATATTATCCTTATCTTAATATATACTTTTTATTAAAAAAATGATATACTATATATATGGCAAAGGTCTATGTTTTTGTAAACCAAAAAGGCGGAGTCGGCAAAACCACATCCGCCATTAATATCGGTGCATATATGGCGGCTGCCGGTAAAAAAGTTCTTTTAGTTGATTTTGACTCACAAGGAAATATGTCCTCCGGTGTCGGTGTTTCAAAAGACAAGCCCACAATATACGAATTGATGGCGGGCTTGGCAACCTATGAACAAACCGTCCGTCATACCGAAGTTATCAATTTGGATGCCCTGCCGGCTTCAATCGATTTATCGGGTGCGGCGATAGAATTGGTAGATCAGGCCGAACGCGAGTTTTTTTTGAAAAAAGCTTTAACGCCGCTTTTACCCCTTTATGATTATATTTTAATAGACTGTCCGCCGTCTTTAGGTCTTTTGACTTTAAACGGCCTTGCCGCAGCCGATTCCGTGCTTATACCTATGCAGTGCGAATACTTTGCCTTGGAAGGAATATCCCTTTTGTTGCAAACCGTCAAAAAAGTGCAGGCTTCGATAAATCCGAATCTGGAAATCGGCGGCATCTTTTTTACGATGTATGACTCCAGAACCCGGCTTGCAAACGATGTTGTAACTCAGGTAAAAGCCTATTTTAAGGATTCGGTATTTTCCACAATTATTCCGCGTAACGTGCGGCTTTCCGAAGCTCCTTCTCACGGCAAACCTGTCTGTCTTTACGATCCTTCGTGCATCGGTGCGCGCAGTTACGAAAGCCTTGCCGCAGAGGTGGTCCGTCGTGGCTAAGGGCGGTTTGGGAAAGGGGCTTGATGCCCTGTTGCCGCAAGCTCAATCGGAAGCGGGATTTTCTCCTGCGGCTGTTGCAAAACCCGTACTTTCCGAAAAACGCGCGGGACAACCGCAGAGCGCCTCCTCTCTTAAAGGGGCGAGCAGGACGACGGCAAACGGCACTTCTGCCGGAAACGGTACGGATATTTTTGTTCCCGTTGATTTATTACAGCCGAACCCCTATCAGCCGCGCCGCGAATTCGACGAAGAAGCGCTCAAAGAACTTGCCGAATCGATAAAAGAACACGGCATTATTCAGCCCGTTTTGGTTGAAAAAGCCGAAGGCGATTTTTACTATATAATTGCAGGCGAGCGGCGCACACGGGCAGCCCGGATTGCGGGACTTAAAGAGATTCCCGTGCGCATTCAAAAGTTTTCGGATACCAAAAAGCTTGAAGTCGCCCTCATCGAAAACATCCAGCGCGAAGATTTAAATCCGCTTGAAGAAGCGAAGGCTTACTATAAGCTTATGGAGCTGGGAAATTTAAATCAAGAAGAAACCGCCCGCCGCGTCGGAAAAAACCGTTCGACCGTAGCAAACGCCCTGCGCCTTTTAAAGCTTCCCGAAAATATGCAAAAGGCTCTTTCGGCGGGAACCCTTTCTGCGGGACACGCCCGTGCAATCTTATCGGTCAACGACAGTACTTCCCGCGCAAAACTCTTTAACCGCATTATCGATGACGGCATATCCGTCCGTGAAGCCGAAGAACTTGCCGCCGAAATGAACAAGGGAAAGATTTCCCTGTCGAAAAAGGCCGTAAAACCTGCCGATAAGCGCGATGCCGACTACATTTTTCTTGAACAAAACTTGATAGAAAAGCTCGGCACCAAGGTTTCGCTTAAAGGAAACTTCGAGCGCGGCAGTATCACTATCGACTATTTTTCGCGCGAAGATTTGGATCGGCTTTACAATATCTTTTTTG
>CAUURR010000147.1:0-5102 GCA_963547555.1 uncultured Treponema sp. | reverse complement strand
CATATTTTTAACTATAACCTCGAAGGCAAAAAAAACTTACGCGCTATATGGACTCCCGGTATAACGATTGATATGTTTATACGGGCTGCAAATATCGATTATGCACTGTTACAAAAACGCTGCCGCATTTTGGCGGATAAATTCCGCAATGCTTCTTATGTTCACGTTACCGCCCCCGGCGGAACCGATATAAAAGTTCCCGTGCACGGCAGAACCGCCTTTTGCGACGACGGCGATTTTTCAAAACCCGGAAACGGGGGCAACATTCCCGCAGGCGAAGTGTTTATAAGTCCGCTTACACCGAAAACGTCGGCTGGCTGCGAGGGGCGTATCGTATTCGACGGCTCGATAAGCGTTACCGAAGGCTGTTTTATTATTACCGATCCGATTATCGCCGATGTAAAAGGCTATGTGTCTTCGATAACGAGTAAAGCCGGCCACCCCGTTGACGGCTCGGATCCGGACTGCGAAGCCTACCGCCTTTTGCGCTGCATTACCGCCGCCGAAAATCAGGCACTCCAAATGGAAAAAGAAGGACGGCTTCCCGCAGGTGCCGGCGCCGAATACGCACGCAATGCGCGTAATATCGGAGAGCTGGGCATAGGTCTTAACCCCGCCGCCCTGATTACCGGCAAAATGCTTGAAGACGAAAAGGCTTTTAAAACCTGCCACTTTGCAATCGGCAGCAATTACGACAACGATGCACGCAGTCTTATCCACTTCGACGGTGTTGTGCGCAACCCGACCATCGTCATTCACTACGAAGACGGAAGCGAATTCACCGTAGAAAAAGACGGCGAATTGTGTGAGGAATTACAGTAATTCCCTCTATGACCTTTTTTTTTGAAACCTACGGCTGCCAAATGAATAAGGCCGAGTCGTCCGCCGTCGAAAGGCTTTTACTTGAACGGGGCTGGACGGCTTCGGACAATGAAGAAGCGGCCGATTTAATCATTATAAATACCTGTTCCGTGCGCGAAACCGCAGAAAGTCGCATACGCGGGCGTTTGGGGTATTACACCGCGCTTCGAAAACAGCGTGAAAAAGGCGGAACAGCTCCCTTTGTGCTGACCGTAACCGGCTGCATGGCGGAGCGCTTAAAAGAAAAACTGCAACGGGATTTTCCCGTAGTCGATTACGTTATCGGTAACTTTGAAAAAAAACGCTATGCCGACATCGCCTTTTCGATGGAAGCGCGCGGAGGAAAAACGTCCACCCTGTTCATTCCGAAAATAAAGGATGCAGGTGCAAGTACGGTAAAAAGTTCCCCGCCTAAAGTAAGGTCTGCAAAGGAGTTTTCCGCAACGGTTAGTCCCGGCGGCGAGGACTTCCCCGATAAACCCGCTTACAGTTTTGCCCCGCTTTCTTTGGAGCCGGGAGCTTTCCAAGCCTTTGTGCCGATTATGCACGGCTGCAATAATTTTTGTACCTACTGCATTGTGCCCTATGTGCGCGGCCGCGAGATTTCAAGACCCGTCGAAGAAATTATAAAAGAACTGGATATGCTGTCCGAACGTAATGTGCGCGAAATTACCCTTTTGGGACAAAACGTCAATTCATACAAGCACGAAGTCTATGCAGGACAAGCCCCGCAAATGCACGGCGGCACGATTGATTTTCCCGCCCTGCTGGAACGCATAGCCTCCCACTTGCAAAAAACCTCTTCTTCGATAGAATGGGTGCGCTTTATGTCAAGCCACCCGAAGGATTTTTCGGACGCCCTTATCCGCGTAATCAGGGACTATCCGGTTATCTGCCGGCACATACACCTTCCCGTCCAGCACGGCTCAAGCCGCATTTTACAAAAAATGAACCGAAGATACAGCCGCGAAAACTACCTCGACTTGGTTGCCCGCATCCGTGCTGAACTTCCCGATGTATCGCTTACAAGCGATATTTTAATCGGCTTTCCCGGCGAAACCGAAGACGATTTTAAGCAAACCCTTTCTCTTATGGAGCAGGTGCGCTATGAAGCCGCCTTTATGTATTATTACAATCCGCGCGAAGGAACACCCGCCTGCACCTACCCCGCTCAAGTGCCCGTCGAAGAAAAAAAACGCCGCCTCGACGAAATCATCCGCGTACAGCAGCGTATTACAAAAGAAGAGATAACCAAACGCCTCGGCACCACGGTAAAGGTTTTAGCCGAAAGCCCCTCGCGCGATAACAAAACCGAACTTTTAGGCCACACCGAACAGGACGGGCGCGTAGTCTTCGCTGCAGATGAAAGCGTCAGGGGAACCTTTGTAAAAGTCCGCTTGGAGTCGATACAGGGGAATACCTTTAGAGGCACGCGGGTCGGATAAGAGAGAAAACGTATAATAACAAAATCGGATATGACACACAAACCGATTTTATAGTTGCAAAGTCCCCCGTTTCGTGATAAAATCGGCTTATGCCTTTTAAACTGATTTTATTTATACTGTGTATGGTTATAGTCGCAGCCTTTACCGGCTTTAACTTGGAAAACGTGTGCGATATAAATTTCGGCTTTATGCGCTTCGAAAAAGTACCCGTTTTTTTAACTATTTTGTTTTCTTTTTTGGCCGGCGTACTTGTAACCCTGCCCTTTACTTTCGGTAAACGAAAAGCGCACGCCGCGGCAAAACCCGAAAAAAAGCTTTTTGCAAAAAAAGAAAAGATTGCAAAAAATGCGCCCGGCAAAATACCTGAAGAAAATACCGTTTTGCCCGCGCAAAACGTTTTGCACAAGCAAAATTCGGATTCCGCCGGCACAAAAAAAGTATAAGGCCGTTTTGTGAACAAGCTTACATGCGCCTTTTTACAAGGCCGTACCCGCATACCGTATCCGCTTTTTTGTTTTCTTTTAATACCGCTTTTTTTATATGCCCAAACGGTTCCGACAACGGGAACTGCACAAAGCACACGCACTGCAGGCGATGGAGCCGTCGCAGAATCGCAGGCCGTTGCTGTCCTTCCCCTTATGGAAGAGTTAAACAAAACCGTAAAAAGCGGCACTTCTTCGCAGGAGAAGCTTAAAGCGGCGGAAATGCTTGCCCCCTTGCAGGAACAAACGGGCTTATATGCGGAAGCTTCGGCAACCTACGGTACGGCCGCTTCTTTGGCGGGTGTACAAAATGCACGCGGTCAGCGGTTATTACTCGGATCGGTGCGCTGTGCACTTTCTTGCGCCGATGTATCCGCGGCGGATTTTTTGCTGAGTACCGCATTTTCGCCCCCGGCGGATGCGGAAATACGCGCTTCGGCAAAATTGTACGCGCTGTGGAGCTGGATAATTAAAGCACAAAACGAAAAAGAACTTGAAGGTCCCGTATCGGTTTTAAAATCCTATGCCTCGGCTGCGGATATGGCGGCTCTTAAACCGGTTATTCTTTTAACACTGCATCATATAACGGGAGAAAAAAAGTGGGCAGAAGCTCTTACGGCTGAATTCCCCGATTCGCCCGAAGCCGCAGTCGTCGGCGGAAAGGCCCAAATTCTACCTGCACCCTTTTGGTTTTTTCTCAAAGCCCACACCGAAACGGCTGAAAAAGCGCCCTAATCCTGAACACCGGCCAATTCCAACTGCAAACTTTTTACAAGAGCAGTTTCTATCTGCGATATGCTCAATTTTACAGGCGTCAATATAATCCGCGTTCCGGTTCTTTTTTTGTTTTCTTCTTCTCCTGCATCCGAAGCGGCAGAATCGCGCGTTTCACGTGGATTGATAACTTCGGTACGGTAAAAACCCGAAAAAATGCCGCCTGTATTACGGCTTTTTATCTGCAAAAGCCGTTCGCCGAAAACGTTTAATACCGAAAAAACGCCGCTTTCGGTTAAGCCGCCGTTTTTAGCCGTATACACTCCCCCCGAACAGCTGAGCTCCCAGCCGTTATCGCATTTCCAAACAGTGCGGCCGCTCGTTTGCAGGGTTTTAATAATATCAACCGAAGGCTTTTCGGTTTGCGTTTGCCCCGGAGAAGCGGCAAAAAGCGCGTCCGTACTTTGTTTTTTATAATCTCCGTCCCAAAGCGTTTCGGAGCTGATAAGCATTCCCAAATCATCGACAACCTTAATGCGTATTTCGTCCGTAGAAACAAGGGCTATGTCGAAGCGGCGCGAAATATTCGATATGGACTGATTTGTCGTATACACAAGAATACCGTTACGCCTGATGGTACTGCGCTCCCACGTGTGCAGTTCCTGCCGGTCATACTGAAAAAAGATAATTTCTTTTTTATCGTAATCGAAAAACAGATAGCGATTGTCTTTCGCCGTTTTTCCGGATTTTAACCATACACCGTTTAAAAATCCTGCAAAGGTTTCTTCCGTTCCGTCCTGAATTTTCGACAACTCTTGAGCCGTAAGACTTTTTTCGGTTATCTTTTTTTCCACTTTTTTAACATACTTTTTTTGTGCCTTGTCCCAATCGTACATAATTTGCAGCTGGTCAAGGGAATCTTCAGGTGCATTCGGATCAGAGGTATAAGCCCATATGGGAAAACTTTCCCCGTCCGCTTTTTCCAAAGGATAGGAGTCGCTTCGATTTTTTTTTTTAATAAAAATAGTTACCGCCGCATATAAAAAAGCAATTTAATTTAAAAAAAATCCAGAGGCGTTTTTACGCGGAAGCCAGGCTTGGAAACGGGATTGATTTTCAGTTCCGTAGCCCGTAACAATGAGCGCGTTTTCATGAGTACCCGTTATATCCGATACCGATAAAAAAAAGGTTTTTACCTGCTCAATATCGGTCTGTATTTCGGCCGAGCGTTCGTACTTATTCTGCAGGGAATTATACAAGCCCGCGATGACTTTTATAAACCGGCTGTCGGGCGTTTTCAGCGCGATAATTTGATCTTCATAACCGTCACCGTCGAAGTCGATTGAATAGGCACCTATCAATACCTCTCCCGCCTGCAGCGGAATTAAAGAAGTTTGTACCGTTTCTTCGGTTTCAAGGCTTTCCTCGTGGCGTAAAGCAGGCGCCCCCCCCGAAAGCGAAGGTATAACGGTTTTTGTGTATACCGTGTCCTTTAAATCGTTCTTAGGCAGTTGTTTGAATATCGCAAAAAAAACAATGACAGCTCCGACAAGGCCGAACAACACAAGGGTGATTTTTTTCATATACCGATACTATACCC
>CAUURR010000146.1:0-5105 GCA_963547555.1 uncultured Treponema sp. | reverse complement strand
CCCTAAGAACCCGGTCTATACAGCTGACAGTTGTATGTTCAATACTATCTTTATGCTCCGTACATCGTATGAAACCTGTGCATTTCGCACAGGTTTCATACGATGTACGGTAAAGCTCCATTTAATCGGTTTTGAAACAATTACGAACTAAAATATTATTAGATTTGGTGGCAAGGAAAACCGGACTATTTTCTTTTTTCCGCAGGTAAGAGGGCAAAGAGTAAAATTGCGGCGATGTAGGGAAGCGATATGAGTACCGAGGGCGGGAATGTTTTTGAAAATATTTGCAGGCGGTTTGCCGCGTATTCGGCAGCGGAAAAGACAATAACCGCTAAAAAGGTGCCGCGTACGGTTTTGCGTCCCAAAAAAACGGCGGCTAAAGCAAGCCAGCCCTTGCCTGCGCTGATATTCGGTACAAAGGCCGAAAGCTTTAAGCAGTAGACGATTCCGGCGCCGCCTGCGCACAGCGCGCTTATGCGCCATGCCGAGTTTTTGTATTTTTGTGCGCATATACCGCGGGCGGCAAGAACTTCAGGCGATTCTCCGGTTATGCGGATTCTCATTCCCCACACGGTTTTGTATAAGATAAAGGCGACTGCTGCGGAAAAAGTCCATGCGAGGACTGCGGCCGGAAAGCGTGAAAAGCCGACGGAAACATCGGAAAAAACGCCCGTTCCCGTAACATATTCGGCGGCAATCCCCCGCGTTCCGAACCACAGATACGACAAAAGCGAAGAAAACCCTGCGGCAAAGAGGTTTACCGACAAGCCCGCCAAAAAGGGATTGGAATGCGTTTTGTGTACAAAGAGCGAAAGCGCGTGCATAATCAGCACCGCCGAAGCAACCGAGAGGGCGGCGGACAAGACAAGGTTTTCGGTAAACACGGCAAAGGCGAAAAACAAAAAGGCTGCAAGGTTTATAATACCGTCGGCAAAAACCGCCGTAACGCCCGCGTATTCGCTTACCAAAACTCCTGTCGAAATCAGCATAAGGGGAGCGGCCGAAACAAAAATGTAGTGTAACGCGTTCACGATTTTTCTCCCTCTTTTATAGTATGCAATCGGTTTTGGAACTTGCGTACAAACAGAGCCGGCTTATGCACAAATTGAGCCGAGATAAAAAGCATAACGGCTCCCTGCACCAAAAAGGCCGCGTCATAGGACGTATGGGCGGCAACTGCGGCTGCGCTTGTTCCGGTAAAGATATAGGATAAAAACAGGCTTACGGGAATAAGGGCAATCGGATTCGAGCGCGCAATAAGGGCGGCCGACAAAGCGTTCCAGCCCATTCCCGCATAAAATCCGCTGTGGCAGGTGTAATAGGTTCCCGCGACCGCCGCATAGCCTGCTATGCCGTGAAACATTCCCGATACAATCATTCCCGCCGTGCTTAGCGTACCGAGAGGATAGGCGCAATAGAGGGCAAACTCCGGGGCGGAACCGCATATTCTGAAGCGTTGTCCGCGTCGCGTTTTATACAAAAAATATGCACAGAGCAGGGCAAGGGGAATAACTGCTGCGGCACTTATGTTGAGGGGCGACGGCGGAAGTATTTTTTTAAACCGTAAAAGCTCGTGTATAAAAGGCATGGCAAGCAGATTTTTCGATTGATCGCGCAGGGGCCCTGAAACGGCATAGTCTATAAGCGGTATTATGGCGGCGCTTAATAAAAACGAAGAAATCAATTCGCTTATACCCCGCCGCCGTTTTAAAAGCGCGGGAATAAATGAAGCAGCCCCTCCCGATAAGGCGGCTGCTCCCAAGGCGGCACAGGACACGGCAAAGACTATGAGCGTTTGCGGATGAGCCGTATGTTCGGCAGAGTTTTCGATTAAACTTTCAGGTAAAAGGGTGTTCATAATCAAAACCGCACAAAAGCCTCCTGCATAGACTTGCCCTTCGCCGCCCAAGTTCATATTGCCCGACTGCATTGCAAGGGCGGAACCCAAGCCCGCGATAATCAAAAGGGATGCACCGTTAAGCCATGTTCCGGCATAATAGAGGTTTGTTAAAGGCAGGGTAAAAAAACTCAATGCGGCTTCAAGCGGCTGTGTTGATGTATACAGGATAATCGCCAATGCGGTCAATAAGCCTGCAACAGGTGCCGCCGCGGCCGACACTATGCCGGATGTTCTTTTAATTTCCATACAAGCGGCCTCCCCGTATCGAATAATGCAAACCGTTTTCAAAGCGGGCAAAGGTTCCCGAACTTACAAAAAGCAAAATGCCCGTACCCTCATCCGCGGCCCGCTGTAAGCGGCGGATTAAGGCTGCTGCGGCGTTTACGTCCAAGCCGCGCTCCGGTTCCGATAAAATCAACAGTTTTTTGAACGCGTCTATTTCGCGCTCGATAATCAAACGCTGAAGCATACCGCCCGAAAGAGCCGCCGCCTTCTCTTCAATACCGATATGTATGCCGGCGCGTGCAATTAAACTGCGCGCATAGGCTGCACTGTCGATTTTATCTTTGTCTTTCAAATACACGGTTAATATCTGTTCTACCGTAAGGGCGGGATTCGATGCGCGGAAGGTACGGTTAAAAGGAACGATACCCGCCCCGAAGGCGCGAAGGCGGACAGGACCTAAAGCGTCCGTGTGCTTTTCGCCCCCTGTATGCCGTTTTGTTTGCGGGTGTAATTCCCGCTTCCCTTCGATAAAAATGTTTCCCGTGTATTGAAGGGCCTTCATTCCCGTTAAGAGGTTTTCAAGGGTTTCAAGACCGTTTTCTCTATACCCGTAAATGCAGGTAATTGTTCCAGGATACACTTCAAAACTTATATTGTGAAGGGGGGAGCCTTCATTCGGTGTGCAGATCAGATTTTTAACGGCGAGAACCGGCTCGGATACAAGTGCGCCTGCGGCCGAATGTTCCGACCCTGCCGACCGTCCCAACACCACTGCAGCCGGAGATGTCAGGGAAGCGGAGAAAGCCGGGGAATTCGTTTTGCCTGCGAATACAAGGCTTTCAATATAAGGGCGCGTTAAAACGGTACATTCGTTTTCCGTACAGTCAAGAAAAGCGGCTTTTCGGCCTGCGCGTAAAATCAAAATGCCGTCGGCGTACTCAAGGGCGTCATCGGTGTTGTGCGTTATGAGTATAACGATTTTCCCTTTCGCAGCGTAGTTTTTGAATGCAGGGTAAAGCGCGCGTTTTTGTTCGATGTTCAACACAGCACCCGGCTCGTCCAAAATAAGGATGTCGGGATTTTTGTACAGAGCCGACGCAAGGGCGGTAAAAAAGCGTTCCTGCGCGCTTAAAAGCGGCACCTGTGAAAGCGGGTTTACGGGAATATCCCATTCTTTTAAAAGAGCGTCTATTTGATTGCGGGCTTTTTTTAAATCGATAAAGCGGGCAAAATCGGTAAAACCGAAAAAGCCGCCGAACCGCCGGAAAACGCCGAACCGCCGGAAAACGCCGAAGAGGGAAAAGCGGACAGGCTCGCTTCCCAAAATAATATTGTCGCGGACATTTAATCGGTCGGCTAAAAGCGGCCGCTGATGAACGAGGGCACAGGAGTATATGTTTTGAAAATCGATTGTACCCGAATAGTTTTTGTCTTCGCCGCTTATAAGGGCGGCAAGGGTTGATTTTCCGGCTCCGTTTTCACCCAAGAGGGCGTACACCTTTCCGGTCGGAAAATCGCAGTTCAAATTATCGAGTACGATTTTGCTGCCGAAAGACTTCCCGACAGCTTTTAAACGTAAAGCCCTTTCCATACAACGGCCGGCGGAATATCAGTCTTGTGAAGACAAAATCAGCTTTCCGTTTTTGATATCGGCATAGACTTGTTCCAAACGCGATCGTATATCTTCACCGACGGTTTCGGTAAAGGCGGGGTCGTCCAAAATAAAATCGACGTAACCGTCTTTTATGCCGAGCGTTTGAGCCGTACCGAATTCGGTTTTGCCTTCAAGGAATTTAAGTGTTTGCTCATAGGCATTTTTTTTCTGCTCCATAACCGAGCTTGAAATCACATGGCCGGGAGCTTTGGAAAATCCGTTGTTGTCGAACCATGCGATGTAAAATCCCGATTCTTTTGCGGCCGCAATCACACCCTGCGAAGCGCCTCCTGCAATCGGAAGAATAACGTCCACGCCTTCGGCATACAAACCTTTGGCAATGTCCGCTCCCTTCGAGGCATCGTACCAGTTGCCCACAATGCGGAACTCCGCCGTAATCTCGGAATCCGCGGCCTTTGCGCCTTCAACAAAGGAAGGGAAAATAATCTTATTCATAACAGGATATTCCTGCGCCGCAACCAAGGCGATTTTCTTTTGCGCATTTGCATACTTCATAACCGATGACGGCGCAGTCGTTACCAAGCCCGCCGCATAGCCGGTAAGATAGGCCTGTTCGCGCTGATTGTAGCGGACGGTTGCGATATTTTTATTTCCTGCAAGATAGCCGTCGAGGATGATAAACTTTTGCTTAGGAAACTGAGAAGTAAGCGGAGCGGCAAGTTCCGGTAAAGAAGGATTTGAAGAAAAAATCACATCGTATTCGCCCGTTGCCGCAAGAGCCGTCAGCTTTGTGCTCCATTCCGCCTGATTCGTGCCGGCTTCTATAACGCTGAGTTTTACCTCTCCCGCACCGCCGTGCTTTGCGTTGTAAAAGTCAACCGCTTCCGTAACGCCCGCACTGAGCATTTCGTACACGGGATTTCCTGAAACGACACCCGGCACAAAAACCGCAATTTTCCGTTCGGCCTTTTCAGCCTTTGAACATGAAACGAAAAAAAAGACCGCTGCAATCGTCGCCGCAGTCAAAAGAAGTTTGTTTGTTTTCATAGTTTATCCTTTATCTTTAAATTGGATTATATCTTATAATAGTTTTATATCAAACTATTGTCAAGAGGGTTTGACTGCTGCTTGAACATAATATCCTGCACATATAAAATGAAAAAAGAGCGGTCTAAACAATCGTTTAAAATATCGCCGCTTGTTTTAACACGGGAATTACTATGTATATTTTTTTGAAAGACTGCAATCTTAATTCGGCATTCAATTACCTGTTGCTTTCGCTCCTTTTGTATGCCTTCTTTTTTTTCGTATCGGGATTGTTGGCTAAACTTGCGTCGAAATATTCAAAATCAAAATCCGATACGG
>CAUURR010000145.1:0-5128 GCA_963547555.1 uncultured Treponema sp. | reverse complement strand
AGGTTCAAGCAGGATAGCGGCGTATGATAGGGGGTTTGATTTTGTGGGAATGGAAATTGATAAAGAATATTTTGATAAGCAAGAAAAACGCTTTAGAGAGCATTGCACGCAAGGAAGTTTATTTGAATTTTCAGGTGGGGAGATTGCGGAATAGTTTAAAATTATGATTACAGAATACGAATTGGGAGATATTGATTTTCTCATTGAGCGGTTTGGGGCGTTGACGGAACGGCAGGTATATGAGCTGCCGTCGGAGTTTGCCGAAAGGGTTCGGTATTTACCGGCGGATTTGACGCCTTTCCCGGGGAGGTTCAGCTGGGAGCGTTTTCCGTATTTTAAAAAGATTGTTGATTGTCTTGCTCCCGATAACCCGATTAAAGAAGTGGTACTTATGAAGGGTAATCAGCTGGGAGGAACTACGGCCGTTATTGAAACGGTTATTTTATATAACATAATGTCAAATCCTTCGGCGCAAGCGTATATTACGGCGGATGCGGGTTTAATGAAAACTTCTATGCAGACAAAAATTGAAAAGATGATTGATAATGCGGGGGCGCGGGATTTAATTTTTTCACAAAACAGAAAACAAAAAGGAAGCCGTGATACCGGCGATACGGCTTTTTCAAAAGAATATCCGGGCGGTTATTTACATTGTTTCGGAAGCCGCGCGCCTGCCCGCTTTAGAAGTATGAGCTATCGGGTGATTATGGCGGACGAGGTGGATGCCTTCCCCGACGCGATTAAAAAAGAGGGTTCGGTTACCGATTTGGTAAGGAACCGTACCGATGCTTATTCTACTAAAAGAAAAATATTTTGGGCGAGTACACCCCTTGTAAAACAGACAAGCAAGATTGAACAGTTGTATGAAGCGGGAAACAGGCAAAAGTATTTTGTGCCGTGTAAGCATTGCGGAAAAATGCAGGAGCTTGTATGGCACGGCAAGAACGAAGACGGCACGGAATTCGGTATTGTTTGGGAGAATGACGAAAACTTTTTGCCGATTATTGAAACGGTTGCTTATAAGTGTAAATACTGCGGCGGGTTGATGAAAAACTACGATAAGGCTTCGATCGTTAAAAAAGGCGAATGGAGAGCAACCGCCGAAGCTCTTAATCCCTTTACGGTGTCGTTTCATTTGTCGCCGATTTATAATCCGCCGGGGATGTACAGCTGGGAAGATATGGTGCTGCAGTGGGCGGAATGTTGGGATATAAAAAATAATCGAGTGAGGGATAAAGAAAAGTACCGGATTTTCAGAAACACAAAACAGGGTTTGACGTTCGAGGAAATGGGTAAGCAGATTCGGTATGAACGAGCCGTGCAATTCCGCAGAGCCGGCTTTGTGCGCGGCAAGGTTCCGAACGATTTAGCCGTCAGGGATTCAGGATCGCCGGTGCTGATTGTGTGCTGTTCGGTGGACGTTCAAAAAAAGAATTTGTTTGTGGACGTTAAGGGTTATTCGGATAAGGGTGTTACGTGGACGCTGGATTTTTTCAGTATTGACGGAGATACGGAAGATTTTAACGGCCCGTGGGATGCACTTGATAATTACATAGAAAATACGCGCTTTGTCGGTGATGACGGCAAAGTGTATAAAATTATGATAACGCTTGTTGATTCGGGACGGTACACCGATTATGTGTATGCCTTTGCGGGAAGACATTACGCCGGTGTGTATCCGTGTAAGGGAGCGGAATATATTAAGGCGGGGGAAACATACCGTATATTCGACAAGAGCACGCTGCAGCGGATAGGTTTGCCGCTTGCGTATCACGTGAATACCACAAAAATGAAAGACCGCATAAGCAACAGTATGAGTGTTTCGATGTGGAACGAGGGGCAGTTTCAACCGGATTGGTACCCGAATTTTCCCGATGATTTTAGGGACGATTATTTTAAAATGTTTGAAGCGGAGACAAAAGTTGATATTGTCGAAAAGCTTACGAATAAATAACAAAAAACGTTTTGTAAACAACGGCCGGGGGCGGATAACCACGCTTTCGACACTTACGGCTATAATATGGCAGCCCTTGAAATTTTTGCCGATGCGTATTGCCGTGAAGCGTTGGGCTTGCCCGGTTTAAGCTGGGCGCATTTTTGGCTGGAAGCGAAACGGGGCGTATTTATCGAGCCGTAAATAATTTTAATCGGTTAATAGCTTTTTTTAAACTGCGGTTTTAAAATGCAAGCATGGCATTATTAGACCCCGATTTTACAACGGACGGACAGCGGCAATTTTGGCTTGACGAATTGGAAAACGCGAAACGGTTGTTGCATGAAATTGAAAAAGCAATTTTATTTTTAACGCGCAAAACGATTGAGGCGGGCGGTATACAGGAGTATACGATTGATACCGGTCAGGATAGGCAAACGGTGAAGCGAGCCGATTTACCGTCTTTATATGTGCGGCAAAAAGAGCTTTTGGGGTTGGTTGCTATGCTTGAAAACCGCACTCGTCTTTTCGGCGGTGCTGTGAGGGTACATCCGTGGTAAAAACATACGAAGGTATTATGCCGGCCGAATCGGTTGAAATGAAGCAGGATCCCGTTCTTGCGTATTTTGTGCGCGATATTGTCCAGGATGTGTTTACGGGCGATAAATTCCCCGACAGTTTCGGGCAAACACGCGATTATTTATGGGAATGGGGTGTCGATTATTATACACTGCGGAAAAGGTCGCTCCAGCTTTTTACCGAGAATTTGTACGCGCAAGGTTTAGTAAAGCGAATTTTGCGTAACGAAATATTTACCGGAATGATGCCCGAACCTACTCCGTTGAGTTCGGTTATTTGGCCGGATAAAAACGAAGATGACAGAGAGCGTTTGGCGGTACAATATGCGGAAAAGATGAGCGATATGTTCGGGCTGTATGCTTCGGATTATAACACATTCGACTACAAAAGACAGCTTACATTCGGCGAATTTCAAAATCAAGTACGGCTTGAGGCGATGCTGTGCGGGGACGGGATTGTCGTTGCGAGGATAAATAAAAAAACGGGGCTGCCCTGCTGGGATTGGATTAACGGAAACGGGATTGTAACCCCGATGTCCAAAAAACCGGCGGCGGGCAATAAAATACGGCACGGGGTAGAAACCGATGCGCACGGGCGGCATGTTGCGTATTGGGTTCGCGAGGTTGTCGATACCGAAATAAAAGAAACGAGAATTCCGGTATACGGTGAAAAATCGGGACGGCAGATAAGTTGGATGGTGTATTCCGGTGAAAAACTGTTAGACCAGGTGCGCGGTATGCCGCTTCTTGCAAATATGTTGTACATGATGAAAGACTTGGACAGATATCGGGACGCGGAAGTGCGGGCGGCAGTCGTCAATGCACTTTTACCGTTATTCATAAAAAAAGCACCGAGTACTCATATCGGAACCAATCCGCTTTTAAATATAACCCGCCCTACCCCTTCGGCGGGAACGCCGGCCGCTGTTGAAAGCAAGGAAACGGTACCCTCGACAATTCCGATGTCGCCGGGTACGGTACTTGACGGATTGGCACCGGGCGAGGAACCGGTGAGTTTTAATACAAACAGACCTAATGTAAATTTTAAAACCTTTGAAGATGCAATTATTTCCGCGATTTGTTGGACGAACGAAATTCCCCCCGAAATTGTTATGCTTAAATTCGATTCAAGTTATTCGGCCTCGAGGCAGGCTAATAACGAATTGGATATATTCTTGAAATACCGGGCTTTTAAAAATGCAAAGGATTTTTGCCAGCTTATTTATTCGGAGTTTATTATTCAGTCGGTTTTAATCGGTAATTTGGATATTCCCGAATTTGAAAAAATTGCATTTAACGGCGAGGCGTGGCAACAGCGGGGCGCATGGTTAAAATGTGAATGGTCGAGCATATCACGGCCGAGTGTTGATATTCAAAAAGAAGCAAACGCAATGCGGACGCTTTTAAATTTGGGCGTTATAACCTTTGATATGGTTGCACGTAAATTCAGCGGTATGAGTTTTAAGAGTGTGCAATATAAGATGTCGCAAGAGCGCGCGCTTATGAAACGGCTGGGATTTGTTTCGGCGGTTGATGAGGATAATAACGGAAAGCCGGCTTATTTGACGGAAAAAGAAAAGGAACGGTTTGGGGAGGGAGAAGATGAGCGATGATGCTTCTTTGATGACACAAAAAGAAATGATGAGGCAGATTTATTCTTTGCAAAA
This sequence comes from uncultured Treponema sp., assembly GCA_963547555.1. GTDB lineage: Bacteria > Spirochaetota > Spirochaetia > Treponematales > Treponemataceae > Treponema_C. Next base: position 950 of record CAUURR010000145.1, on the reverse strand, counting down.
AGAATCGAGTGAAAACGATGCACGGCTTGGGGCACAAATAGAGAATGTTGTGCGCAGGCTGGACAAGCAGGATCGATTACTTGAAAAAATGAATGAGGCATTTTTAAATCAAACAAATATTTTACATTCATTGGATGTGGTTGATAAAAAAATGACGCAGTTGTCGGAAGCATACAATGAACGGGTTAAGGAAGGTATTTTAATAAATAAAAGCCTTGAGAGTTTGAAAGAAAAAACGGATAAGCTTTTGTATTGGAAGGAAAGCTTTGAAAAACGCGTAGGCGATTTGGAAGTAAGGGGGGCGAAAACGGTTTTTACGGTTGTAAAGAAAATAGGCGGAATTATTTTAACAATGATTGTTACTGCTGTTACAGCGTATTTGATAGGAAAATTTAAGGGGTAAGGTATGGACGAAAACAAAACGGATTCGGAAGACGTAAAGAAAGGAAAGGGGCCTGCAAAAAAAACTTCTTTTGCCGCGCAAATTTTTTCGGCGGTATGGATTGCGGTTTTGATAATATGTAAGGGGTTCGGGTTTATCGGGCTTGAAACGGGGGATATTATTTATTCGGGGATTGCGATTGCCGGAATTTTTATGCCGGTATATTTTTCTATTTGGATGGATAAAATCCGCGATATAAAACTGGGGTAACTTGCAACGGGGCAAGTTAATAGGAGGTGTGTGATGTCAACGATTGTTTTATCGTTTTTAGGGCTTTCGCTTGCGGCGGGGCTGGCGGGATTTTTTTTCGGTTGGCGGTCGGGATACCGATTTTGTGAGGCGGAGGCTGCCGAAGAGGAGCGGATGCGGGAAGAATCGAAGCGGTTTTATGAAAAAGAAAAAGAGAAAATAAAAACGGAGGTGTTCGGAAATGCAAAAAAAAGAAAAGATGACATACCGGGCGGCGGGGATTCTCGTAAGCGTTTTGATTCCGTTAATAACAGCTTGC
>CAUURR010000144.1:0-5137 GCA_963547555.1 uncultured Treponema sp. | reverse complement strand
GAAGAATGGGAAATACAGGCTATAGAACGTTTGTAGCGGAAAGAATCGTATCCCGCAAAATTAGGAGAATTTTATGGATATTAAAGATTTTACCGATGAGGTTATCGCTTTAAAAAATAAGTCGATAACCGACGAAGTGTTTTTGCTTATTCAAAATAACAGAGATTTTATGCAAAAATATTTACAATTAGTTGAAGAAAAGGATCTTGCAACCGTCAACAGACACATAGGATTGGCTGTAATGCGTAAATACGGCTTAACGGCAGAAGAAGGAAATATCAATAAAGAACCGAAAAGTACACTTATTTCAACCCATCAAAAATTTGAATAACCGTTAGGTACTGCTCAAGACCTTCGTTTCGGGCAGTACCGTTTTATCAGTTTTAGATCCGAGACAATTCCGCAGTTCCACAAACCCTTAATCTTCTTTTATAAGCAGTTCGTAGGCTTCCTGCGGCGTTTTAACCGCCAAAAGCCCTGAACGTAAATCGGCATTTTTAAGTTTTGAGCTGAAAAACGACAAAGCCTGCAAATAATAGGCATGCTGATTGTAGGCTGCGGCAATCATAAACAAAAGGCGCACGGGCGCATCGTCAATCGTTTGAAAATCGATAATATCGACTTTACTGATACCGACGGCCATAACCAAATCCGTTACCGATGTCAAGCGCACGTGGGGAATCGCAATCGAGCGGCCTATAGCCGTAGACATCAATTCTTCGCGTTTAAGGATTTCCGACGCAAGTTCTTCACCGTGCTTTATTTGAGGAGCCGTACTTAAATTCTTAGCCAATTCAAGCAGCGCATCGTGTTTTGTTGAGTGATTTAAAAAAACAATTCTGTCGGGAGATAAAATATTTTTTATTTGAATACGATTACCCGAAGACGGAGTTTTATTTCCGGAAGACAAGCGCTCATTTACCCACTTTTCAATATCCGACTTCTTAAAACGCCATACGGTTCCTATTTTGCCGGAAGGAATTTCTCCTTTTTGAGCCCAATCATACACTGTGCGCTCCGAAACCCGCAAATACTTAGCAACTTCCTCTATCGTCAGAATATCATCATCCACCGAAAACTCCTCATGACAAACAGTCGATACTTGTCGATTATTTTGCATTGTTTACGTTTTTTTGTAAAGTATTACAGACATTTATTTCACATTTATGTGACATAAATGCGGCATTTACCCCGCCTTTTCGGCTTAAGTCTTGACTAGATTTAACACCTATTATACGATAATAGCGGAATGAAAATAAACGATAAAAATTTTCCGCTTTTTCCGCTTATATTTATATTTATGCTCATATATCTGTTTTCCGCAGTACAAATCTCGGAAAAAAAACTTGATATTAAGCCCGAATGGACGATAAAAATAGATGAAAATGCGGTTATGCCGGCACCCCTTACAGGTAAGCCTATTCCCTTTCGGTTGAACAATGTGATGGGGTATTGTACGGAAGACGGAATGCTTGTTTCTCTTATTCCGATCGAAAAAAATGCCGCAATATCCGCCGATTTTTGGGCACTGTATGATAACAATGCCGAAAATACGTTTTTTTTTACATCGGGCAATGAACAAAGCGGCGTTATAGACAGGGCGGGATTTCCTTTTTTTACACAAAACGGAATCTTCGTTTTCCATCCCGGCGGTGCATCGTTTTCACGACATAACGACAAAGGCCTTACACAGTGGCTGTATGAGTATTATGCCCCCCTCACCGCATTTTCCGTCAGTCATGCAGGATGTGCCGCAGGTTATGCCGACGGCAACCTTACATGCATAGACAGCGAAGGAAAAATCGCTGCCCGTTTTTATCCCGGCGGAAGCGAACTGGAAGTTATTTTCGGAGCGGCCCTTTCGCAAAACGGAAAATATGCAGCCTGTATATCGGGATTAAATCCCCAGCGTATCATAGCAGCGGAATTGGAAAACGGAAAAGCGAAAATTATACATCATGAAGAATTAACCGAAGAATTAACCGAGCAAACCCTGGTGCGTTTTTCCGAAGACAATAAATACGTTTTTTTTAACGGAAAATCGGGATTGACAAGTTTGCTCTTAAACGAAAAAAAATCTTTTTTTATTCCGTTTAAAGGCAGAATACTGGATATCCGCGATTTCGGAGATAAAGATATATTTTTTGTGCTAAGCAAGGATGGCCGCACTTACACGGTAACTGTTTTATACGACGGCCGCTATAATAAAGGCTCGTTTTCATTTAAAGCGGACAGTGCCTTTTTATATACCGACAAGGGCTCTATCTATGTCGGTGCGGACGACCGTATCTCAAAAATGACTCTTTACTTTGACTGAGGGAGATAGTATGAATAAAAAGAATAAAAGCGGCTCTTATACGGTGTATTCTTTTTTACCCCGAATTTCAGGTAAAATCCGTTTTGCGGCCTATAGATTTATAGCCGCCGCACTTATTATGTATACGCTTCCGAGTTCCATGTCCGCCATATTCGCCTTTGATTGGCCGCGGCCTGCCGAATATATCGGTGTTTTTTTCGCCGAAAAGCAAGCCGATGTTTTCAATCGGGGGCTTATTTTTAATACCCCTTCCGAAGTTAAAACGGCGGACAGCGGCCGTATTTTAATTACAGTGCGTAACGATTTTGAAAACACGGCTTTATTTCCTTCAACTTTGGGGCAAGCGCTTATTGTCGAGCATAAAAACCGCATCTTTACCGTATACGGCGGTTTGGAAAAAATTACCGCAGATGCGGCTTTTACCGAAAACGGCTCTCTGGAAAAAGAAGCCCTCATAGGAATAAGCGGTAATTCGGGCTGGAAAAAAGAAAATCAAAGTTTGGAATTTCAAGTTATAGACAGGCATATAAAAGCCGTTATAAATCCCCTGCTCTTAATGGAAGCCCCTGCGCAGCCCAAACGCTTTATAATACGGAATCCGATAGCCGTATCAAAAGCGGGAACCGTCATTCCGCTGTCAAAAGGAATAAAGCTTGCAACCGGCACATATACTCTGTACAGCGCGATTATTGAAGGAACCATGCCTTATACGACCGAGGTTTCGGTAAACGGCAGCCTTATAGAAAAAATCGACTACAATGCCCTTAAAAGTCATAACGAAAAAATCTGTATTCAAGGTCATACACAATACGACTTTCATACAATATATACGGGAAACGGTACATTCCGGCTTGCGGACATATCTCTGTCAAAAGGGAAAAATACGATAGATATAAAAATTACCGATATAGGAGGACGGGAAAGCATTTCTCACCTTCCCCTTACCGTTTTTTAGGCCGATGCGCTGCGGAGTTCCGTTACTCTCCGTATAAATGCGAAAATTCGTGCATTTTTTCCATCGCACGTTCTTTACACTTACCGCACGCCGTACCGATTTTAGTACGAGCCTGCAAATCTTCCCATGTACGGTCTCCGGCCTTATACGCTTCTTCCAAATCGCGGTCGGTAACATTTAAACAGTGACAAATCACTTCAACGTGTTCTTCGCCTTTCATCGAAGGCCGTCCCTGTTTTTCAAGATAGTCATCTATAGCGGCACGCAAAGCTTTGTCGCCTAAAACGGAACAGTGTATTTTGTTTGGAGGCAGACCGCCCAGTTTCGATACGATATCATGCGGCCGCAATTTATATGCTTCGCTGATATTCATTCCCTTTATAGCTTCCGATAAAATCGATGTGGAGGCTATGGCGCTTGCACAGCCGTAGGTTTTCCATCTGACATCGACGATAATATCGTTTTCTATGCGCAGCAACACCAGCATCTGGTCACCGCACTGAATATTACCGACTATACCCCGTCCGTCACAGGGCCATTGTGATTCATCTTCAAACAATACGTTTTTAGGATTCATAAAATGTTCTTTTACTATATCCGAATAAAGCCAATCGTTCATACCTATCTCCCTACCGGACGGACAGAAGCCGGAGCTTCCGTTATCCGGATTTAATTTTGAACTTCCGTCCGTGCCGCTACGGTAGACATTTTGCGTAATTTATCTATAACCGGCGGCAGCATATCCAATAAAGCCGTTATATCCTCTTTTTTGCTGTACATTCCCAAACTGAACCGAATGGAACCGTGTGCAAGTTCCGCCCCCATACCCGTCGCCATAAGGACGTGAGACGGCTCCAAACTGCCCGAAGCGCATGCCGAACCCGTAGAAGCGGCAAAACCCGCCAAATCCAAATGCAGCAAAATAGCCTCGCCTTCGGCGCCGGGAAAGGACACATCCAGAGTATTGGGTAAAACCCGCTCGGCATGACCGTTTATTTTGATATTCGGAATACGCTCAAGAAGACCGTCGCGTAAAAGCCGCCTCAATTCTCCGGTTTTTCTGCCGTACTCGGCAAGATTTTTCAGTGCAAGTTCGGCAGCAAGTCCGAAAGCGGCGATTGCAGGCGCATTGTAGGTTCCCGCCCTAAGACCGTGTTCCTGATGTCCTCCGCGAATAAGAGCTTCTATCGGCGCCCCCTTTTTGACATAAAGCGCTCCGATACCCTTGGGGCCGTAGATTTTATGGGCGGACACTGTTGCATAATCGACATCCCATGCCGCAACATCGACGGGGATTTTTCCGCACGCCTGCACCATATCGGTATGAAAAAGAGCTCCTGCCGCATGAGCACGCTCTGCAAGGGCGGGAATATCCTGAATCGTACCGATTTCGTTATTCGCCGTCATAATCGACACAAAAAGCGGCTTTTTTTCGAGGGCGGCGGCATAAGCTTTATCGTCAATCAAGCCCGTTCCGTCTACAGGTAAAAACTCAACCGTAAAACCGAATGCTTGCAGCTTTTTTGCCGATTCCAAAACGCAGGGATGCTCTATTGCACTTGTTACAATGAACTTATTATTGCGCTTTTCGCCCAAAGCAATCATGGTATTAAAAACCGTATTGTTGGATTCGGAGCCTCCGGAGGTAAACAGAATATCCTCGGGTTCCTTTGCATTCAATAACGAAGCAACCTGTGAGCGCGCTTTTTTTATCAACGCAGCAGAACGCCGGCCGTCTTCATGCAAACTCGATGCGTTTGCATATTCTTTCAATATATCGGTATAAAACGCCAACACTTCTTCGGAAAGAGGAGTGGTTGCGTTATAATCAAAATATATACGTTTTGCCATCTATAGTGATCGGG
>CAUURR010000143.1:0-5149 GCA_963547555.1 uncultured Treponema sp. | reverse complement strand
ATGTTGGGAATCCACATAGCCCAAAAACCGTTAAGTCCGTTACGAAAACCGAACTGCTGTCCTAAAATCATCAAAGCCCAATAAAAAACGGCTATAATCACGCCGATAACGAGACCGACCGTTTGCCCGTTGCGCTGTGCAAACAAAGCCGCCAAAGGAAAAGCTAAAAAAGCAAAAAATAATGAGCCGAAAGGTAAAGAGAATTTACGGTAATATTCAATTCGATATGCATTGATTGTAGCGGAATTTTCATCACTTTCGGAAGCGGTCATTTCTTTTAACTTGATTTTTAAATCATGCGATGTCATTTCTTGAGGATTCATGCTGCCGAAACCGGGCAAAAAAGAAGACGAAAATATATTCAACACACTGTGTGCCGATTGTAAATAGTCGAAGGAACCGCGGTTCTCCCTATTGAAAAACACCGCAAGTGCGTTTTCCATATCCAACTGCATAATCACGGCATCATCTTTATGCGGCAAAATATCGGCACCCGAACAGATAACGGCACGTTGCTGACCGGATGAATCCGTATCGAAAAGCAATAAATCAGATACATGCTGACCCGAAACATCGCCTATAACGAGAGTGGAATTTTGCGTGCGCTTTATCGAATACGGTTCCAAGGCAACGGCGGGATTCGATACGAGAATCGATAAATACAGCTTATTGTATGAAAGCGTTCCTAAAGGAATAAGGTAGTCGTTGACCATAAAAGAAAAGATTGAAATAATCAATCCGGTAACGGCAACGGGAATTAAAAAAAAGTACGGAGAACGTCCGCAGGATCTCATAACCAAAAATTCTTTATCCGTTACCATGCGTCCTATGCACATTAAAAATCCTACAAGGGTTGCAAAAGGAGCCGATTGAGCGATAATAAACGGGAGGGCGTAAAAAATAAAAAGAGCGACCTTTCCCGGAGGAACCCGTTTTTCAAGTATATCGGCGGCATTTAAAAGAATGTGATTGACGAAAAAAATCAAAAAGAAAAACAAAAAGGCAACGATAAAATAGCCGATAAGCTCTCGAAAAATATAGCGCAACAATACGGCTTTCATACTGCGCCGCGGTAAAAACAGGGCGGCACACAGCGAAAAAAAGTATCGTATTCTTTTGCGTACCGCCGCGCCGTCAGGCAAAACCGGCAGTTTAAAAAAAGAATCTTTCATACTCCGGTACTTCCGAAACCTCCCGCACCGCGCCGTGTAGAAGAAAGTTCCTGCACCGTAGCGAATTCGGCACGCAATACGGGAGAAACAATCAGCTGGGCAATTCTGTCGCCGTTCGACACGGTAAACTCTTCTTTACCGTGATTTATTAAAATAACCTTCACTTCGCCGCGGTAATCCGAATCTATCGTTCCCGGCGCATTTAAAACGGTTACGCCTTTTTTTGCGGCAAGACCCGAACGCGGTCTTACCTGTATTTCATAGCCTTCGGGAATTTCAAAACAAAGACCGGTGGGAACTGCGGCAAAACAACCGCTTTTTATACAAAGAGGTTCGCCAAGAAAAGCCCGTACATCGGCACCGGCGGCGCCCTCGCTTTCATACGAAGGAAGAACGGCGCCGGAAGAAACGATGCATTTTACGCAAACGCCGCTTGATTTTTTTTCGTTTTGTTCAGTATTGCCCATAGATCCGCCCTCCGCATATCGATACCCTCCCGCCGGAGTAAACCGATATTTTATATGTATATTTCATATTTATATTTTCATATTCATAACCGAACGCACTTCTTCCAAAGTACGGGCGGCGATTTTTTGCGCTTTTTGCGCACCGTCGGTAAGCACTTGACGGATATAGGCTTCATCGGCTTCAAGTTTTTTGCGCTCTGCGCGAAGGGGCCGTAGCTTTTCGTTTAAAGCTTCAGTTAAAACAGCCTTTAACTTTCCGCCGCCGCCCTCGCCTATTTTTTCGGCAATAAGAGCGGGTTCTTCTCCGGTACACAGGGAAATGAGCATAAGCAGGTTTGCAACTTCGGGACGTTTTTCCGGTTCGTAGGTAATGAGGCGTTCGGAATCCGTCTTTGCCTTTTTAATAAGAGCTGCCGTTTCGTCCTCCGTCGCCGAAAGCATAATTGCATTGCCGCGGCTTTTGCTCATTTTTTGACTTCCGTCCAAACCGAGAATCGAAGGCGTTTTGCTTAACAAAGCTTCCGGCTCGGGGAATACCGATTTTCCGAGCTCCGTGGATACCGTTTTGTGGGCGCAAAACTTTTCGTTAAAGCGGCGTGCAATTGTCCGCGTCATTTCCAAGTGCGGAAGCTGATCTTTACCGACGGGCACGAGGTTTGCCTTGCAAAATAAAATATCGCAGGCTTGATGCACCGGATAGGTATACATTCCCGCATTGACACTTTTTAAGCCGGCCGAACCGATTTCTTCTTTTACCGTGGGATTGCGGCTTAATTCGGCATTTGTTACCAAAGTTAAAAAGGGCAGCATAAGCTGATTCGCTTCGGGGACATAGCTGTGCGGAAAAATAAAAACGTCTTCGGACGGCTGAATGCCCGCCGCAAGATAATCGATTGCAAGCTGTTTCGTATTTTGTGCTATTTCCGAAAATGCGTCGTGATCGGTTAAAACCTGATAATCGGCAATTACAATATAAACCGGAATCCCCAGCCGCGCAAGGCGAACCCTGTTTTGCAGAGAACCGAAATAGTGTCCGATATGGAGCCTGCCGGTGGGACGGTCTCCCGTCAATACCCGATATTTTTTCGGATTTGTCAATATATCCTGTTCAAGCCGATTACTGCGTTCAAGCGCGGCCGTATACGTGTCAGCCATAAGTCCTCACTCTTGTATTATGTAATATGGTTTATTATACCGTAAATATCGCTTTAATGGAAGACAGGCCGCGAGAAATATCACTTTTCGAGGATTGACGAATTTTTTCAGATTGACAATACAGACTTTTTTTTAAGTGTATGCTATAGTAAATCATTATGCACATACTTAAACTCATCCTTATCGGCATTGTACTCGGTATTGCCAATTTAATTCCCGGAGTATCGGGGGGAACCATGGCGGCCGTATTCGGTATATACGATTCTCTTATCGAGCTTATCGGCTTAAACGTAAAAAAAATCATCGCTATGCGCAAATTTTGGATTCCCCTTGCAATAGGTATCGCTTCGGGAATTTTGATTTTCAGTAAGCTTATAAACCGCTTTTTGCAGCTCTACCCTTCGGCAGCCTTGTGGTTTTTTATGGGAATTATTCTGGGAAGCCTGCCGTTTATCGCTTCCGAAACATGTAAAAAAATGCGGCTTTCCGGCTGCGATACCGGCACAAACGAAGAAAAATGCGGACGAAAATCAGAATCTTTAAGCACGGATAACTGCCGCCACCGCGCGGGAAAAATGCGCTATATTTCGGCAGTGCTTTCCCTTGCCATTGCATTCGCTCTTATGCTGGCAATGAAATATACAAACCGCAGTCAGTTTACAAGTGAAGCGCAAACCGTTCTTACCGCATCCCTATCGGTGAAGCTTTTTATCTTTACCGCCCTTGCCGCCGCGGCGATGATTATCCCCGGCATATCGGGCTCGTTTTTAATGGTTATTTTCGGAACTTACAATACGGTTATCAGGGCTGTTGCCGATTTAAATATCGCAATCCTTATTCCCGTCGCCCTCGGAGCGGCTGCAGGTCTTTTGGGAGGAGCGGCGCTTATCAGAGCTGTGTTAAAACGATTTCCCGCCCAAACCTATGCGGTGATTTTAGGCTTGGTTGCAGGTTCCCTTACCGTCCTGTATCCGGGGCTTCCGGCACAAAATGAATTGATTCTTTCGATTGCACTTTTTATTGCAGGCACTGCCGCTTCATATACAAGTTCGCGCACTTAAACGCAGCGGCGGCTGACGGCAAGAAGGTCTAAAAAGCGCTCCATAATTTTAAACGCTTCGGGGGTTAGGCTCGCCTCATCGTCATAGAGGGTGTGCATTACGCGCCACGTGCGCGGAAGCTGTTCGCTTAACAGCAGGGCTTCGGCAGGGTCTATACCGGCCTTGCGCAAGCGGGCGGCTGTTTCCGGGGAAAATACAAAGCCCGCACCGTGGGCGGCAACACCGCGGTTCATAACATTTTTTTCAAAAGCCTTGTCTTTTTGCAGACGGCGCATATAAACGGAAGCTTCATCCGACGGAAGAACGGTAAGAGCTACGGCGGGAATACCGCAGGCTAAAAAGCCCGCATTGTCGCCGTAGGGAACGGGAATGCTTATGTGTTTTCCCGAAGAAGCTTCCGCTGCCAAAGCACAAGCGTTTTCAAAAAGCAAGCTGAACTTTTTGGCAAAACTTAAAGATGCGCGGCTGTTTTTACCCGCCGTCGAAACGGCCAACACATCGCCGCGGCCGCATCCGTCAAGGACATATACTTCATCATCGGTTATGCCGAGTTTTTTAAAAAGCGCGGCAAGACCGAATGATCCCTGCATTTCCTGTCCGTTTTGATTATCCGCAGCGGAAGGAAGACCGCCCAATTCTTCTCCGTCGGTAAAGATAAGCCTCATATTGTGTACACCGCCGGGCAGTGCTAAAGAACCGCTTGAAAGACGGCGGGCAAAACATAGCACTTGATAGACGGCAGCGGAGTTATCGTTTGCACCCGGCGTAATAAACGAACCGTCGGCACCGAGCGCGCGGTCGTAATGAACCAGCACCGTTTTTATTTTAAACAGAGAATTATATGCGGCTGAAGGGAATTTTACGCACAGATGGACGCAGGATCCGGTTGTAATCGGATAAAAATCGAGTGCCGATTTTCGAAGCGCTTCTTCCAAAAAAAGCCTACGGTTACAATCGGGGGCAATAAAATCTTTGAATTCCTGAGGTAAAAAAGACATAATACGAGGATACATAATCAACAACTCCGACACGAGCGTCGGGGTATGTTGATTCGGAACCGGAACCGTCTCGAAAGCCGGCCGTTTTTCGTAGAACCCGATTGGGCTCTACGGGGAAACGCTCTTAGTAAGCGCCTTCGTCTGCGGGACGATTATAAGAAGAACGGGGGCGCGGATTGCGCGGTCTGTCTTCGGCTTCGTTGACGCGGATGCGTCTTCCTTCAAATTCGGTACCGTTTAAAGCGGCTATTGCATCGCGGGCGGCCGATTCTTCAGCCATTTCCACAAAGCCGAAG
>CAUURR010000142.1:0-5178 GCA_963547555.1 uncultured Treponema sp. | reverse complement strand
CACTTTTTGTGCAGGCACTTTTTGTGCCGACTCTTTTTGTGCAGGCACTTTTTGTACAGATGAGTTCAGGCGGATAAGCATGGTTCTCATCATCTCCAAATCGTTTCGGTATGCGGTGACGGAATGGGGCGATAAACCGCGCACCCCGCCCTGCCATGCAAGAAATTCTTCAATTAAATCCTGCAAAAGCGGCGTTCTTTTAATCTTCATCGCTTTCTTGAGAAGCCGCGGGAGGAAGCTCGTCTTCGGCCGTGTGCAGATAATCGCAGTCGGGATTTATGCACGATTTATAGGTGCCGTTCTTTTTGTCGTATTTTTCGACTAAAAAGTAACCGCATTTGGGACACTGCGCATTTACCGGTTTAAAGTGGCTGATAAAATCGCATTCGGGATAATTCGTACAGCCGTAAAATTCCTTGCCGCGGTTTTTGTTTTTGCGTGCAACGATTTCGCCCGTGCAGCCTTCGCGCGGACATTTTGCAAGCGGCACCGAACGGGTATTGCGGCACTCGGGGAAACCGGAGCAGGCAAGAAAGTAGCCGAAGCGTCCGAGTTTTTTTATCATCGGCTTTCCGCACAGTTCGCATACCTTATCGGTCGGCTCGTCCATCGTTCCCTTATAGCTTTCAAGGGTGGTCATCACTTCTTCGACGCGGTTATGAAAAGGCTTATAAAACCGGTCCATCATTTCCGCCCAGCGCACATTGTTTTCTTCAACCTGATCCAAATTGTGCTCGACTTCGGCGGTAAAGTTTTCGTTTATAACTTCGGGAAACGAATCGACCAAAATATCGTTGATGATGCGTCCGAGCTGAGTGGGTACCAGCTGACGGTTATTGCGCGTTACATAATAGCGGTCGAGCAAAACCGATATAATCGGCGCATAGGTTGAAGGCCGTCCTATTCCCTTTTCTTCGAGGGTTTTGACGATTGAGGCGTCCGTGTAGCGCGCAGGCCCCTGAGTAAAGTGCTGTGCGGGCTGAAAACCGCATACTTCGGGTTTTTCGCCGACAGACAGCGAAGGCAGGCGCACGCTTGTGTTTTCTTTCGATGTTAAAAGCTTTGTAACGCTGTAAAATCCTTTTTCGACGATTTTACTTGCCGAAATACGGAACAGGGCATCGCCCGCCTTTATATCGACACTCGTAGTGCGGCTTTTTGCATTGTTCATTTGACTCGACACAAAGGCTTCCCAAATCAGCGTATACAGCCTCAGCTGGTCGCGCGTTAAATATTCTTTGACGTATTCGGGTGTATATTCGGTATAGGTCGGACGGATAGCTTCGTGGGCATCCTGGGCTTTTTTTCCGACACTGTAGTGAATCGCTTCGGCGGGCAGTTCCGCAGGATAATTTTTTTGCAGCCAAGTGCGCACATCTTCGATTGCGACATCGGAAATACGCACGGAGTCGGTACGCATATAAGTAATAAGACCGACGCGGCTTGAACCGATATTTACGCCTTCGTAAAGCTGCTGGGCAACCTGCATGGTTTTGCGCGACGTAAAGCCGAGCTTATTGGCCGCCGCCTGCTGAAGCTTCGAGGTTGTAAAAGGCGGCTTTGGTTTTAAAACGCGGTCGGAAGTTTTTATATCGGCAACCTCGCAGTCGGCTTTTTGTATTTCGCTTATAATATCCTGAACGCTTTTTTCCGAAGGCAATTCGGGCTTTTTTCCCTTGTATTGTACGAGTTCGGCGGTAAAAGAGGTTTTACCTTTTTTGAATTCGGCTTCAAGCGACCAATACTCTTCGGGAACAAATTCTTCAACGGCTTTTTCTCTCTCGCACAACAGGCGAAGCGCAACCGATTGAACGCGCCCGGCGGACAATCCATTTTTAACCTTTTTCCACAACAGGGGCGAAAGATTATAGCCTACCAAGCGGTCAAGGACACGGCGCGCCTTTTGAGCGTTTACCTTTGACTCGTCTATATCGGAAGGATTCATAACCGCTTCTTTAATGGCGGAGGGCGTTATTTCGTTAAAGACAATGCGCTTTATAGCCGCGTGCGTTTTTGCGCTCAACGAATTGCGTAAATGCCAGGCTATAGCCTCCCCCTCGCGGTCGTTATCGCTTGCAAGCAGCACTTCCGAGGCTTTTTTGGCATCCTTTTGCAAGTCCTTTAAAATGGAAGCCCGGCCGCGCACGGTTATATATTCGGGCTCGAACCCGTTGTCTATATTTATCGCCATACGGGATCTGGGTAAATCGATTAAATGCCCCATAGAAGCTTTTACCGTATAGCCCGGCCCCAAATATTTTTCGATTGTTTTAGCCTTTGCGGGAGACTCTACAATAATAAGAGTTGATTGTTCTTTTGTTTTCTTTTTTGTTTCTTTTTTTACTGCCATCATGTACTCCGTAAAAACCTTAATCCCTATGTAAGCAGGGCAATAACATCGTTCGCATTTTTAATGAGGCGTGCGCCCTCTTCTATATATCGGTCTACACTTCGGTATTCCTTTCCCGCTTTCGCCCGCTTTTGCGCACGCTCCCCCGTATGCTCGGCGGTTTCCGCCGCACCCGCCGAAACGGCAGGATATGACAGAGCGCATTCGTGAAAACACAGTTCACGGTTTTGCTCAAGGGCAAAATCCGCCGTAATAAGCGCGCCTGAACCCGCAGGGGCTTCAGTAACAACCGTTACAAGGCTTAAAGCCGATATAAGGCGGTTTCGCTGCGGGAAATGCCACTTTTCGGCTGCGGTTTCGGGCGCATATTCGCCGACAATACAACCGCCGGCTTCAAGCAGGGCTGCCGCAATTTTTTTATTCGATGCGGGACTTACCGTATCCACACCCGAACCCAAAACCGCAGCGGTTTTTCCCTTTGAACTTAAAAGGGTTCCCGCATGAGCGCAGGCATCGGTTCCGAGCGCAAGACCCGAAACAACGGTAAAGCCCGCTTCTGCAAGCTCAAAGGCAAGCTCCCGTGTACAGCGCATACCGTTTCCGGTAGGCCGCCTTGTACCCACAACCGCGGCGCAGGGTTTCGACAAAACCGCCGGCTCCCCGCGGTAAAACAGGGCAAAGGGCGGATCGTATATCTCATCCAAAAGAGGAGGCCGCCGATCGTCGTCGTAAAACATACAGCCGATATGGAGAACTTCCATAAGGCGCATATCGCGCTCCGCCCGCTTTTCAATCACATCGGGCTTCCACATACGCGTGTTGATAACCCTGCCTATTGCAAACGAGAGGTCATCTATAGAAAGTAACGCAAGGCGGGACACCGTGTCAAGCTTTTTTTCAAGAAGTTTTTTTTCCGCAAAACTTAAAAAGCTCAGCCTCGCGATTGCAAGGCGCAGTGCAAGCCTATCTTCCGCGCACATACTCATTTTCCCGCATACAGGGCATCCAATACCGCTTTTTTATTCGCTTCGGCTTCCGCACGCTTTGCTTCGTTTTTTGTGCTTTTTAAAATACGGTCGTACATGGTCGAAGCGGCTTCGTAGTCGTAGCTCATATAATAGGCGCGCGCCAAAACGAACATCGCATCGGTGTGCTTTGTATCAATCGTTAAAAGCCGCTCCAAAAGCGGGATTGCCTGAGCGCTCTTATTCATTTCGAATACGTATAAAACCGAAAGACCGTAGAGGGAGCGCACATAGCGCGGCTCCAATTCCAAGGCACGAAGATAGGCGGATTCCGCAAGAGCAAGGTAGGTATTCCGCCGCTTTTCCGCCCCCGTTCCGGGAAAATCGAGTTCGGCATTCGCCATATAGCCTGCACAAAGACCGATATAGTAATAGAGATTTTGATTATCAGGATGATATTTTACGGCGTTTTTAAAGGCTTCCAAAGCCTTATCGTACATACGGTTGTCAAGATAGCGCACACCGAGAATCTTATACCAAATACCGATTTGATTGTCGGCCGCCATAATATCTTCAACCCGCCGCTGATACTTTTGGATTGCGTCTTCTATCTCCGCTTCGGTTTGAGGATTGCCGACGCCTTCTTCCAAAGACTGAACGCGCTTTATATAATTCACGTTGGGACGGCATGAACTTAAAAGCACAAGGACGGCTGCCGCGAACAGTATCGTCCGCACCGCTAAAACCGCCGCGCCATAGCACACACTTCCCCGCTTATTACACATCATACACCACCTCGTAAAAACTATGGCGGATAATCACTGTTCTGTCAAGATTAAAGAGGCTGTTTACGGAAATCGGTTTTTACGCGGCCGGTATGTAATAAAGCGCGAAAGGAGAGAACACCCTGTTCGAAAACACAGTTATCGAACAGGGTTCATCTTAGTTTTTCTTCCAGTATTTATCGCAATAACCGCCCTTATTGTTTTTTTCGCGTAAATACTTGGCAGCTGTTGCGACATTATCCAAATCGCTTGAACTTATAGGTGTCGGTGTGCTGCTATAATCAAAATAAGCATACACT
This sequence comes from uncultured Treponema sp., assembly GCA_963547555.1. Taxonomy (GTDB): domain Bacteria; phylum Spirochaetota; class Spirochaetia; order Treponematales; family Treponemataceae; genus Treponema_C. Next base: position 779 of record CAUURR010000142.1, on the reverse strand, counting down.
TTCCAGCCGTTAGTATCTTCAAAGACGGCACTTGTTAAGCCCTCACAGTCGGAAAAAGCTCCCCAGTCTATTTTGGTAAGGCTTGCTGGCAAACGTATACTTGTTAAGCCCGTACACTCGGAAAAAGCATTGAAACCTATTTTGGTAAGATGTGCAGGCAAACTTATACTTCTTAAGCCCGTACAGCCCCTAAAAGCATACTCGCCTATTTGGGTAAGATTTACAGGCAGGGTTATACTTTTTAAGCCTGTACAACTGTTAAAAGCATGGCCGTCTATTGTAATAACAGTGTTAAGAATGTTTGCGGAAGTTAAACCTCCTGCTGCAAAAATAAGAGTTGTCCCCGCTTTATTGTACAGTATATTGCCTTCAGTTTTATATGTAGCATTGGCGGAATCTATTGTAAGCCTTGTTAATCCCGTACAGCCGGCAAAAGCAAGCTTGCCTATTTGGGTAAGGCTTGCAGGCAAATGTACACTTCCTAAGCCCGTACAGTCTTCAAAAGCATACTGGTCTATCTCTTTAATTTCCTCATTCCCGATTTTTGCCGGTATAACCAGATATGCGGGCAATTCCTCTTTTGCACACTTGTAGCCTGTTATTTTGCCGTGTCCATCGGTTCTAAAAATAGCAGCCGGATCTACGGGTTTGGCAGGAGGCTGATTGTGAGGACAGCCTGTCAAAAGCCCTATAAATAATAACGATGCGGCAAGTGCACTAACTGCCGCCCAAGATGTTAAGAGCCTCGCTCTTAATTTTGAAACAGAGCTTGCTCTTGA
>CAUURR010000141.1:0-5197 GCA_963547555.1 uncultured Treponema sp. | reverse complement strand
TACGGCGAATGCGGTATAGTATACTAAATTCAAAAAAACGATTATTATCGGTGCAATCATTTTTTTCGTATGTGAATGCATGTGCGGATTATAACATATCGAATTTGAATTTACAAGCTGCAACTTTTTTTTGTATGGTTTGTCTAAACATACAGAAAAGTCGGTGTGCAATTTGTCGGACTGTCGGATGCCGCCGGATATTTTTACGGAGTTATGCTATGTTTTATGAAGAGTACCTTACCTGCGATATGGATAACGGCTGGGAAGCTGCGCAAAAATCTTTTTCTCTGCACATCCCCGATAATTTTAACTTTGCATACGATGTTATAGACCGGTATGCGGCGGAAGCACCGGAGGCCGAAGCCTTAGTGTGGTGCGACGACAAGGGCGAAGAAAAAATCTTTACGTTCGGCGTACTCGCAAAAGAGATAAATAAAGCGGCCAATTTTTTTACGGCGATGGGAATCGCTCGCGGCGACACGGTTTTACTTTTTTTGCGGAGGCGCTACGAGTTTTGGTTTATCCTGCCGGCCCTGCATAAAATCGGCGCGATTGCCGTTCCGGCAACGGTTCAGCTGGCCGCGCACGACATCGAATACCGCATACAATCGGCGGGCATCAAGATGATTGTCGCGGTTCAGGAAAAACAGCTTCAGCAGGAAATTCAAAAAGCTGCGGAAGCCGCCTATAAAAAACCGCTTTTGGTATGGGTACATGATGAAATGGACGGATGGATTTCGTTCGATAAACTGTCGAAAAATATGAGCGACGAATTCAGTCTTCCGGCCGGAACCAAGCGCCCCTGCGGCGAAGATACGGCTTTGCTGTATTTTACGTCGGGAACGTCGGGAAACCCGAAAATGGTTGCGCACAACTTTTTGTATCCGCTCGGTCATATCGTAACGGCAAAATTGTGGCAGCGGGTTAAACAGGGCGGCCGCCATTTAAGCGTTGCCGAAACCGGCTGGGCAAAGGCGATGTGGGGAAAAATATACGGCCAATGGCTGTGCGGCTGCGCAGTCTTTGTTTATGATATGGACGTGTTTATTCCGCGCAAACTGCTTGAAAAACTCGCGCAGTACCGCGTTACCTCTTTTTGCGCTCCGCCGACCGTGTACCGCTATCTTATTCGAGAACCTGTTGAAAATTACGATTTGTCGGCGCTGGAAGAATGCACGACCGCAGGCGAAGCGCTTTCGCAGGATATCTTCGATACGTTTAAAGAAAAAACGGGCATATCGCTGCGCGAGGGTTACGGCCAAACCGAACTGACCTTGGTAACGGGTACTTTCCCCGGAATGGACGTAAAGCCCGGTTCCATGGGAAAGCCCGCGCCCGGCTACGACATAGACATTGTCCGTCCCGACGGTTCTTCCTGCGAAGCGGATGAAACAGGCGAAATTATTTTGCGCTTGGACAAGGGGCATCCGTTCGGCATGTTCGGCGGTTATTATAAAAATCCCGAAAAAACGGCGGAAGTGTTCCGCGGCGGCGTATACCATACCGGCGATGCGGCAAGCCGCGATAAAGACGGCTATTTTTGGTTCAGCAGCCGTACCGACGATTTGATAAAAAGTTCCGGTTTCCGCATCAGTCCTTTTGAAGTGGAATCGGTGCTGCTTCAGCATCCCGCCGTGTTCGAATGCGCCGTAACGGGAGTGCCCGATCCCAAACGAGGGCAGGCGGTAAAAGCCTTTATCGTATTAAATCGCGGCTATACGCCGAGCAAACAGCTCGAAAAGGAATTGATGTTTTTTGCAAAAAAGAATGCGGCGCTGTACAAGGCTCCGCGCTCTTTGGAATTCGTGCAGGCTTTGCCCAAAACCCACAACGGTAAAATCAGCCGTGCCGCCATCCGCGCACAAAACGAATAGGTCGGGAATAAGCGTTTTTTATTGATTTTTAGCGCCAATCGTTATACAATCAATACCGACAAAAAAACAATGTGCTTTTTAGGAGGTTAGTATGAAAAAGCTCACTGTATTGCTGATAGCGGTACTTCTGCTTTCTTCGGCCGTATTTGCAAACGGTGCCAAAGAAGACGACAACAGTCCCATTACATTGGTTATGTGGACGCACGAAGATCCGAACCGGCAAAAACTTGAAGAAGGATATGCAGCCGAATATATGGCAATGCATCCGAATGTAACCATTAAATATTCCGTATATCCGTCAACCAAAATACAGGATTTGATTCCGACCGCTTATGCGGCAAAAAACGCCCCTTCGATTTGGAACATGGAACTGCAAAAAGCGTATCCGCTTTTGGTGCAGGGCTTGGTTGCTCCGATAGACCCCGAAGCTTTAGGATTAAAAAAAGATTCGGACATTATCGCGCAGTATATGCCGAACATGCTCGATCCGGTTACGGACAAAGACGGCTCTCTTTTGGGCAAAAAAGGTAAGGTCTACGGCTTGCCCTTTGAGCTGCAAAACTGGTGCATTTACCTGAACAAAAAAATCTTCCGCGATGCCGGTCTTGATCCCGAAAAAGATTATCCTAAAACATGGGAAGACGTTATGGCCGTGTCCGAAAAAATCGTTAAGCGCAACGGCGACATCATTACACGCCGCGGTTTCGATTTCCGCTACGGCGACTATCTTATTTCGTGGACTCCGATGGTAAGCCAGCTCGGCGGCGCGGTTGTATCGGCCGACGGCAAAGAAGCGATCGTCAACACCGCCGCATGGGAAAAAGCGCTCGAATATATGCGCCAATGGGGACCGAACGGTAAAAACCTCGGCGCTCCCACATACACGGCGGCGCGCAAACTTTTCGACAACGACAAAAACGAAATCGCCATGCACTTGTCCGGTTTGTACCAGGAAGCGCGCATGCTTAAAGCGAATCCGGCTTTTTACAACAGCAACGATTGGATGATTATTCCGTACCCCGTTTTTAAGGGCGGCAAGAATTTGTCGAACAACTATTATTTCCAATACTACATGGTAAACTCGCAAATTCCCGTACGCGAGCAAAAAGAAGCGTGGCGTTTCGTCGCATTTTTGCTGAGCCACCCGACCGCTTATTTGGAAAAGGTTGCGCTGATCGCTCCGAAAAAAGAATTGGTTGAAAGCGAACAATTCAAAAAGATTCCCTACAGTAATGTGTTTATCGAAGACCTGAAGCGTGCGCAGCCCGTTTATTTCGGTGCCGCCAGCTGGCAGATAAACGAATTGATTAAAGAAGCGATTGAAAACGTTATGATGAACAACGTGTCGCCGAAAGACGCGGTTGCTAAACTGAAAAAAAGCGCACAATCTCTTTTAGACGAACAAATGTAATATGCCGAAAGGAGAAACCGTCCGAAAGCTTCGATGTTCGGACGGCTTCTTTGATTTAATGCGGGCGGAAGGTAAAACTTCCGCCCCTTTGTATTTATTAAAGGATGTATTATGGCGCAAAGAAAAAGCCTTGAAAAGAAAATTGTCGTATGGGCATGGCTGTTTGTAACTCCGGCTTTGCTGTTTTTTACCGTATTTTCGTTTTACCCGATTGCCAATGCTTTTTATTTGAGCTTTTGCAATAAAAATATGATTTCGCTTAAACCGCCCGTTTTTATCGGTTTGACGAACTATATAAAAATATTCGCCTCCGCCGATTTTTGGAATTCGGTGCGGGCAACCGTCGTGTTCACGCTCGGAACCTTTATTCCGCTCGTAATCGGCAGTATGATCCTTGCCGCGTTTTTAACCTTCCGCCCGGCAGGCTCGCGCATTTTACAGCTTATTTATTATTCGCCGGCCGTTTTATCTTCAGTTGTCGCCGCCCTTATTTGGAAGCTGATTTTTGAACCCCGCGGTATTGCGAATCAGGCGGCAAACGCGATTATGATGACTTCCGGTATCGACTTTAAATGGCTGAGTAACGGCATCATGCTGCAAATTTCGACGATGGTCGTTTATTTTTGGAAGTACATCGGTTATTTTACCGTGTTGTTTTTAACCGGCTTGGGGAAAATTCCCCGCGGCATATATGAAGCAGCCCTCATCGACGGGGCAAACCGCGGGCAAACCTTTTTCCGCATTACGCTGCCGCTTTTAAAACCGACAACCGTTCTCGTTTCGATAATGGCGATGCTGCAATGTTTGAAAACCTTTTCGACGCAGTATCTGTTTACGCAGGCCGGTTCTCCGCTCGGCCCCGTCAACGTTATAACGCTGAATATTTACAATACCGCAATGCGCAACTATAACGTCGGAAGGGCAAGCGTTATGAGCGTTATTTTGTTTTTGTTTATGCTGATGCTGACAATCATTCAACTGCGCTTTTCGCGTTCGGAAGACGTGTCGTATTAAGGGAGGATGCCGTGCAATTTTTATTGATTTTAGGCATAAGCGCCGTTGCATACATTGTTTTGCTGTTCGTGCTTCCCGAGTGGGGCAAAAATACGCTGATGACGATCTTTTTGCTTTTCAGCGCCCTTATTATTTTAACACCGCTGCTGTTTATGTTTACGGCGGCTTTTATGCCGGCGTCGGAAATTACGAGCATTCCGTACCGATGGATACCGGAAAAAATACACTGGTTTAACTTTTACCGTGCTTTGGCGGGCAACGATGAAAACTTTGTCTTTTTGCGCAACGTATTGAATTCGCTTATCGTTTCGGCAACCGTTACCGTAACGACGCTGCTTTTGTCGTGCATTACCGGTTATGCGCTTGCAAAATTTCACTTTAGGGGAAGAAATACGGTTTTTATGTTTATCATGATGACCATGATGATTCCCTTTGAAACGATTATGGTTCCCCTGTACATGGTCGTTTTGAATTTAAAACTGCAAAACACCTACGGCGGATTAATCATTCCGTTTATGATGAATGCGTTCGGCGTTTTTATGATGCGCCAGTATTTGCTGACCTTCCCCGACGACGTTATTGCCGCCGCCCGCATAGACGGCTGCAGCGAGCCGGGAATATTTTCCCGCATCGTGTTGATCAATTCGGGGCCGGCCTTGGCGACCTTGGCTATTTTAACTTTCCGCCAGCAATGGGACAACTTAATGTGGCCGCTGATGGTCGCGCAGGATAAGCATCTTAAAACGATTCCGACCTACATCGTCAGCTTTGCCGAAGAAAAATTTGCGGACGAAGGCGCCATGATGGCGGTTGCGCTGCTTGCAAGTTTGCCGATGGTTATTTTGTTTTTAACCTTGTCCAAATACTTCCTCGGCGGCAACGCCATGTATTCGGCCGG
>CAUURR010000140.1:0-5309 GCA_963547555.1 uncultured Treponema sp. | reverse complement strand
CATCGCGGCTTTACATGGGTGAAGAAGCAGATAAAAGAACTGCATTACTGGAAAAGCATCAAAGAACAACAGGCAGAAAAACGTGCAAAAGAAAAAGCATCTGAACTTCCCTTTGACGATACTGTTGCATGAAAAGAGCGCGGACGCAGTATCGCATTGCGTCCGCGGACAAGAGGCGATAGGCAAAAACTTTTACAGAGAATTGGGGAAACAATGAATACTCTTTTAATCGGCAACTGTAAAACAATTCTACCAACCTTTAAAACAAAATCAGTTCAATGCTGCGTAACAAGTCCGCCTTATTACTCACTTCGTGATTACGGTGTTGAAAGACAAATAGGACAAGAGGATACGGTAGAAGAATATGTTAAAAATTTAGTTGCCGTATTTCGTGAAGTAAAGAGGGTGTTAAAAGATGATGGGACTCTGTGGCTTAATCTTGGAGACAGCTACGCAGGCAGTAACAAGAACAGAAATGCGGCCGGTGAAAGCTACACGCTAAAAGAAGGATGTAGAGATAGTACCCATACCGGTAGACGGATGGGAATTATTAAACCAACACCCTTATCAGGATGGCTAAAACCAAAAGATTTAATTGGAGTACCGTGGCGGGTAGCGTTTGCGTTACAGAAAGATGGCTGGTATTTACGACAAGATATCATTTGGCATAAACCGAACGCAATGCCGGAAGCGGTAAAAGACCGCTGTACAAAGTCGCATGAGTATATTTTTCTCTTATCTAAACATAAGAATTATTATTTTAATGCAGAAGCAATAAAAGAGGATTCGGTAACATTTGAAAATCGTCTGCCTGCAATAGTGCGAAACCGTGAATATAGCTATGCAAGCAAATTAAACGCTACGCATCCTTCGTATAATTTAAGAAGGGATGATAAACGGGACACGTTCAAACAAGGATGCCCACAAAAACGATTAAACAGGGAAGACAGCGATTATGATATTACGAAGCGCAACAAACGGGACGTATGGACAATTCCGACACATCCGTATAAAGGCGCGCATTTTGCAGCCTTTCCCCTCAAGCTCGTTATCCCTTGTGTGTTAGCGGGAAGTCGTGAAGGGGACGTTATACTCGATCCGTTTTTCGGTAGCGGAACCGTAGCAGAAGCGGCAACGCTCTTAAATCGGAACTGGATCGGTATTGAATTAAACCCTGCCTATCAAAATCTTTACAAAGAACGATTGGCCCTTTTTGCATAAATAAAAAATACAAATACCCGTATATAAAAAGGATACGAATAAATGGAACGAATACAACTCTATCATGATTCATTTCAAAATTGGAAAGCACACTACATAGAAAAAGCGCAACTCGTATTATCCGATTTACCGTATCAGCTCGGAATAAATGCATACGCTTCTAATCCGAGCTGGTATATCGGTGGAAATAATAAAAACGGAGAAAGTAAAAATGCTCACGCCTCGTTTTTCGACACCGATAGCAAGGCGGGTTTTAGAATTGCCGAATTTTTTCACTTTTGCAACAACCTTTTAATCAAAGAGCCAAAAGCAAAAGGAGCGGCACCGTGTATGATTTTATTTTGTGCGTTTGAACAGCAGTTTGAATTGATTGAAGCGGCAAAGCAGTACGGGTTTAACAATTATATCAACTTAGTATTTCGGAAAAACTTTTCCGCGCAAGTGTTAAAAGCAAATATGAGCATTGTCGGCAACTGTGAATACGGACTCATTTTTTATCGTGATAAGCTACCTAAGTTCAACAATAACGGCAAGATGATTTTTAATTGCATGGACTTTGAACGAGATACCGCAACGCCGAAAATTCACCCGACGCAAAAACCGCTTAAATTACTGGAACATTTAATCCGCACCTTTACCGACATAAACGATGTTGTAATCGATCCATGCGCCGGAAGCGGTACAACATTACTCGCCTGTCAAAACCTCGGACGGAAAGGATATGGCTTTGAAATAAAACGAGAGTATGTAAAAGGCTTTTATGAAAAGCTCTTGCCGCTTGCGCAAGGCGACCTCTTTATTCAAGCAGAATTAGAGGCGCAAGAAAAAGAAAGGCAAGCACGACGCGCAGCAGCGTTAATTAATGCGTAAACAATAAAATTTAACGGAGCTTAAAAATGGCGATGAGTTTTATCTTTTATGAAACCTTTTTTAAACAATTAAAACTCTTAGGCAAAGAAACGCGCTATCGGTTTTATGAAGCGATTGCTGAATATGGGCTTTATGGTACGGTGCCTAATTTTACAGGGCTTGAGGCGTGCGCATGGCTTCCAATACAGGAATCGATAGACAATGCCAAAGCCCGCCGTATAAAAAGCACCGAAGACGGGAAAAGAGGCGGACGGCCTGAAATACCGCAAGAAATACAACAGGCAGTCTGTGAAGATTTACAAGCAGGGATGACGCAAAAAGCAACCGCTGAAAAACATGGAGTATCACAACAAGTTGTATCAAAAATTAAAAAAGAGGTTTATGGTACCACGTACTATAAACCCTCATCGAATACCACAAACCTTGATGTAGATGTAGATGTAGATGTTAATGATAATGTTGATGAAATAGTATCCCCGCCGGAAGAACCGGACGGGGATGTAAACCCTTCGCCTATTAAAAAAACACAAACAATTCCGGAACAAGCGGAGCGTTTAGCGCACCTACTCTATGACCTCCACCGGCAGTCAGACCCTCATTTCACTACCAGTCAAAAGCATATTGAGCAATGGGCGAAAGACATAGAAAAGCTGAGCCGCATTGATAAACGCAGCTATGAAGACATTGAAAAAGTAATCCGCTGGGCAAAAACGGTGGATAATTTCTGGTGTCCAAATATCATATCGGGCGCAAAATTGCGAGAAAAATATCCGCGGGTATTTTTACAAATGCAGCAGCAATACGCACGCTCCCCGCCTGAAGGAAAGAATAAGCGATTCGATTGCAATGTAACCGGCGCTCAAGAAGAGATGCCGTTTTAAGCTCAAGGAGGAATTATGCGCACGTGTGAAATAAAGCAAGCAAAAAACTATATTCCACGTTTTCGCGGCAGAGAGGAAACCTTTCACTGCGAAAAACATGGGGATGTACAGGTAATGCACCTCGTTGGATCAATCGAGCCTCTTGAATGCCCTTTGTGTATACAGGAATGTGAAGAACAAGAAAAGCGGGAAAAGTTTGAAGAGCAGCGAATAAAACAGCTCGCAGCAATGGGCATCCGCGACAAACATTTAAACGCAAGTTTTGCGAACTACATTCCTCAAAATGAAAAAGCAGCGCAATACCTTCACGATCTTTATGAGCTTGCCAAAAATCCGCGCGATACGTTCGTATTGCTCTATGGGAAAAGCGGAACGGGTAAAAGCCACCTTGCGAGTGCAGCGGTGATGCTCAACAAGGGAGTATATACGACATGGGAATTTTTAGATATGGAAATTCGTTCAACGTTTAATAGTTTCGCAGCAAAGAAAACAGAATACGAGCTTATTACTCATTATTGTACCATTCCATTTCTTGTTATCGATGAAGTTGAGAAGGGCAAGAATGAAGATGCAAAGATACGTTGCTTATCGCTTATTTGCCGCGAACGGCATGAGCGGAAGCGCCCTCTTTGGATTGCAGGAAACTGCAATTACGAATGGGTAAAAAATATATTCGACAGCTCGGTAATCGACCGGCTAAAAGAAAAGGGCAAGTCGTTCAATTTCGACTGGGAAAGTTACAGACCGAAGCTACGGGAAGCGGAAGCGATTTAGAGAGGAGGAGAAAAAATAAAATGCTAACTTTTCCACTGAAAAAAGAATGGTATGAAAAAATCAAAAGCGGTGAGAAGACGGTAGAGTATCGGGAAATAAAACCGTATTGGACGCAAAGGATTTTCCTCACTGTTTTAAAATATGGGGAACATCATTGGGATTTTGATAAGAAGCCACATATCTTTGATAATTTTCCTGCCCCCTGTATTCTTCGCTTAGGCTATACAAAAGAAAGACTAAAGGCATGGATTACAAAGATTGAAATTGTAGACGGTAAAGATACGGATTTACATATCGATAAACTGGTGTATGCCATACATCTCACTAATGTTACGGAGGTGAAACAATGAAAAAAGAAGATTTAATTGAATTGAAAAAATGTAAAGGGTATCAGACTTTATCACAAGCGGTTGACCAAGATATTGCTCGTAACCCGAAAAATACAGAATATGCAGAAAAATTAAACTGGGTAATAGACAGAGTGCTGCATTACGCAGAAAAACTAAATCTATCAGCTTCTGAACTTTTGGACAAATGGGAAGAAAAACGAAGCTATTGGTATATGAACTATTATCAAGATTGTAATATGCCAAAAATTGAAGAGGGAGAAGTTTTTGTTTTTGAAACTGTAGATGATTTTCTAAAATCTATTCCTTCTAAGAAGTTTATTTGCCCTTGCTGTAAAGGAATTACAACAAACCCTTACGAGTGTAATTCAGGTATCAAAAAAGATAACAAAACTTGCGACTGGAAAGTTTATGGTCTTTTCGATTTGGGACACGTAACAGTATTTGTTAAAGACAAATTGCAGTTTGATAAAATCTTTACCCCGGTAGATTGGGAAAAAGGAGAATTATTTTATGAACACTGATTTAGAAACAATAAAAAAGCGAATTAAAAAGCTTTTGGCACTGTCAAAAAGCCCGAATGAAAACGAGGCAATGGCAGCGTTACAAAAAGCGCAGGAGCTGATGGAAGCATACCACATAACAGAAGCCGAATGCGTGTATGCGGCGCAGACGGTCAAAGCAACAAAGCGGGAATCGGCTTGGCGGTCAACGCTTGCAAACACCGTTGCATCGCTGTATGCCTGTGAGGCATTACATGACGCCTCAAGCGGTCAAATGATTTTTTACGGGGAATCATTCGACGTATTTATGGCAAAAGAGATGTACGGCTATTTAAGTAAAACGATAGACCGGATGGTTAAGCAGAACGTGCGTAAGCGCAATACGCTGAAATACAAAAATCAATACCGCTTCGGGATCGTCTGTCGGTTAGCAATTCGGATATATGAATTGGGACAGAAAGTATCATGGGCACCTGAGCGTGAACATAAATTGCTTGCGGTGAAAAAGGCTGCGGAAAACAAATTCGGCATTATAACGAGGAGTGAACTAAAAACAAACCAGAAAGGCAAAGCCTTTAATCGCGGCGTAGCTGACGGCGGCACCGTTTCATTACACCGGCAAACAACCGCCCGCAATGGATATTTGGAGGAATAACGTATGAAAACGATTTTTCTAAACGGCAAAAAGCCGCCGTACATGGAAGGAACCGAAT
>CAUURR010000139.1:0-5346 GCA_963547555.1 uncultured Treponema sp. | reverse complement strand
CGTGTCGCCCACTTTAAAAGAAGCAACATCCCGCTTTTGGGATTCTTCAATCGTTTTAATCAAATCCATTGCATTCTCCTTGTATGCGTGTTATCTCGGCAATACAGCTTTCCGCTTCTTCCGTAAGTACTCCGGCCTGCCGCGCCGCCCCTATCATGTCGGGACGGACGGCCAATGTTTTGGCAATCCGTTCGCGAAGCCGCCAGCGGCGGATACGTTCATGGTTGCCGGATAAAAGCACGGACGGAACCTTCATGCCGTCAAACACTTCCGGCTTGGTGTATTGGGGATATTCCAACAACCCGCCGGTATGGCTTTCTTCCGTGAGGCTTTCGGCCGATATCACGCCGTCAACCAACCGGTATACCGCGTCCATCACAACCTGAGCCGCTATCTCTCCGGAGGACAGCACAAAATCTCCGACCGAGATTTCATCGTCCACCCACTTGTCGATTATCCGGCGGTCGATACCTTCATAGCGCCCGCAGATAAACACCAGTTTTTGTTCACGGCTTAATTCAATCGCCGTTTTTTGGGTAAAGGGCTTACCCGAAGGCGTTACATAAATAACGCGCGGTTCTCCCTCTTTACGCTTACGCGGCTTTTTTTTCGCCCGCGTTTTTCCCGTATCGGGGGACTTCCGTTTGCCCAAAACCGACTGCAAAGCGGCATCGAGGGGGCCGGGCAGCATAAGCATTCCCGCTCCTCCGCCGTAAGGAGTATCGTCGCAGGTTTTGTGTTTATCAAGGGCAAAATCCCTGATATTCACCAATTCGTATTCGATAATTCCCCTTTGCACCGCTTTAGCCATAATCGAACTTTCGAAAAAGCCGTGCAGCATTTCGGGAAATAAGGTCAGCACATGAAATTTCATCGTTTTACCTAAAACGCATTACTCTAAAATCCAGAGGTGCATAAGCTGAATGATTCCGTGCTCAATATCAACCGTACCGATAAATTCCTTTTTAAAAGGAACCAAAACTTTGCGCACCCGAGGTTCTTTATGCCCCTTATACGCTTCCGTCTTGTTTTTTTTATCCGTACAGATGCGCCCGGCATCCGCACTTTCGGATACGGCAACCTCCAACAGGTCGCCCGCTCCGCCTTCCAATACGCCCGTAACGACTCCGACGCTCATCGGGTTACCCGATAATCGACTTCCGCCTAGTGCGTCCGCTCCGTCGCTTGTGTCCGCCGTTTCGGCTTTTGCACCGCGGTACACAAGAGTACAGCCTTTTAAGTCTTCGGCATAGTACTCGTTTTCGTTCAGCGGACAAGCCATATTTCGGGGCACTTCAATTTCCCACGACGAAAAAGCCTTAGCCTGTTCCGGGGAATCGATACCCTTCAATTTTATAAAAAGGCAGGATGTTCCGAGTTCCGCCTCTTCAACAGCGGTTTCAAATCTTTGCTCACCCTTCCTCAAAGTTACATCGGTTAATTTAAAAAAATGCTCGTATTCGCCCGACGTACTTTCCACTTTTAATTTACCCGACAATCCGAAAGAACCGCGGATAATACCGATTACAAAAACGCTCTCCATCAATCCAAAATATCGAGGCTGTAACGCTTTCCCGATTTACCGGCCGATGCACTGAGTACAGTCCGCAGCGCCTTTGCAATGCGTCCGTATTTACCGATCACCTTACCGATATCGCCTTCGGCGACTTTTAATTGAATAACCGGACCGCGTTCGCCCTCGGCTTCTTCAACCGAAACAGCCGCGGGATCGTCAACCAGAGATTTCGCAATATACTCTATCAGCTCTTTTTCCACTTTGCGAACCTCCCGAATTTATTGCGCAGCGTTTTTTTTGTTTAAAATCTTGCGGACTGTATCCGAAGGCTGGGCTCCTACACTGAGCCAATAACGCACTCTTTCGGTATCAAACGAGATTTGCTTTTCTTCGGCTTCAATGGGATGATAGATTCCTATTTCTTCGATAGTAGTTCCGTCACGCGGTTTGCGGGAATCCTGAACGACTATACGATAGTAAGGACGTTTTTTTGTTCCGAATTTTTTAAGCCGGATTCGTACCATAAAGACCTCCATAGATAAAATTTGCACACGGCATGAAACTTATTTTTATCATAAAACGCCGTCTTGGTCAAGATAGCGACTCGGAAGAAGCGCAAAACTCCCTTTGAAACTTCTTGCAAAAAAGCCCGTATCGGGATATAGTAAGGCTATGCAAAATCCGGCCACTTCCGATACACAGCTGCTTACGGATATATTGAATGCCGCCGACGCTTGGGTATCGGGCACAAAAAAACACCGTTTCGATCCTCAAAACCTGCTGCAAGCTGCCGCATCCGCACGGGACGACAGAGAAACAATCCCCCCGATTACAGCCGGCAATGCCGAACGCCTGCAGCTGCTTGCCGAACAAATCGCCCGGTGTTCGCAGTGCGAACTGTGCCGAAACCGCACCAAAACGGTTCCCGGCTTCGGCTCGGTCAATCCGGTTGTGATGGTTATAGGAGAGGGACCGGGTGCCGATGAAGACAGGTCGGGGCTGCCCTTTGTAGGCCCTGCAGGGCAGCTTTTGGACAAAATGCTTGCCGCCATTCAGCTTTCGCGCCACTCAAACTGCTTTATAGGCAATGTCGTAAAATGCAGACCTCCTCACAACCGTGACCCCAAACCCGAAGAGTCTTCGGCATGCGCTCACTTTTTGCATACACAAATAGAAATTTTAAAGCCCAAAATGATTTTAGCGGTAGGGCGTATTGCGGCTCAAAACCTGCTAGAAACAAGCGACGGTATAGGCAAACTGCACGGCCGCTTTTTTTCGTACCGAAACATTCCGCTTATGAGCACCTATCATCCGAGCGCCCTTTTGCGCGATGCTTCCTTAAAAAAACCGGCATGGGAGGATTTAAAACTGTTCCGCGCCCGTCTTTCGGAATCGGCTCCCGGCTATGCGGAAAGCTTTACAAATGACTGAACCGAACAACACAAAAAACGAAACACAGGGCGAAAACACAGGCACTCTTTGGATTGAAGTATTTTTAAACCTTCCTCTTTTTTCATCTTTTTTTTACCGCCAAACAATGAGCGGCCCGCAAAAAGAGGACGGGAAAACCGAACCGAAGCCACCAAAGGCAAAATCCGCAAAAAAAGCGGTATTACCGGCTCAAGCAGGGTGCCGCGCTCAGGTTATGTTCGGAAACCGCAGGATGACCGCCTTTATCGTCGGCACATACACGGAACTTCCTCCGGCAGTCGATTTTCCCGCCGAAAAAATACGCGAAATAGACAAAGTAATAGATGAAAAGCCCCTTTTTACCGAAGAACTCATCGGTTTAGCCAAGTGGATGGAAGACTATTACCTGTGCGGGCGAGGCGAAGCCCTCAGCGCAATGCTGCCTTCGGGAAAGCGAGAAGCACAAACAAGCCTTTTTACCGCAGACCTTGAAGCCGACGAATTCGACAAACACTCCCTTTCGGATGAGCAGCGCACAGCCGTCGATGCGATTTTAAACGAAAAAAAAGAACTTATGCACTATCTTTACGGCAGCACCGGTTCGGGCAAAACCGAAGTTTTTTTACGCTTGGCAGAACAAAAACTCGCCGAAGGAAAAGGCGTTATTTACCTTGTGCCTGAAATAGGCTTGACAAAACAGGTAATCGATGCGGTAACGGGACGCTTCGGAGAAACGGCGGCAGTCCTTCATTCGGCACTGACCGGAAGCGAAAAACTTGCACAGTGGCGGCGAATCCTTGAAAAAAAAGCGCGCGTCGTTATCGGTGCGCGCAGTGCCGTCTTTGCCCCCGTTCCCGATTTGGGGCTTATCATTATCGACGAAGAACACGACGGCTCTTATAAATCGGGTAATTCACCGCGCTATTCGGCACGGCAAATCGCAATGAAACGCTGTACCGGCCGCGGCATTCCCCTTGTTATGGGAAGCGCGACCCCCTCGGTTGAAGCATGGCATTTAATGCGGGGCAAGCGGATATGCGAACACCGTCTTACCAAACGGCTTACAGGCGGTGCCATGCCCTCGATAGAGATTGTCGATTTGGGCAGCCGCACTGAAGACTCAAAAACGGACGGCTGCATTTCGCGCCGGCTTGAACGGGAAATACGGGCGGTTTTGGAAGATAAACGGCAGGCTATTTTATTTTTAAATCGGCGCGGTTTTACGCATTTTTTCCGCTGTAAATCCTGCGGCTTCGATTTAAAATGCAAAAACTGTTCGACCTCCCTCACCTATCACAAAAAAGCCGGAGTGCTGCGCTGCCATTACTGCGGATTATCCGTGCGCCCCCCATCCGAATGCCCCTCATGCGCATCGCTCGATATAGAATATACGGGCTTCGGCACTGAATTTATAGAGGAAGAAATCCGCGCAAAGTTTCCGCATGCACGTGTGATACGTGCCGACAGCGACAGTTTGGACGGCAAAGACGATTTAACTGAAAAACTTGCGGATTTTAAAGCGGGAAAAGCTGATATTTTACTCGGCACCCAAATGGTCGCCAAAGGATTGAATTTCCCGCGGGTGCGGCTTGTCGGGGTGGTTTCGGCGGACACGGGACTGCACTTGCCCGATTTTCGCGCGGCGGAACGTACCTTTTCCCTCATTGTTCAGGTTGCAGGCAGAGCCGGACGCTTTTTCCCCGACGGCAAGGTTATCGTACAAACCTATAATCCCGCTCACAAAGCCGTAGCCCTTGCATGCGGCGGCGATATTGAAGCATTTTACCGGGAAGAATTGGAAGAACGCCGCTTGCTGCATTTTCCTCCCTACAGCCGTCTTTTGCGCCTCGTGTTCAGGTCTGCCGATGAAAAAAAAGCGGATGAAGCTTCGCAAGAGGCCGCCCGTATTTTAGAGCAGGTATCGGATCCGTCCCGTGTCAATATTCTGGGACCCGCCGAATGTCCGCTTGAAAAAATTGCCGCAAATTACCGTAAGCATATACTCTTACGCTCAAATAAAATCGCTCCCCTTCAAAAAGCGGCAGCTGATTTATTATCCGCATATAAAAACCGTCAGGGTGTGTATATTGAAGTTGACGTAGACCCTGTTAGCCTGTTATAATATCGGTATGACACAGAGCCTTGAAGATTATTTGGAAACTATAGGTAATTTGGCACAAGACGGCAGCATTCCCCGCGTAAAAGACATCGCCGCATCGCTGAAGCTTTCCAAGCCTTCGGTGCACGTCGCCCTGCACTTGCTTGAAGACAGGGGTATGATTGAGCATGAACCCTACGGTGATATTATTATGACCGAATTGGGTAAGCAAAAATACCTCGAAATAAAACACAAGCACGACACGATAAGCAGCTTTTTGCAAAATAATTTGGGTGTATCCGTAGAAAATGCCGAAAAAGAC
>CAUURR010000138.1:0-5418 GCA_963547555.1 uncultured Treponema sp. | reverse complement strand
TTCAAAGGGCGAGGAAGGCAACAAAGCCCTTATCAGTTTTCTCAATGCCTTTTTGAAAGAAACCTACGGAGCCATACGCACGGCGGACATCCTGAATACGGAACTGACCCGTGAAAGCCCCAACGGAGAAACCTATTATTTGGACTTACTCGTGAAAACCGACAACGGACTCATCGTGAATATCGAAATGCAGCAATTTTGGAACAGCTCGTTTTTACGTAGAAAACAACTCTATCTGGCACGCACGGCTTCCCGCTTTCTTAAAAAAGAGCCGAAAAACGATGACTTGTTGTATGCGATAAGTTTAACCGTATTCGGCAGTGATGTTCCTAAAAACACCAAACTGCCTGAGATAAGCGGGGAGACAATCATGCAGTTTATTTACGTTGCACTGAATGAGCTTATCGGCTATACTATGGCTAAGGATATCGCGGATTATACGGCAAAAGATTTTTGGATACGGTTTTTAAGCAACTATGCGGAAGACAAAGCAAGCGGTATGCTTAAAAAACTGTGTGCCTTAGAGGAGGGCTTGAAAATGGCTGAAGCAACGTTATTCAGGGTAACCGAAGAAGAGCGGCGTATAGCACGGGAACTGTCCGAGCAGTACTATTATGATACCCTTGCCGATGAACGCGCTGAAGGCAGAGAAGAAGGCAAAGCAATCGGTCGTGCCGAAGGTTTGCAGCAAAAAGCAGTGGAAACGGCACGGCTGATGCGGCTTGAAAATCTCGGTATCAATTTGATTTCAAAGGTTACCGGTCTTTCCGAAGCGGAAATAGAAAGCCTTTAATTGCTTTCCGAGAATGTCCAATAGACTTCTTGACGAAGAGCCGAAAACCTGATAATTTATATAGTACTGTTTTCCGGTGTCAGTGCCGGATTTTATATGACGGAGTTGTGTATGATTTTCCCTTTACAGGACTTGGTTCGTTTTGAAGATAATGTCTACGAAATAACCTGTGCGGCAAGCCGCCGTGCCTACCAGCTTTCAATGGTAAGAGATCCCGAAATTGAAAACAACGACGGAAAAGTTGTGTCCCTTGCCGCCCGTCAGCTTTTTTCAAAACAGGTTGAATACCGCATCGAAGCATAAACCCCTCATCGTTATCTGCGCTCCGACTGCTTGCGGAAAAACATCATGTGCCGAAGCTCTGTTTGCGCAGGACTCGTCCTCTTCTTTTGCAGGAATTGCTGAAGTTATCAGTGCCGATTCCATGCAGGTGTACCGCGGTTTTAATATCGGAACGGCAAAGCCGGATAAAGTTCTGCTCGAAAAACTGCCCCATCATCTTATAGATATATGCGAGATGCGCGGAAGTTTCGGGGCGGGGGATTTTGTGCGCAAAACCCTTGAAGCCGCAGCCGATATTTATAGCCGCAAAAAACTTCCCGTTATTGTAGGCGGTACCGGGTTTTATATCAGAAATTTTATCTACGGTCTTCCCCCCACACCTCAGGCGGACAGTCTGTTACGCGGACAAATCGAGGCCCGCATGAAAAAAGAAGGAGCGCAAAAACTTTGGGAAGAACTTGAAAATCTTGACCACGCAAGTGCGCATAAAATCCACATTCACGACGAATACCGCATAAAACGCGCCTTGGAAGTGTGCATAGCATCGGGCAAACCTTTGAGTTCTTTTTCCGTCGAGCCTGTTGCGCGCGAGGGTTTTTCGTTTTTGATTTTATCCTTGCAAAGAAGCAGGGCGGAATTGTACGAACGTATCGATAAACGCGTCGATCTTATGTTTGAACAGGGGCTTGCCGATGAAGTACATTCTTTGGTATCCTCCGGCTGTTGTGCCGAAGATTCCGCAATGCAGGCGATAGGCTACCGCGAGTTTTTTACGGCAGACGGCAGACTAAATGAAGATATACAGGCGGTAAAAGAGCGCATAAAAAAAGACAGCCGCGCTTATGCAAAACGCCAGCAAACGTTTTTTAAAGCATTTACCGATGCAATTCCGCTTAATGCGGACGATATAGAGGGCTGCGAAAAAAAAATTACCGAATTTTTAGCGGGAGCGGAAAATACACTTGACTCATATGCAAAATTCGGGCATAATATATAAAGTTTTTAAATCAGATAAGGAGTGCTGTTGTGCCCTGTGGTAAAAAGAGAAAGCGTCAAAAAATAGCTACTCATAAGCGGAAGAAAAAGCTCAGAAGAAATCGGCATAAAAACAAATAGATTCCCTTTTGTGTATTCTATTGACTATGCAACAAGAAGGCTGCGGGTGCGATGTGCTATCGTCCGGCGGTCTTTTTTTTACGTTGCCTGAAAAGAACGGATTTTTCGGGAACCGTTGTCATGTAATATGTAACCTGAATTAAGCGGCGGTATTTAAATAATGACTTTACTCATGTACTTATCGATTTTTTAGAGGAGAATTTTATTCTGCTTGAAAATATAGACTGCCCCGGCGACATCAAACAATTAAATATAAAAGAACTCAAACAGTTATCCGAAGAAATACGTGCACGTATTATAGATACGGTCGGAAAAACGGGCGGGCATCTTGCAAGTAATTTGGGTGTGGTGGATTTTACGATTGCTCTGCACAAGGTGTTCGACAGTCCTTCCGATGCTTTTATTTGGGATGTAAGCCATCAATGCTATGCGCATAAGATTCTTACCGGACGCAACGAGCGTTTTGATACGCTGCGTCAAAAGGACGGGCTTGCCGGTTTTACCAAACGCGACGAAAGTCCGCACGATTGGTTTGATGCGGGACACGCGTCCACTTCCATTTCTTCGGCACTGGGTTTGCTTATCGGTCGGCGTTTGCAAAAAGAAAAGGGAAAGGTTATTGCCGTTATTGGAGACGGTGCTCTTACCGGTGGTATGGCTTTGGAAGCTCTCTCTCATGCCGGTCAGCTTGCCGAAGATTTGGTGATTGTTCTAAACGATAATCAAATGTCCATAAACGGCAATACGGGAGCCTTTTCGCGTTATTTAAGCCGTCTTACAATGACCGCTCCCTATCAAACATTCCGTTACAACTTTGACCGCTTGGTTGAAAAAATCCCTCTTATCGGTAAAGCCTTTATGAATATCGTATTCAGATTAAAGCGTGCGGTAAAGGGTTTGATTTTTCCGAGCAACTTTTTTTCCGATTTGGGATTTGAATACGTCGGCCCTTTAAACGGCCATCATATAGAACAGATGATTACGGTATTCAAGCGCATAAAAAAACTGCGCCGTCCGGTTGTCGTACATCTGGTAACTCAAAAGGGCAGGGGCTATGCTCCTGCGGAAAGCGATCCCGTTTCGTATCACGGATTTTCACCTAAAACGTCAAAAAAGGCCCCGCGTCCCTCTTTTACGCAAGTGTTTTCGCGTGTTCTCACTGCTGCCGCCGAAAAAGATGAGCGTATAACGGCAATCACCGCCGCGATGACCGACGGTACGGGCTTGACCGAATTCGAGCACCGTTTTCCCGACCGCTTTTTCGACGTGGGTATTGCCGAGCAGCATGCGGTTACCTTTGCCGGCGGCTTGGCGCGTGCAGGCTTAAAACCCGTTACCGCAATTTATTCCACCTTTATTCAGCGTGCGGTAGACCAGCTGATTCACGATATGGCCCTGCAAAAGGGAGCGGGGATTTTTATGCTTGACCGTTCCGGAGCCGTCCCCGGCGACGGAGAAACCCATCAGGGCATTTTCGATATTTCGCTTTTGCGCCCCGTACCCAATCTTTCGCTGTTGGCACCCGCTTCCGAAAAAGAATTGGAACTTTGTTTTCACTGGGCACTGACTCAAAACAGTCCCGTTGTCATACGCTATCCTAAAGGTCTGTGTCCGGCCGAGCACAGGGAATTTGCTCTTCCCGTCGTTTCGGGACGGGGTGTTTTATTAAAAGAGCCGGCCGCTTCGAAAAAAGCCGCCGCCAATTTCTCGGCTGATGAAAAGGGTACGAATACGGACGGTACCGATACAATTCTTTTAGTTTGTACCGGCGGCATCTTTCCCGAAGTTTTGGAAGCGGCGCACGAATTGTATAAGTGCGGAAAATCCGCCGATATTTACAACCTCCGCTTTTTAAAGCCCTTGGATAAAGCGCATTTTTTATCGGTCGCTTCTTCTTACGAGCGCGTTTTATTTATTGAGGACGGCATACGAATCGGCGGTATAGGTACCTATTTGGAATCCCTGCTTGACCGGTATACCGACGGAAAAAAGACGGGTGTAAGCGGTTTTCCCGATCGCTTTTTGGCTCAGGGAAACAGGGGCGAAATCTTAAAAGATGCCCATTTGGACGGCTCTTCTTTGGCCTACAAAGCTTTAAAAATGTGGGATTGATATGCCGATTCCGCCTCCCATACCTTTGGCAAACCGCATACTCACAACCGAAAAGCCCGCCTATGTTATGGCGATTGTAAACTGTACTCCCGATTCTTTTTGGGAGCATTCGCGCTCATATTCTTCTGCGCAAGCGGCGGAAAAAGCCCTTGAACATTTTGAAGCGGGGGCTGATATTGTCGATATAGGCGGAGAATCGAGCCGTCCCGGTTCCGATTATGTCAGTGCCGAAGAACAAATCAAGCGCATCGTTCCCGTTATAGAAGAAATCCGCCGATGGTCGTCCGGAGTTATTTCCGTTGATACGCGGCTTTTAAGCGTTATGAAAGCCGCCCGTCAAGCCGGAGCCGATATTTTAAACGATATATCCGCCCTTGAAGACGATACAAACCTTGCCTCTTTTGCCGCCTCCGAAAAAATTCCGGTTATTTTAATGCATAAACGGGGTACCCCCCTTATCATGCAGCGCAATACCGATTATACTGATGTCGTGCGGGATATTGCCTCATACCTTGCCGATAGGATAGAATATGCCGTATCGGAAGGTATTGCACCCGAAAAGATTATCGTCGATTCCGGCGTCGGCTTCGGAAAAGACAGGGACGCGAACATAAGCCTTATCCGTTCGGGGACTGTCATACTCGACCTTATAGAAGAGCGGACGGGCCGGCGCATTATGCACAACCTGATGGGCTTATCGCGTAAAACGGTTATCGGAGAGATTACGGGCAAAGAAACGTCCGCGCGTCTGGCAGGTTCTCTTGCGGCGAATATGATTGCCGTACAGCGCGGCTGTACTATAGTGCGGGTACACGATACTGCCGAAACGGTCGATATGCTTCGTGTCCTGAATGCTTTGGACGGATAAGCGAAGGTTATAATAAAGGAACAATTATGGGTAGTTTGGAACGATTTCCGGAAATATACGAATATATCCGACCCGTTTTGGATATAGGCGTTTTGGCTTTTATTTTGTATAAAATGTACGGACTTATCGTAAAAACGCAAAGCTTGCAAATTATAAAATTCGGCTTTACTGTTTTAACCGCCTATGTGATTGCCCTGATTTTGAATTTGTCCATGCTTTTATGGCTTTTGCACCTGTTGGCACCCGG
>CAUURR010000137.1:0-5499 GCA_963547555.1 uncultured Treponema sp. | reverse complement strand
AAACTTCGGGCAGCATTTTATTTGCAGTGTAAAGAACCTTTGCAAATTGAGATATTTCCGATTGGGCGGCACTGATGGAACAGGTCATTCCTTTTTCCGGGATTGAGCGAAACAGCGACAAAAAACGGGCAAAGGGTAAGGAAACAAAACGGCGAAGCCAATCCAGACAAACAAAACAATCACGCAGGGAGTTTTTTTCATCGGCACCTATATTGCCCAGCATGTCTTCCATTTTACGGATTAAAGAAGTACGCAGCTCGGGTGTCGGTTCAGTCGAAACCGGAAGAGCATACGGACTTACTTCTTTTTCCATGCACTCACCGAAATCCGTCATAATAAGGGTTGTTAAAAAGAAGCAAAATCCGTCTTCATCCCGCTCATATGCGGCAATTCCGTCTTTAAAAAAATCCGCCGCTTCCTGTAATTTTAAAAGTTTTTCATAAAAGCAATTTTCAAGGGCAAGATAACGGGGATCAATAAGATTGGGACTGTCGGCAACTATTTTTTTTACCGTAAGACCGATGCGATAATCGTTATAGGCTCCTTCAATACCCGTATTTGAAAATAAACCTTTTAAAAAAATCCATAATCTGACAAAAACGGTTTCTTTTTGGAATGCTTTTTCCAAATCCATAAGAGGGCCCCTGTTTTCGCCGGAATCAATAGATAAGCTCTCTTTATCGCTTTCGAGTGTCGGCTCAAGTTTTCGCAAAAGCGCAACCCGTTCTTCGGAAGAAAGGCCTGCAACAAGTCTGTCAAATGAGCCGGAATTATTATTCATACGAAAACATATTAGAATATTGTATGCTTTTCAGTCAATATGTTGACCCGTTTCTGTTGACCCGTTTCCTGTTAAGAATTATATTTTAAGTTAGTAATAATAAACACGGCAGCAGTACATAACGGAGGATTGTATAAAATGAAAAAGATACAAAAAGAATTTATTATAGAAGGAATGTCCTGCGCGGCATGTTCGGCAGCTGTGGAGCGGGTAACCCGCAAAATAGAAGGCGTTGCCGAAAGCGATGTAAACCTTACCACAAACAAAATGCGCATTGTATTCGACAGCGATAAAGTTTCCGATGAGTTGATTATATCAAAGGTGCAAAAAGCGGGCTTCGGCTGTATCCCGGAAAACGCGGAAAACAAACGGGCCAACGGCAGCAAAACAGCCGGCGGAATACCGGGAGCCGCCGCACATTCAAGCAGGTCATCTTCAGAAGCGGATGAAAAAACTTTGACTTCGCAAAAAAAAGCCCTTACAGCGGCTTGGATTTTTGCGGTCTTTTTAATGTACGCCGCTATGGGACATATGATGCATTTACCGATTCCGCAAATCTTCGATATAAAAACCTACCCGTCGAATTTTGCCCTATTGAATATGCTTTGCGCAATCCCGATTATGTTTATTGCACGGGGCTTTTACATCCGCGGATTCAAAGCCCTTTTTCACGGCAATCCGAACATGGACACTTTGGTGGCACTGGGAAGTACCGCCGCCTTTATATACAGTACGGTACTTACATTTTTAATTCCCCTGCACCCGCATCTTGTCCACAGCTTATACTTTGAAGCTTCGGCGGTTGTCCTTGTTTTTGTGATGACGGGAAAATACCTTGAACAGCGCAGTAAAGAAAAAACAAAAAGCGCCATCAAAGCTCTGACCGCCCTCGTTCCCGACATCGCAGTACGGGTAATGAATTTCAAAGCGGACAACAACGGCTCGGCGGAAACGTTTGAAGAAGTTCCCGTTGAACAAATAGGAATCAGCGATGTACTGCTTGTACGTCCCGGCCAGCGCATTCCCGTTGACGGTACGGTGCTCAAGGGAAACAGCGGGGTTGACGAATCCATGCTCACGGGCGAAAGTTTACCCGTTGAAAAAAGCGAGGGTTCTGCGGTTACCGGCGGCACTATGAACGGCAACGGTCTTTTGTATATGAAGGTTACAAAAATCGGAAAAGATACGGTGCTTTCCAAAATCATTATGTTTGTCGAAGAAGCGCAAGGCAAAAAGGCGCCCATTTCCAAAATTGCCGACAAGGTATCGGGTATCTTTGTGCCGGTTGTTATCGGTATCAGTATTGCCGCCGCCGCAGGCTGGGCTATAGCCGGAGCCGATGCGTCGTTTATTTTACGTGTCTGTACTTCCGTTCTCGTTATAGCCTGCCCCTGCGCCCTCGGTCTTGCAACGCCCGCCGCCATTATGACCGGAACGGGACTGGGAGCTGCAAACGGTATTCTTATACGATCGGGGGAAGCACTTGAAACAGCAAAACACGTGGACACGGTTGTCCTCGATAAAACGGGAACCGTTACGGAAGGAAAGCCGAGCGTAAGCGGCGTATTTTGTGCGGAAGGAAAAGAGCGTTCCGTTGTCCTCGCCCTCGCAGCCGTAGTGGAAAACGCATCCGCCCATCCGCTTGCAAAAGCGGTAACGGAGGCGGCTTTTGCACAGGCCGAAACAGACTTAAAAAACGGACTTTCTCCCGTGCAGTTTGAAGTCATCTCATTTGAAAATATCAGCGGCAAAGGAGTTGCGGCTCAAGTAAAAGGAGATTTTTCAAGCTCGTCGGAATCGGGGACAAAAACAAAAGCGGCACAGCCGGCAGAAAAAAACGCAGCAAAAGATACTCCCCTGCGCGTGTTGGCGGGAAGCCGTCTATTTATGGGAGAAAACGGTATAGACTGTTCCTTTTTTGACGCGGAAGCACAAAAAGCTTCAAGTGCGGGAGCCGCTCTTGTCTACCTTGCAGCCGATAAAAAAGCCTATGCCTTAATTACGATTACCGACACATTAAAGCCCCACAGCATTGAGGCCGTCGCCCTTATGAAGGAGCAAAACCTGCGCGTTATCCTTTTAACCGGCGACAATAAGGCGGCCGCGGACTATATGGGAAAACTGATTAAAGCCGATGAAGTTATAGCGGAAGTGCTGCCCCAAGACAAGGCCGAAGTAATACGCGGCTTACAGGAAAAGGGCGCGGTCGTTATGATGGCAGGCGACGGCATAAACGATGCGCCCGCCCTCGTTCAAGCCGACGTGGGAGCCGCAATCGGAAACGGCAGCGACATTGCGGTGGAATCGGGCGACATAGTGCTCGTAAAAGGCGATTTACGCGATGCGGCAAAGGCGGTAAAGCTCAGCCGTATGACCATACGCAATATCAAACAAAACCTGTTTTGGGCCTTTTTTTACAACAGTATCGGCATCCCCCTTGCCGCAGGACTTTTGTACCCTGCCTACGGTCTTTTGTTATCGCCCATGGTCGGAAGCTTTGCCATGTCACTCAGTTCGGTTTTTGTCGTTACAAACGCACTCAGGCTGCGGGGGAAAAAGCTGTAGGGGGCGGAGGCAAACATCCGCGAGGGCGGGGGCGAAAAAATCTGCGATGTGCTTGATGAATCTTTGGAAAAAGTGCTGAGTTACGATTTCGGCGATTAAAACAGTCCCTACGGGAATCGAACCCGTCTTTAAAGATTGAGAATCTTTTGTCCTAACCGATAGACGAAGGGACCAATCACGGCACGTTAAAAAAAGGGGTTGTCCGAAAACCGCGGTTTTTAGACACCCCTTTTTCCCCAAGGAGGACTCGAACCCCCACAAGCAGAACCAGAATCTGCGGTGCTACCATTACACAATCGGGGAATGATTGTATAATTATATCGGAAAAACCGCTTTTCTGTCAAGTAGTGCATTGCAGTGTTCTCAACCGAATATGATTACAATACCCCTTGTAGGCATTGCAGCCTGTGAAGCGGATACCCAAGATGTAGCGGATACCCGATTGGCAGTTTTTATTAAATATGTTAAAATGTTCCTCAAAATGCGACAGCGTTTTTAGACAATGCCGACTGCATTGTCTAAAATAAGCGTTCGAAAATATCGCAGACAGGAAACAACATGAAAAAGACATTTTACACTTTGCTTGTAAAGTCCTTGACGGTACTTCTTTTTATTTTATGTACGGCCTGTACACATAAAAATACCGATCAAATTTCCGCACAAATCGATTTTTGGAGTTTCCCCAATTTTACTTCGGAAACGGGAGTCCCGGGCGATTTTGAAAAAAGCCTTATTGAAGCATTTGAAAAAGAAAATCCTTCAATAAAAGTTCATTTTACCCTCCTCGATTTTACGGACGGTCCCGCACAAATTGAAAAAGCCATAAGTTCCGGTCAAACGCCCGACATAATTTACGATGCACCGGGGCGCATTATCTTATGGGCGGACAAAGGCTTGCTTGAACCGCTCGACGATGTATTGGCAACCGAAAAACCCTATATAACGACCGGACTTTTAGCGGTGTCTGCCGGAAAAGATCGGCGCACATACATGTACCCTATGCACGAAGGCCCGTTTTCCATGGCATTCAATAAAGAAATGCTTGAAGACTTAAACCTTATAGACCTTTTACCCTATAAACGTTTAGATCGCAGCTGGACTGTTGCCGAATACGAAAAACTGCTAACCGCTCTTAAACAAAAACTGCCGAACGACAAAACGCCCGGCGTTTTTTACTGCAAAACCGCAGGCGGCGATCAGGGAACGCGCGCTTTTTTGGTAAATTTATACGGCAATGCAAACCTTATAAACGAAGATTATACAAAGTACATTTTTAATTCGGAACAAGCGGTAAAAAATCTGCAATGGACAGTACGGGCGGTAAAAAACGGTTTGCTTTTTGACGGCTCATCCCTTACATCAAACGATGCAATAGCATGGTTTGCAGAGTCAAAAGCCGTCCATCCCCTTGTGTAGTCGCCGCAGCTTAATAAAATGAACGACGGCAAACGGCGCTATAACGGCAAAGACTTTACGCCCATCTATATGCCCTTTCCCAATGATTCGGGGACTCCTATCCTTGAATTTCTGGCAGGCGGAGCTTGTATTTTCAAAAACAAAGACGCCGCAAAAATAAAAGCGGCAAAACAATTTTTACATTTTGCCGCAACCGATGAAGTGTGGGCTGAAAAACTGGTAACGGCTACCGGCGCTTTTCCCGCAACGTCAAAAATAAAAATTGATTCGCAAGACAACGAAATATTGTACAATTCCGTCCTGCAGCGCTTTTTCGGGCAATACTACAACAACGTCGCGGGGTTTTCAAAAATGCGCACGTATTGGAATCAAGCTTTAAAAGATGCATTGGCGGGAAAAAATGTTCAAGATGTGCTTGACAACTTTGTAAATAATGCAAACACATCTTTGGGCGAATAAAACCGAGAAGGATATATGTATGAACGAAAAATCATCTGCAGATAAAGGTGTAAAGTTGTTTTCCATAAAAAACAAAATGATAACATCCTTTACCCTGTTTGCCCTTACGATTGTAAGCCTTTTGTGTACAGCTTCGGTATACCTTGCTTCCCGCTCTCTTATGCACAACAGCGAATACTTTATTAAAGAATTGGCGGCAAGTTCGGCAAAAGTCTTAAACGAACGAGCCGGTGCCGTTTTCGGAAAACTGGAAGCTTTTTCCAATATGCCCGAAATAC
>CAUURR010000136.1:0-5517 GCA_963547555.1 uncultured Treponema sp. | reverse complement strand
GTTCATGTCAAGCACATCTCCTTTTACTTTTAGCGCTTATTTAATGATACACCCTTATTCAAAATAATGCAAGAAAAAAAACAATATGTCCGATATGTTTTCAAACTAAATTCTATACTTTTATACGGTAAATTTTAAAATCAACAACCACACGCAAGCGCCGTGGGATTAGACCCTCCGCACGAATAAAACGGCAGCTTTCCCTTTGACAGCTGCAAGTTTGCGTTATATAATTGTAAAAATGAGCAAAGACTATTCAACGCACTTTTTAATGAACACGGACGA
The DNA here is from genome assembly GCA_963547555.1 of uncultured Treponema sp. Taxonomy (GTDB): domain Bacteria; phylum Spirochaetota; class Spirochaetia; order Treponematales; family Treponemataceae; genus Treponema_C. Next base: position 5,232 of record CAUURR010000136.1, on the reverse strand, counting down.
CGTAAAAGAATACGTTATACATAAGGGCTTTTTCGATACGGGCGCGCAGCTTGTATGCAGCGAAATCGGTGACGGCAATATCAATTACGTTTTTAAGGTGATTGACGAAAAAACGGGAAAATCCCTCGTCATAAAACAGGCGGACAAACTCCTGCGCTCTTCGGGCCGCCCTTTGGATTTACACCGCAGCAAAATAGAAGCAGAAATTTTACGCATAGAAGGCACCCTTGCGCCCTCTATGGTGCCGAAAGTCTATCACTACGATGAAGCCTTGTGCGCTTTGGTTATGGAAGATATTTCCTCATATAAAAACCTCAGAACGCAAATGCTTGAAGGGCGCACCTTTTTGCACTTTGCCGAAACAATCTCCGATTTTTTGGCGGCAACCCTTCTTCCCACCACCGATTTGGTTATCGGCCGTGCCGAAAAAAAAGAGCGCGTCAAGCTGTTTACGAATATCGAGCTGTGCGACATAACCGAAGACTTGGTATTAACCGAGCCCTATTACGATTATAAAAAGCGCAATATTATAACACAGGGCAACGAGGATTTTGTCGAAACGCACTTGTACCGAAACGAAGCTTTACAAGCTCAAGCCGGAATGCTCCGCAACGCCTTTATGAACAATGCGCAAGCTTTGATTCACGGTGATTTACATTCGGGCTCAATCTTTATAAACGAAACAGGCATAAAGGTAATCGACCCCGAATTCGCCTTTTACGGGCCTATGGGCTACGACATCGGGAACGTTATCGGTAATATGTTTTTTGCCCTTGCACATAAAAGCTTTTACGCCCCCTCTAATACCGCTTTTATATCGTGGGCCGAACGTTGCATCGCCGACATCGTTGACTTAACGGAGACAAAACTTGCAAAAAAATATGACGAGTGCGTACACTTTCCCCTGTATACGGGCGGCTTTAAAGAGTCCTACCTTGCCGACATAAAAGCCGACTCTCTCGGTTTTGCGGGAACGGAAATGATACGGCGTGTTGTCGGCGACACAAAGGTTGCGGAACTGACTTCGGTAAAAGACGGCACTGTAAAACTCCGTATGGAGCGCGCGCTCATCCTCACTGCGGAAAACCTTATTATAAAGCGGCGTGAAAATCTTTCGGGAAAAGACATTGTCAACTTTTTTAAAAAAGCACAAAAAGAGGTAACGGAATGAACGATATAAAACGGGCGGACGAGGGCTTGGCCTTTTTACTGAGATACGAAAACGTCGCATGGTACGAAAAAGGGACGGTACGCATATTGGACAGACGGGTATACCCCTCGCAAATCGAATTCGTAACCTGCACCGATTACCGCGAAGTTGCTCAAGCCATAAAAGATATGGTAACGCAAAGCGCGGGTCCCTATCTTGCCGCCGCAATGGGTATGGCATTGGCCGCCTATCAAGCCGTCCATGAGAAAGGTGCAAGCGGCTGCGAAGCCGATATAATCGCATACTGCGAAAAAGCCGCCTACGACCTTTCCCACGCGCGGCCGACAACGGTTGAACAAATGAAGGGCATTGTAAACGCTTCGCTCGAAGTTATAAAAAGCCTTGCAGGAACAGCATCCGCGGACGAAATCGTTCAAGCCGCATTCGACTACGCTTTTAACTATGTAAATAACAATTATAAAAAATACACGCTTATCGGCAAACACACGGCCGCCCTTATACCGCAAAACGGCACTATACTGACCCAGTGCTTCGGCGACACGATTGTCGGCACCGTACTGCGCGAATGTATACAAGACGGCAAAAACGTTACGGTTATTTGCGCCGAAACCCGCCCCTATTTTCAAGGCTCCCGCCTTACGGCAAGCGTCGCCTGCGATATGGGAGTGCCCGTTACCGTTATAAGCGACAATATGTGCGCCTTTACAATGAAAACCAAAAACGTAGATATGTTCACTTCGGCCTCCGACGTTATCACTCTCGACGGACACATTATCAACAAGGTCGGCACTTTTCAAATGGCGCTTGCCGCCCGCTATTACGGCATACCTTATTACGTTACCGGAACCCCCGACCCCAAGCACGCCGACCTTTCAACCGTACATATTGAAGAGCGCGACGGAGATGCGGTATTGACGCTTTGGGGCAAAAAGATAACAATGGAGGGAGTGAAGGGATATTACCCCGCATTCGACATTACGCCGCCCGAACTTTGCACGGGCATTGTTACCGACTTGGGTGTATACGAACCTAAACACGCGGCTGATTACTTTAAAGCAAGCCACGCATAAGGGGCCGGACGAGCCTGTCGAAAAATCGGTACAGCCCTGCCGGCAAAAGCGGCTTTGATACTTCATACCCTTGAACACAGGAGCTTATTTTATGGAAGAACACGATTATATTGAAGAACGTAAACTTGTTGCCGCCTATATGCGCCGCTTATACGAGCGCAATCTTACAACAATAAGCGGAGGCAACATCAGCTTGCGTATCGCCGAAGATATGTTTTGCATTACGCCCTCGGGACTGGACAAAGGAAACTTAACCGCCGATGTCATTGCAATCGTGCATTTGGACGGAACCAATCTCACCCCGCATTTAAAACTCAGCATAGAAACCGAAATGCACCGCTTGATTTTACTTACACGTCCCGATATACATGCGGTTATTCACGCTCATCCGGTTTATGCAAGTGCCTTTGCAACGGCAATGCCCTGCAAAATCGACACAACACTCAACGCCGAACTTTATTACGTGTTGGGCGAAGTTGCGAACGTGCCCTACCGCCTTATGGGAACCGCCGCCCTTGCACAAATCGTCGCCGAACATATAAAAAATCATAACGCTTTGTTGATGGAAAATCACGGAGCCGTTGCAGTCGGCACCGAACTTTTAACCGCATTCGACCGCATCGAATTATTGGAGCGCGCCGCCCTCATGACCGTTATCACACAGGGCATAGAAGGAAGCCATGGGCTTACGCCCGAACAAATCGCCGAAATAAAAGAAATGCGCGGGTATTAAAACTCACCGGGCAAACTCTCTTTTCGGAACAAGCACATTCGCCTTGATAAAAATCAAAAAAAATGCTATGACTGTTATATGAAAATCACATTAATCAAAGACATTCTCGTGTCCGAACCGGACGGACGGACAGTACACGTATACGGCTGGGTACGCACCAAACGCGACTCCAAAAACCTCTGTTTTATTCAGGTAAACGACGGCTCCTGCTTTGCCTCGATACAGCTCACCTTCGACCGCGAAAGCGAAGCAGCGGCAGACTCGGCCACCTCAGACGGTGCAGCCGCCGACATCGAAAACGAACTGAAAAAAATCACCACGGGTGCTTCCGTTCACGCACAAGGAAAACTCATCCCCTCACCCGCATCGGGTCAAGCGGTCGAAGTCGCCCTTGAGCGCCTGGAAGTTCTCGGAGAAGCCCCGGCGGAAACCTATCCCCTGCAAAAAAAAGGACACAGCTTCGAGTTTTTGCGCGAAATAGCCCACCTTCGCCCCCGCACCAACGCATTCGGTGCCGTCGCCCGCATGAGAAACCAAATGGCCTTTGCCGTGCACAGCTTTTTTCAGGAACGCGATTTTAACTACGTCCACACCCCCATAATCACCGCAAGCGACTGCGAAGGAGCCGGTGAAATGTTTCAGGTAACCACCCTCGACTTGGCAAAAATCGCCGAACAGGGAATCAAAGCCGGCGCAAAGGGAATGAGTCCCGACAAAGCCGCAGAGCTTATCGATTACACAAAAGACTTTTTCGGAAAAAGCGCAAACCTCACCGTATCCGGCCAACTGGAAGCCGAAACCTTTGCAACCGCCCTTTCACGCGTCTACACCTTCGGCCCCACTTTCCGAGCCGAAAACTCCAACACGCCGCGCCACCTCGCCGAGTTTTGGATGATAGAACCCGAAATGGCCTTTTTCGACCTCGACGACAACATGGATTTGGCCGAAGACTTTATCAAATATCTTTTAAATTGGGCACTCACCAAATGCGCCGAAGATATGGCATTTTTTAACGAGCGCATACAAAAAGGTCTCATCGACACCCTCACGCAGGTTGTATCTTCCGATTTTGAACGCATAAGCTACACCCGGGCCGTCGAAGAATTGGAAAAAAACAACGACCGCTTCGAATTCAAAGTCTTTTGGGGCTGCGATTTACAAACCGAACACGAACGTTTTTTAACCGAACAACTCTATAAAAAACCCGTCATGATTTACGACTACCCCAAAGACATCAAAGCCTTTTATATGAAGATGAACGATGACGGCAAAACCGTGCGCGCCGTAGACGTCCTTGTCCCCGGCATCGGAGAAATAATCGGCGGCTCCCAGCGCGAAGAAAGCTACGACAAGCTCCTCGCCCGCATCGCCGAAATGGGCTTAAAACCCGAAGACTATTGGTGGTACCTCGATTTGCGCAAATACGGCTCCGTCGTCCATTCGGGCTTCGGTCTCGGTTTTGAACGCCTCCTTCGCTACGTTACCGGCATGGCAAACCTGCGCGACGTTATCCCCTTCCCCCGAACTCCCAAATCCGCCGATTTTTAAATCGATTTTTAAAAGGATTAAAAAAACAGCCGGCTTTTTTTAATCCTTTTTACGGGCGCTTCGGGGCGAGCGCCCCGCCGGGTGCTGCGTGCTGCATACCGCCGAAAGCCCAAGTTCCAAGCACACGGCGGTACGCCTTCGGCGGCACTCCGCCCCCTAGCGCAAAAGAACTGCAAAAACTATATTTATACCTTGTAAAAAATAAGCAGAAAACCGAGTATAAAAACGTCTGTTTCCGATATCGCATTCCGACTTGTCTTGCCCCCGCGCTCTTTGCGCCCCCTGTATTTTTCCCCGTCCTGTGCGGTTTCCCCGTTTTCCGTCAACCCCTCTTCTTGAATAAAAGCCCGTAATCGGGTATTATCTACCATTATGAACAGCGAAAAAAAGCTTATCGACGAAAATATGCTGGAAGCCTTGCTGTATCTTTCGCGCCTGGCTCCCTCATCTGTCGATCTTAAAACTTTAAAAAATCAAACGGAACAAATTGTCGCATATTTGGATATTTTGTCGCGTTTTGACGACAGCGAAAATCCCTACGATGCCTACCCTTCAACGGATGCGGATTCTCTTCGCGAAGACGAAATCGAAAAAGGTCTTGATATTCCCGACCTTAAAAAAATGACCGGCGAATTTATGGACGTTTATTTCCGCGTCCCGAAAGTTTTGGGAGAGGGAGCCTGACCGCTATGAAACAATATACGATTAAA
>CAUURR010000135.1:0-5585 GCA_963547555.1 uncultured Treponema sp. | reverse complement strand
CGGCGGCTATACTTGCCGTAGCCGTTATACCGCTTGCGGCAACAGGTGCTAAAGATGAAGCTTCAAAAAAAGAAGGGCAGGAACGGGTTTTGCACCTTGCCTATAATAACGAAAGAAATACGTATAATAGTTACGATTTTGTTTATCCGTGGACGGACACCAATCTTACCGGCAACCTTATGTGGTTAACCCTTTTACAGGCGGATAATAAGCTTAAGGTTTCGGGTCCGGAAATTATGAAAAATTGGGAAATAAAAGATAACGGACGTACGCTTGTTATGACGATTCGGAAGGATCTGAAATGGTCGGACGGCAAACCGATTACCATGGAAGATGTAACATGGACGCTCGGCCGTATGTGCAAAGACGGTATTTACTGGGCCTATGTTACAAATGCGCTTAAATACATAGAAGGTTTTGAAGATTATAAAACGGGCAAAACGGATTGGATAAAGGGTATACAGGCAAACGGCGATACATTGACTATAAAATTAACCGCCCCCTATGTTTCTTTTGTGGATTTAATGTGCCAAGTTGCTCCCTTGCCGAAACATATCTATGAAAACTGCGCCTTTGAAAACAACGGTTTTAAAACCGATCCTATTTGGCGTACGATTCCGGTTAACAGCGGTATGTTTGTCATTAAAGAACATGTGCCGGGAAGTTATTATATTCTTGAACCGAATCCCTACTATAAAGATAAAGTACCCAAAATCAAAAAAATTATTTGTACCGTTACTTCCGATTATTCCGTTGCCGCACGTTCCGGCATTACGGATTTTTTTATGGCAAACGATGCGGAAACCTATCACACTATGCAAAAAACTCCCGGCTTTGAATTAAAAGTCGTTCCGACGATTTTTTTCCGCTTTTTATTGTTCAACTTTTTCGATGCGGCGGGAAAAGAAAAAAATATTATCGGCGATTGGCGTACAAGAAAAGCCGTTGCAATGGCGGTGGACTGGAATACCCTTATCAAAGGTTTATACGGGGATCAAGCGTCTTTAACGCAAACCGGAGTTCTTTCATCGGACAAAAACTATGCGGGCGACTGGTACAAATACGATCCAGAGGGTGCAAAAGCTTTGTTGCAGCAAGCCGGTTACGATTTTAACCATGTTTTAAAGATTTACTATTATTATAAAGACCAAACGTCGATTGACGTTATGGATGCGATTGCATATTACTTGGGACAAATCGGCGTAAAGTGCGAAGCCGTATACACTTCCAACCCCGTAGGCGATGTTTTTGAAGGAAGAAAACACGATCTTGCGTACTTCGGGCTTTCCGCATACGATAACCTCAGTTGGTATCAAATGTATTTGCGCGAAAACATGAACTGGATGATTCCCGCCCGCGATCTTTTTAAGGATGAAGTTGCCAAACTCGAACCAGCGTATACGCCGAAACTGGTAGCGGATCAGCTTGCCGTTCTGCAAAAAATGGACAGGGACAATGCGTTTTTCCTTCCCGTCTATACCGTCAACCAGCAAATATGGAAAAGTTCGAAACTCAGCATTCCTGAAAACGTTTTGGGAAACTTTTGGTTTTTCTTCGATTATAAATTTGAAGAATGGGAAATAAAATAAGGGCATTCGGCTTATCGCAAAAGTAACGTAGTTTTGCGATAAGCGCGGATTGTCTTTAGTTTAGGCGGCGGGACGGCAAACCTGCCGCCTCAATTTTGCAGGGAGAGCGAACGGACATGCTCAAATATATTGCAAAAAAAGCGGCTTTAACCGTCGGTATGATTCTCATTGTGAGTTTTATTATTTTTGTCGCATTAAACAGTACCGGTGTGGATCCGGTGCTTTATACTATGGATATGACTACATATAATGCACAAATGGCTCAACAAATACGGGAATCGCTGGGCTTGGATGCTCCGCTTATGATCCGCTATTTTCGTTGGTGGAACGATATGCTGCACGGAAATTTCGGATACAGTATTGCAAAAAAATTTTCCATACGTGACGGTTTGATTTCCAAATGGCCGGCGTCTTTGGAGTTGTCCGTATCGGCCTTTGTTTTATCCACTGTTTTCGGTATTTTACTCGGTATGCTTACCGCTTTTTACCAAAACGGTATTTTGGATTATGTCGGCCGGGCCTTTGCCGTTTTCGGGAATTCTATGCCGGAATACTTTTTTGCTCTTATTTTAATTCAAATTTTTTCGGTACAACTGGGCTGGCTCCCGAGCGGGGGACGGTTTCCGGTAGGTGCCGCAGGCTTTTTGAACCGTTTACCCAATATGATATTGCCCATAACGGCTATGACCGTTCCCATGTGCGGCAATTTAATGCGCTATACGCGCAATACAATGCTCGATGTTGCAAATCAGGAATATGTAAAAACGGCGCGCAGCAAGGGGCTGCCGGAATGGAAGGTCTATACAAAACATATTTTCAGAAACAGCCTCAGACCCATAGTAACGGTTTTATTGTTCAGATTAACCTTGCTTGTCGGAGGTTCCGTTGCAATAGAAACCATTTTCAGTTGGCCGGGCGTGGGTCCCGTATTGACCGCATCCGTTACCGCATGCGATTATCCTGTGGTTATGGTTTCCACCTTGATGACCGCCGTTTTAATGCTCGTAATCAGTTTTTTAATCGACTTAAGCACCGCTTTATTGGATCCGCGCGTCAGATTGGAGGTATAGGGTGGAAAAAACCGTATCTCAATTTACCGCAGCAAAAAAAGCCGGTACCAAACTTTGGAAAAAACGAATTAAAAAATTTTTTAACAATAAACTTGCCGTATTCGGCTTTACCGTTATCTTTCTTTTTTTTATATGTTCCGCCTTTGCCCCGCTGATTACAAACTATGATCCGCTTGAACCTAATTTTAAAGCGACATTATCCAATCCGAGTAAAGAACATTTTTTCGGAACCGACAACATGGGCAGAGACCTTTTTACAAGAATATTGTACGGCGGCCGTACTTCAATGTTAATAGCCGTTACCAGCTCGCTTTTGGGAAGCGGTATCGGCTTGATTATCGGTGCTGTCGGCGGATTTTACGGCGGACTTATAGATAAATTATTTGTCAGAATTTCGGAAATTATGTGCTGCATTCCGCAGTTGATTTTGGTTTTGGTTGTTATGGCTTTTATCGGACCCGGAATGTTCAATCTTATTTTTATTTTTGCCCTTACCGGATGGACGGGAACCTTTCGTCTTGTCCGCGCAGAGTATATTGCAAAAAAAGAAGAAACTTACGTGAAAGTATGCGAAGCCTTCGGTATGAGCAAGGTAAAAATTATGTTTAATCAGATTCTTCCTTCGGTATTAACCATTGTTATCGTACAAATAACGATGAATATTCCCGGCTATGTTATGTCGGAGGCAAGTTTAAGCTTTTTGGGTTTCGGCGTTCCCATGTCCGTGCCGACGTGGGGAACGATGCTCAATGCGGCAAAATCCGCCAAAGTTATTTTGTACAATCCGGCCGTATGGATTGCTCCGGGTATGGCGATTTCTTTATTCGTTCTTGCAGTCAATTTTTTCGGCGACGGGTTAAGAGATGTAATGGATCCGAAACAACAATAGGGAGAAAACAGTGGCGGACGATATTATTCTTGATGTAAAAAATCTTAATACGAGTTTTTTTGTTGACGGTAAAGAAGTTCATATTATAAAAAACGTATCTTTACAGGCAAAACGGGGCAAAACCTTAGCTCTTGTAGGGGAATCCGGCTGCGGAAAAAGCGTTACCATGCATTCGATTGTGCGTATGATGCCGAAAAATGCAAGGGTAAAATCGGATTATGTTTTATACCGTTCATTAAAAGGAAATATAAAAAAAGAATACCGGCTTGACTTAATGTCAAACTACGGAAAAGATATGCGCCGTCTGCGAGGCACCGAAATATCCATGATTTTTCAAGACCCCATGGCTGCATTGAATCCCGTATATCGTGTCGGCAGTCAAGTTATGGAAGGCCTTTTGGAGCACAACCCCAAAATGAAAAAAAAAGACGCGCTTGCTGCGGTAATCGAAATGTTTGAAAAATTGGGAATTCCCGATCCCGTTCGGCGCGTAAACGATTTTCCTCACCAATTGTCGGGGGGCATGAAACAAAGAATCATTATTGCCGTTGCAATGATATGCAACCCCGAAATTATCATTGCCGACGAACCTACGACGGCTTTGGACGTAACGATTCAAGCTCAAATTATGGAGTTGATGAAAAAACTTCAAACGGAATTCAATAAAACGGTCATTATGATTACGCATAATATGGGACTTGTTGCCGAAACGGCCGACGATGTTGCCGTTATGTATATGGGCAGAATTGTCGAACGGGGCAGTGTTTCGGATATTTTCACTGCTCCCATGCATCCGTATACGCAGGCACTTTTTAAATCCGTACCCGTTTTGGGTGTAAATGACGGCAAGGAGTTGACGACAATTGCAGGCAGTACACCCGACCCTGCAACACTCGGTCCCGGCTGCGAGTTCGCCGACCGCTGTCCCTTTTGTACGCACGCATGTACCGAAGCCGAAATTCCGAGCATTTACATATCCGGAAGCCATGAAGTAAGATGTCTTAAGGCGGCAAAAAATGGATAAAACGATTATCCGCATTAACGATGTAAAAGTATGGTTTCCCCGTACAAAGGGCTTTCCCAAGCGTATCGTAGGCTATGTAAAAGCGGTAGACGGAGTCAGCTTCGATATTTATCGCGGCGAAACGGTCGGCATTGTCGGAGAATCCGGCTGCGGAAAAACAACTTTGGGAAAAGCGATAATGCTGTTGGAAAATATAACGGGCGGCAGCGTATCGTATAATATCGGCGGAGAATATCGGAATATACAATCGTTTAACCGCAAAGAGTTGTTTTTATTCCGCAAAAGAATCCAAATGATATTTCAAGACCCTTATTCCGCATTAAATCCGATGAAAAAGATTTATACGGCATTGGAAGAACCTTTGTTGATACACGGGGTAAAAAACAAATCGGAACGTGAAAAAATTATGGAAGAAGTGTTAAAAAGCGTAAATATTCCGATTGATTATATTTATAAATATCCTCATGAATTTTCCGGCGGACAAAGGCAGCGGCTTTGCATTGCGCGCGTTCTTCAAGTACGGCCGGAGGTAATAGTGTGCGATGAAATCGTTTCGGCTTTGGATGTTTCCATCCAAGCTCAAGTTCTTAATTTAATGAAGCGAATACAGCGCGAGCGGCGTTTAACCTATGTGTTTATCGCACACGATTTATCGGTGGTTCAGTATATGAGCGACCGCATTGCGGTTATGTATCTCGGCTCTATTGTGGAATTGGCCGATACTAAAGAACTGTGTTCACATATTTTGCACCCCTATACCGAATCTTTGTTTTCGGCAATACCGATACCGGTTCTCGGACGCAAAAAAAATCGCATTATCCTTAAAGGAGACGTTCCCAGTCCCATTACCAAGCCTTCCGGCTGTGCTTTTCACGAACGATGTGCGCATTGTATGGAGATTTGCAAAAAGACGGCACCGACGCTTAGTCCTTACAAAGATTCGTCGCATTTGGTAGCCTGTCATTTATACGGTACCGATGTTCAAAAGGAAAAAAATAATGGCATACGGCAAT
>CAUURR010000134.1:0-5672 GCA_963547555.1 uncultured Treponema sp. | reverse complement strand
GGAACTTCCGGAAACACTTATGAACAATATAAGCGTGATGACCCGGCTGTTAAAAAAATGCTGCACCGCGCTTCAAAAACTCAGGTTCCGCCAACCGCTTCCGCTGCGGGTAAAAAGGAGCCTCACCCCCGGCAAAAAAAACAGCTGGTCGCAGGAAGATTTTAAGGGAACGCCTTTTTATACTACCTCATGGGCGGCAGCGGCGGCGGAAGTTGAAGTCAATCCGAAAACCTACACGTATACGGTACGCAATATTTGGATCGGTATAGACGGCGGAAAAATACTCTATGATTCAAAGGCCGAATGTGCCGTTCATCAATCGATACGGCGTTTATTTTCGTGCTCGGAAGAATTCCAAAGCAATCCCATGCCGTCGGTTTTTATCGATTTTATACCGAGCACCGACGAACCTAAACAAATCGGAGAACTTGTCTTTAACGTATTGCCTGCTGCGATAAGCAATGCGGTATGTCAGGCTTTACAGAAAAAAATAGAAACGTTTCCCGTTACTCCGCAGGCGATTTATTCATGTATAAAAGAAACGGAAAAGGAGAATGTAGATGCTCATACGGCTGAACATAAATCATAATTCCCTCAGTATCGATTGCCGTCCCGACGAGCCGCTTTCCGCCGTTTTACGGCGCCTGGGTTTTTTATCAGTCAAATGCGGGTGCGGCAAAGGTTTATGCGGCGCTTGTACGATTTTTATGCGGGAACGTTCCGTTCCTTCGTGCCTCATTCCCGTTTCGGCGGTGCGGGATGCGGAAATTGTAACATTGGAACACTTTATGCAGACGGAAGATTATCTTGACATTCTTTCGGCTTTCCGCAAAACGGGGATAGAATTGTGCGGTTTTTGCAATGCGGGAAAAATTTTTGCCGCACATGAAATTATCGAATCCGGCAGTCCGAGAGAAAAAAATACGATTATGGAAAGATTGAGAACCTTTTCATGTTCATGTACCGAAGACGAACCTTTGGTATATGCAATTACCCTTGCCGCGGAAATACGCAGACAACGACTGGGGAGCATTAAATATGGACGCTAAAACCGACACCTTTTTTGTATCCTCTTTAAGCGAAGCCTTACAGCAATTAAAAAACATACCCGATTTGAAAGTACTTGCAGGCTGTACGTCCTGCGGCAAGTCGATTGACGGTACAAGAATTAAACTTCCTCCTTCGTCGCTTTTTGTAAAACATCTTCCCGAACTGCAAACGATAGAACGGCGCGAACGATATGTGGAATTCGGTTCAGCGGTCAGTTTAAATCGTATTTTGGAATTGGGTAAAAAACGTATACCCGCTTTTTTTTACGATGCCGTATCTTCGGTCGCCTCACACAATATCCGAAACTTGGCAACCATAGGCGGCAATATATGCAGAACCGACCACAAAATGAGTTTATTCGCTCCGCTTTTGGCAATGGACGCAAAATTGGAATTTAAAAGTGCCGCCGAAACACTGCAAGTTCCGCTTTCAAAATTTACGGCGGTACCTGAAGGATTTTTACTTTCAAAGATACATATGCCTGTTCAGGATTGGACAACAGCCCTTTTTCACCGTTTAGGACCTGCGTATGAAATCAGTCCCCTATCGGTATCCTTTGCTTTTTTAGCCGATACATCAAAGGGCTTTCTCGGCGACATGAGTATCGCTTTTTGCGGTCCCATATCGGTTAAAAGCCGCGAAATGGAAAACTCAATCATAGGCTCCCGTCTTCCCCTGACACATAAAGAGATGGATTCGGTTTTGGAACAAGCATCACAAATGTATGATAATGAAGCGGAACAAGCCGGTAAAAATTGTCCGCCTATTTTAAAGGAGCAGTATATAAATCTGCTGCATTATTCTCTTAAAATGTTACTGTAGGCTTCATCGGATAAACATAGCATCGCCGTATGAAAAAAAACGGTAACGGTTTTCGACGGCTTTTTTATAGGCGTTGAAGATATGCTCTTTTCCGGCAAAGGCGCTTACTAGCATTAAAAGTGTCGATTCGGGTGTGTGAAAATTCGTAATCAGTTTATCAACCGCATTAAAGGTACAGCCCGGATATAAAAAAATATTCGTAGAAGAGCTTCCGCTTTGTAAAGCTCCGTTTTTCCAAGCCGATTCGAGTGTGCGGACAGCCGTAGTACCGACGGCAATGACGGGTCTGCCCTCTTTTTTTGCACGGTTGACCGCTTCGGCCGTTTCGGGACTTACGGTATATACTTCGCGGTGCATTATATGGTCTTCTATTTTTTCGCTGCGCACGGGTAAAAAAGTTCCCAAACCGACGTGAAGGGTTACCGAAACTTTTTCGATTCCTTTGTTTGCTAAGCGTTCAAGCAGCGCTTCGGTAAAGTGAAGCCCCGCAGTCGGACAAGCGATGGAACCGGGAATTTCCGCATAAACCGTTTGATAACGCAAAGCATCTTCTTCCGTGTCGCTTCTTTTAATATAGGGCGGAAGCGGCATATGCCCGTTTTTTTCAAACCACGCTTCATCCAAACAAAAGCGGTCTTTTGTATCGCAAGATTCGGAGCGCGAAAAAAACAGGGTACGGAATTCGGTACCCTCATCTTCGGCGCGCTCGACTATCTCGGCGAGAGTACCGTCCGCAAAACGGTAGCGGTTTCCCGGCTTATGTTTTTTTGCATTTTTTACCATCGCGCGCCATAAGCCGCTTGTATCCGCTATGCCGCAATGTGAAGCCGGCGTTTTATCCGATTGCCCTGCCGACTGTTCCGCGGATAAGCCGACGGGTTCAATCAGTAAAAACTCTACCGGTTTTGAAGAAGTCACCGGCTTTGAAAAAGTCGAACCGATTTTTTCGGCATAACAGCGCGAGGGGCGCACTTTTGAATTGTTGAACACCATGAGGCTGCCCTTTTCGATTAAATCGGGCAAGTCGTTAATCATATAGTGAGAAATCCGTCCGTCGGTTTTGTTTAAAACCATCAGCTTATCTTCGCCGCGCACTTTTGACGGATGAAGGGCGATAAGCTCCTCGGGTAAATCAAAATAAAAGTCTTTCGTCAGCATGTAAACGTTTTCCCTCTAATCCCAAATGTGTGTATGCTTTTTCGGTTACCATACGTCCGCGCGGCGTTCGTTGTAAAAGACCGGATTGAATTAAATACGGCTCGTAATAATCTTCAAGGGTGTCGGCAGACTCCCCGATTGAGATGGCGAGGGTTTCCGCCCCGACGGGACCGCCGCCGAAGTTTTCGATAATGGAGCGTAAAATAGCGCGGTCGTAGCGTTCCAAGCCGAGAAAGTCTATTTCCAATTTGTCCAAACCGGAACTCACAATATCTTTTGTAATGCAGCCGCTTCCGGCAATTTGGGCAAAATCCCTCATGCGGCGCAAAATGCGGTTTGCAACGCGGGGGGTACCGCGCGAACAGTCCGCCATAAGAGAAGCGGCATCATCGTCGACTTCGATATTCAGTATAGCGGCCGACCGTCGTATAATCGCGGCCAATTCTTCGCAAGCGTAAAAATCGAAACGCTGAACAATGCCGAAGCGGCTTATAAGGGGACTTGAAACCATACCGGCCTTTGTGGTCGCGCCTACAAGGGTAAAAGAAGGAATGGGAATACGCACCGTGCGGGCTGCCGCCCCCTGCCCTATCACCCAGTCAAGCTCGTAATCTTCCATTGCAATATAAAGCATTTCTTCAATCGCAGGTTTTAAACGGTGAATCTCATCGATAAAAAATACGGTGCGCTCGCTGATAGTCGATAAAATTCCTGCAAGATCTTTGGGCTTGTCCAGGGCGGGCGCACTTGTTACTTTAAAGTCTGCTCCCAGCTCGCGTGCCGTTATTTGCGCAAGGGTGGTTTTTCCCAATCCGGGCGGTCCGATTAAAAACAAGTGATCGAGGCTTTCGCTTCTTTCGCGCGCCGCCTTTATAAAAACGCCCAAATTATCTTTTATCTTTGTTTGACCTAAAAAATCATCCAAGAATTTGGGGCGAAGGTTTATATCCCGGTCTTCGTCCATCGGGACTGCCGCTCTCAAAATATCTTCAGACATACATTCTCCCGTAGCAATGCCCGTCCGGCTCAAGCAAGTTCGACAATGGCGCGGCGGAACAGCAGCTCTTCACGTGCGGTTTTATTTTTCGATTTAAAGTCCGCATCTTCTTCAAGACTTTGCAAAAGCTTTTCGACCGTTTCTTCGCAGGCGTGTTTTTCATACCCCATATTCATCAAAGCCGAAATAAGGTCTGCCCATTGCGCATACACGCCCGAACGCGAAGAAACTACCTTCACAAAATCACCCGCCTCATCAAGGCTTAACTTGCCCTTTAAAGTGAGCATCATTTTTTGCGCCGTTTTTTTACCGACACCCGGAATTTTTTCAAGACGAGCGATATTTTCCGAATCCAAAGCTTCGGCCAATTCGCGCGCACTTACCGAAGAAAGAATACGGACTGCGGCTTTTGCACCCACTCCTTCGACTTTCATCAAGTCGATAAAAACGCCGCGTTCGGCTTCGGTTGCAAAACCGAAAAGCTTCATCGAATCCTCACGATGATAAAGCCATGTATAAATTTTTGCCGTTTCTCCGACGTTCGGAAGTAAATCAATCGAGGTAAGCGGAACGGTTATATCCCATTCAAGCCCGCGATTTTCCACATACACGGTTTGCGGCAATTTATGCGTAATCGTACCTGTAATACTGTTGAACATTGTACTACTATAATCTTATTTTAACGAAAAGACAAGCCGACAAATCCATATCACTTTTTTTCCAATAAAAAGAGGTATTCGGTAACGCGGACATCCCGCTTATGTAAATTACGGCTTCCCCGAAAAACGGTATAGGGGGATTCAAAAACGTCAAGCTTTCCGCGCTTTTTAAGTCCGTTTACGATTTCGTCTTTGGAAATAAATCCTTCCGAATTAAACGAGAGCAGGATGAATTTAGTCTTAATATCGTCGATAAGCCGGAAAAGAGCTTGTTGTGCCGAAGAGCGCTTATTGTATACGGAGCGGTTCCAATCGGAAGGAATACCGGAAACCTCACTCGGTTTTACGGGTGCTTTGTTTTCGGCAATGAGGTTGAGCATAAAATAGTTTGAACCGTAGGGGTGCTGGTTGTAAGGCGGATCAAGATAAGCTATGTCCACTTCCGGAACGGAAGAAGCAAGTTCATTCGCATCGTTTTGACAAATAAGAGTTTCGCAATCGTAATTGCTGAATACGGGAAAATCAAGTTGAATATTGCCGGTAATCCGGCTGAGGGCATCGCCGTTTTTTCCGCCGAATTCGCCTATGCCCGTGTCGCGGTTTTTATAAAACCCCTTAAAGACGCCCGCCGTATTCGCATGAACGGAAGCTTCGGCCAAAAGCGGCGCAATAAAAAAGGGACGGATATGTTCGGGAAACTCTTCTATGATTGAACGAGCCGTATCCAAATAAGCGGCATTGCGCGACGTATAAAAAGCACGTTCATGTTTTTGTATATGTTCATCATCTTTCGGCGCATAAAGCCGGCTGATAAAACCGTGCAGCCATTCGCCCGAAAATTCACAGTCTTCAATTCTATTCGCGAGTATGTAAGAATAGCCGCGCAATTCGACCATATCGCGCTCATAAGAATTGGAAAGATAACAGGTGTTTATAATCCGACTGTATAATTCGCAATCGTTGACCGCCAAATATGACGCATATTG
>CAUURR010000133.1:0-5702 GCA_963547555.1 uncultured Treponema sp. | reverse complement strand
GTTTATGTAACGGTGTTTTTAACAACAACCAAATATAACAGTGCCGGAGATTTTTAATTATGTATTATCAGTCGAAAAAAGTATTTTTACAAACCGGAAAAATTATAGTGCTTGCCTTATATTTGGCCTTTGTTATTTTTCCGATATACTGGATGATTATAACTTCTTTTAAATACAACACGGAAATAATCAATGCGCAAAAGCTCACTTATTTTCCCGAAAAAATTACTTCGGAAAATTACAATCAGCTTTTTGCCATGTACGATTACGGTAATATGCTGAAAAACAGTTTGATTATTTCTTTGTCATCGGGGTTTTGTGTTACAATGCTCTCGATATTCGGCGGCTACGGTCTTGCCCGATATAAATTCAACAGCAAAACACTCTTTTTATTGTTTTTTCTTGTTACTCAGATGATTCCGGGTATCCTCGTAATTATTCCGTTGTACATTATTTTTTCAAAAATGGGTATCGTGAACACACGATTAAGCCTTTTTATCTTTTATCTGGTTTCAAACCTTCCGTTTTGTGTCATTACAATGAGAAGCTTTTTTGAGCGAATTCCTTACACTCTCGAAGAAGCGGCAACCGTAGACGGATGCACAAAACTGCAAACGCTCAGAAAAATCGTTTTACCGGTAATGTTTCCGGGCATCGTTGCAGTCTTTGTGTTTGCCTTTATCGGCGCATGGAACGAATTGATTGCCGGAACCATCTTTATAAACACGCCTAATTTTTGGACAATCCCCATCGGCTTAAAATCCTTAATAGGCAAGTATGATGTTAAGTGGGGTGTGTTAATGGCCGGAGGTGTTTTAGCCTTATTACCGACGGCAATTATGTTCGCCGTAATGCAGCGCTTCGTTGTTGAGGGGTTGACCGCGGGAGCCGTTAAAGAATAAGAGGCGTTTGTGCAGGAACTTTCGATAAAAATAAACCCCATAGAAAAAGACTTGCTTCCCGATAAAGTTGAGGGTGAAATTCTGAATTATATCGTAAAAAATCGGCTCAAAATAGGCGATAAAATTCCGTCGGAACGTGAATTTTCTTTAAAACTGGAGGTAGGAAGAAATTCGGTGCGTAATGCGCTTTTATCGCTGGAAAACAGAAATATAATCGCCAGACATATCGGTAAGGGGTCTTTTTTAAAAACCTCGGATTTTAAAAAATCAAAGCCAAAGGTTGATGTACGGCTTTTTGAAGTCAATTTTATCGATATTCTTGAAATCAGAATGACTCTGGAAAAGCTGGCAATAAAAAAGGCCGTTGAAAACGGTACGGAATCCTTGTTTGACGAACTTATAAAAGCCGGAAAACATATGTCCGCTTTGGCAAAAAAAGGCGAGTATTCGGTTGCGGCCGACAGAGAATTCCATTCAAGACTCTACGATTGCGCAGGCTCAAAAACCCTCAAACAATTGATATTAAATCTTATAGACTCTTTGGATTATTACCAATGTATATATGTAAATCCGGACGAACATTGGATATTGACGATTCCCTATCACCTTGAGATTGCATACGCGTGCAAAGAGCGGAATCTTGCTCTCGCACTTGCCGCGCAGGAATATATTTATAATCATGATTTAAAAGTACTCAGTTCAAAAATAAAAGGATAAAGGATTATGATACAACAATGGTGGAAAGACGCTAAATTCGGAATGTTTATTCACTGGGGAATATACTCGGTTCCTGCAGGTGAATACGCGGGCGTAAAAACGGATAATATCGCCGAGTGGATTATGCACGACTTGCGTATTCCGATTGCCGAATATGAAAAGTTTGCCGCATCGTTTACGGGAGAGCATTTTGATGCGGACAAAATTGTACGCTTTGCAAAAGAATGCGGTATGAAATATCTGGTTTTTACGGCAAAGCATCACGACGGGTTTGCAATGTATCACTCAAAAGCGGATGCGTACAATACAAGCATTACGCCCTATAAACGGGATCCCGTCAGAGAATTAAAAAATGCCTGCGAGAAATACGGTATTGATTTCGGGCTGTATTATTCGCAGGCACAGGATTGGCACGATCCGGACGGCTGTGAAGACGGAGAAAACGGGGGAGGTAAAGATTTTGAAAAATACTTCAAAAACAAGTGCCTTCCGCAGGTAAAAGAATTGTTAACGGATTACGCTCCCGTAAAGCTTTTATGGTTCGATACACCGATGTATATGACGGCCGGACAATCGAAAGAATTAAAAGACTTTGTTTTAAGCATTCAGCCGGACTGTATGATAAGCGGAAGAATCGGAAACGGGCTGGGCGATTATGTAACAACCGGCGACAATTTTATACCCCTTCTTCCTATCGGTTACAGCTTTGAAGTGCCTGCAACGACAAATCATTCTTGGGGATATAATAAATTCGATAGCGACTGGATTTCGGCAAAAAAAATAATCAGGCGGCTGGTAAAAATCGTTGCCCGCGGCGGAAATTATCTGTTAAATGTGGGGCCCCGTCCCGACGGCTCAATACCGGCCGAATGTACGGAAATATTAAAAGAAATCGGCAGCTTTTTAAAATACAACGGCGACAGTATTTATGCTACGGTTTCCATTCCGCCTTATCCCTACGATATCGACTGGGGTTATTTTACCTATAAACCCGGAAAACTTTTTATTCACGTTTTTGAAAACTTGGACAGGGTTTATTTGCTGAATATACATAATAAGCCGCTTAAAGCCTATCTTTTAAAAGATAAAACGCCTTTAAAGGTAAAAGAACGCTGTACCTGCGAGGGCGACAGCAGCTGGCTCATAAAACTCCCCCAAAATCGGGATAAAGATATAGACCGTGTTATCTGCGTAGAGGTTGAAGGCGCAGAGCTTGAATTTGAACCCATTAAAAGATAAGAGGAATTATATGGACAAAATTGAAAATATTATTACGGACGATGATTTTTCGTTTCCGGAGATGGAACGGCCCGTTTCGATGCCGCTTTTTCAAAACTCGATTTTTTGCTTCGATTCGACGGATGATTTTAAAAAAGCAATCGGTAACGAATACGACTCATATTTGTATACCAGAGGAAATAATCCCACCGTCCGGCAGGTTGAACAACGTATTGCCAAAGCCGAAAAGGGAGAGCGGGCAAAGCTCTTTGCATCGGGAGTTGCAGCCATATCGGCCGCTATTTTATCGCAAGTGCAAAGCGGAGATCATATCATCTGTTCCGACAGTGCCTATTCATGGGCAAAACATATTTGTTCGGTATACTTAAAGCGTTTTAACGTTTCCGTTACCTTTGTAAATACAAGGGATATCGAGGCGGTAAAAAAAGCCGTGTGTAAAAACACAAAGATTTTATATATCGAATCTCCCGGCTCCTTATTTATGAGCGTTTCGGATTTAAAAGCTCTGGTTGAAATTTGCAAAAACAATTCGATATTTTCGATAATAGATAATACATGGGCAACCCCGGTGTTTCAAAATCCGCTTACACTCGGCATAGATGCGGTTGTACATTCGGCTTCAAAATATTTGGGCGGACACAGCGATATTCTCGGCGGCTGTGTTATATCGAACAATGCAATAATTGAACATATTTTTAAAACGGAGTTTTTGCCCACCGGAGCCGTTCCCGATCCCTTTCAGGCATTGCTGATTCAACGGGGTATGAGAACTCTTAAAATCCGTTTGGATTATCACTATAAGGCGGCTATGGCGGTATGCGACTATCTGTACACAAAAACTGAAGTTGAACAAGTATACTATCCGATGCATCCGAAAAGCCCCGACTACAGCCTTGCTTCTTCTCAAATGGGCGGCGGCTGCGGTTTGTTGTCTGTAAAATTAAAAACCGATGATGAGGCAAAAATTAAAAAAGCTGTCGATGGTTTACGGTTTTTCAGAATCGGTGTCAGTTGGGGCGGCTACGAAAGCCTTGTGTTTCCGCTTTTGGCGGCAAACGGTGATCCGCGCTTATTGCGGCTGCATATCGGTCTTGAAAACACCGACTCTTTAATCGAAGATTTGGATAAGGCTTTATTTTTGCTCAAATAAAAATCAACTTTTTATATTTGAAATCAATTTCAGATATTGAAAAAACGGGTAACAAGGAGGACACTAATAAACATGAAAATCGTAGCGGGTATTGATTTAGGAACACAAAGTTTAAAAGTTGTTTTATACGACTATGAAGAAAAACGTATTGCCGCACAAGCTTCCTGCTCCCTGGAATTGATTTCCGAAGAAGACGGAACGCGCGAGCAAAAAACCGAATGGTACGATGCGGCATTAAAAAACGCCTTTGAAAACCTGCCTGCCGAATTACGTTCCCGTATAGAAGCCGTCGGTGTATCCGGACAACAGCACGGTTTTGTCCCCCTCGATAAAGACGGCAAAGCGCTTTACAACGTAAAACTGTGGAACGATACTTCTACCGCAGAAGAATGCCGCACTTTAACCGAACTGGCAGGAGGCGATGCCGAAGTTATAAAAGAGGCGGGGAACCTCATGCTGCCCGGCTTCACCGCTCCGAAAATATTGTGGCTTAAAAATCATTTTCCCGACGCATGGAAAAACCTGCGTTATATTTTGCTCCCCCACGATTACGTCAATTATGTATTAACCGGAAATTACGTTATGGAAGCAGGAGACGCTTCGGGAACGGCCCTTTTTAATCCTGCAAAACGTACATGGTCGCAAAAGCTCTGTTCTCTTATAGACGAACACCTGTACGATTTACTCGCACCTCTTATAGCTTCGGATAAAAAGGCCGGAACGGTATCGCAAAAAGCCGCCCGCCTTTTGGGGATTCCCGAAGGGGTTCCGGTTTCTTCCGGCGGCGGTGACAATATGATGGGGGCAATCGGAACGGGAACGGTCAGCGACGGCTTTTTAACGATGAGCATGGGAACCTCGGGGACCCTCTACGGCTACTCGGATAAGCCCATTGCCGACCCCGAACACGGCTTATCGGGTTTTTGCTCGTCGACGGGCGGCTGGCTTCCGCTTTTGTGTACGATGAACTGTACGGTTGCAACCGAACAAATCCGCTCGCTGTTCGGCTTATCGGTTGCCGACTTTGACCGTCTTGCCGCAGCAGCCGAGCCGGGCGCCCAAGGAGTGCGGGTGCTTCCCTTTTTTAACGGAGAGCGTACACCGAATTTACCCAAGGGACGGGCAAGCATTACCGGCCTTACAATGACGAACTCAAG
The DNA here is from genome assembly GCA_963547555.1 of uncultured Treponema sp. Lineage (GTDB taxonomy): Bacteria > Spirochaetota > Spirochaetia > Treponematales > Treponemataceae > Treponema_C. The sequence goes on along the minus strand of CAUURR010000133.1, from coordinate 537 downwards.
CCGTCAAAACATCTGCCGCGCCGCAATGGAAAGTGCCGTATTCGCCCTTAAAGGCGGCTTGGACGCTTTTAAAAAGCTGGGCTTTGAGCCGAAAGAAATACGGCTTATAGGAGGCGGAGCAAAGAGTCCGCTGTGGCGGCAAATCGCAGCGGATATTATGAATGTGCCGGTCAGTGTTCCCGTATCGGAAGAAGCTGCCGCCCTGGGAGCCGCCGTACAGGCACTGTGGTGTCTTGAAGGCGGTACGCCCGATAGAATAAAGAGCCTGTGCGCCGAACACATTCAGTTAAACAAAGAAAAATCGGTACAGCCGGGCAGCGCGGTTTGCGAATACGAACGGGCATACCGTGATTACAATGAGCTTTTAGGGCAGCTGACGCTCTTATATACACACGGCTAAAAATCTTTTCGAAAGTTGACACTTTCTGCAAAGATTTTTATAGGAGATTGATAAAGAACGCAGCCTTATATTGCGTCGGCTAAAAATCTTTTCGAAATTTGACACTTTCTGCAAAGATTTTTATAGGAGATTTATAA
>CAUURR010000132.1:0-5709 GCA_963547555.1 uncultured Treponema sp. | reverse complement strand
AAAAAATACCGTTTTATAAAGTATTTGATACACCTTTTATAAGATTATAGCATATTTTTTACATTCAGTAAAAGGGGAAAAAGGCCGAAATTTAGAAATATGAACAGGTTTCATTTTTTATTGTCAATAGTCGTTTCCGTTGCCGTATATGTGTGTATAGGCATCTTATGGGGACGTGAAGGGCTGTGGGCATATAATCAGTTGCAAAAACAAAAAGTTATTCTTAATATGTCGGCGGAACGTTTGCAGGATATAAATCTGCGTCTTAATGCGGAATATAACGCTTTGCAAAAAGATAAGGATATTATTGCCGCTTATGCAAAAAAATTGGGATATGTATCCGAGGGAGAACGCCTGGTAAAAATTACCGGTATCGGGAACCCTCCGTTTACGGTATATGATGCGGGAACAAAGACTTCCCGTGCCGAAATTATTTTTATACCCGAATGGGCGGCCAAGGGTATAGCTTTGGTTGTATTCATTTTTTACAATCTTGTTTATTCCGTATCCGTTTTGGTTCACCGTCATGCGTTTACAAAAGTCCGATCCGCACAGTATTGAATTATGCGCCGCAGCCCTTGTGCGCGGAGAAGTCGTTATTATTCCGACCGATACGGTCTACGGTTTTTCGGGGATTGTTCCCGAAAGCGAAGAACGTATACGCCGTATAAAGGGCAGGGATGAAACAAAGCCCTTTATTCAGCTTATAGCCGAGCCTGAAGATATTGTTTTGTATTCGGATTCTTCTCTGCCGCCTGTAATCCGTTCTCTTATGCCCGGTGCGGTAACGGTAATCGTAAAAACCGCCCTTGACTTTTCGGCCGGTACCTCGAAAAATGCCGAGCCTACGTTAGTACCCGCAGAAGATTCCGTATCGGGGCTCGCGGATAATGCCGCCCGCGCTGCAACAACGGCTTTTCGCTGTCCCGATGACAACTGGCTCCGTACCCTGATACGAAAATGCGGAAAACCTCTGTATTCGACGAGTGTGAACAGAAGCGGTTTTCCCGTATTGACGGATATAGATACGATGGAAAAGGAATTCGCTGCCGAGGTTTTTTGCATTGTGGACGGGGGTGAAAAAAAAGAAGCGCTTCCGTCGACTATTGTCGATTTAAGCGGCGGCGCTCCGAAAATTGTCCGTCAGGGAACCGTCAAAATCGATTTGTAAACAGTGCCGATGAAGGGGAAACAAAACGCGGTTACTTTCCGGCTGCCGGCTGTACCGTTAGCGGTGCCATTCTACGGGAGTGCTTCCCTCCCTGACCGATAAAACGCCTGCGGCATCGTATTCGGCAACGAGCCCCGATTTTACCCCCTGCATAAGAGAATCGTTTTTGATTGTCAATTCCCAGCGTATAGGAGCTGCATCGGGGGCTTTGATTAAGGCTGTTTCCCGCGGTATGTCGGGGAAAAAAGAGGCATCGGGCTTGCTTTGCTGAACCGCCGTTACGGTGTTTCCGTCTATGCTGACGCTTATATTCATCGATGCGCCGTTTTTAAAAATCACAAACCCGCGGCCGCCCCTGAGTAATACAATCTTATCGATGTGATTTTCTCCGAACCAAGTGCCGGATATGTTGCCCGTAGCGGCAGCAGGCTGTGCCGGGATTTCCTGCGGTGCCGAAGACGTGTTACCCGTATTGAACTGCTTGATGAGGGCGGTTAAAGAACTCTTTGCCTCCATAAGGATTTTATAGTAGCCTTCGTAGGAATTTTGTAAAACGGTTTCTTTTGCGCTTGCCGCTTCAATCAAATGCATTTTTGAAAGCCATTCGCCGTTTTTTTCGTATATTTCAGCGTAAAACAAAAAATCGTTAGCGGCATGTTTTTTAATCAAATCGGGAGAATACTCGGTATCGCGCTTATCGCGGATTACAAAAAGGTCGAGGGAGCTGAGCTGTGAAAAAAGCAAATCGCGCGTCATTTTGACTGCCGCAGGGTCTTCGGGGGATGATGAGGAAGCGGGGGAGGCGTAAAAATACAATGCCGGTTTGTCCGCTTGTGAATATACGCCAAGGCATATAAAAATCAAGCTGAAAACGAATACAAGTTTTTTCAAACGGCATTGTATGATGCAATTCATTATCCGTTTAACCCCTTGCGGAATTCCCGCTGCATATCGCGTTGTACATCCCGTTCACGTATGTCCGCCCGTTTATCGTACTGCTTTTTGCCGCGGCATAGCCCCAAATTGACTTTTACCTTTCCGTTTTTAAGATAAAAATCGAGGGGAATCAAAGTTACACCCTTTTCTTCAACCTTGCGGTTCAGCCTCTTTATTTCGTCGCGGTGCAAAAGCAGTTTTTTCGGACGGTCGGGCTCGTGGTTAAAAACCGATGAATAAAAATATTCGGATATGTGCATTTGTTTTAACCACACTTCTCCGTTTATAATTTCGGCAAACGCATCGGGAAATGAAATGTTTCCGGCTTTAACCGATTTTACTTCCGTTCCCTTTAATTCAATACCGCATTCCAATGATTCCGTGATAGTATAATTAAAACGCGCTTTTTTGTTTTGTGCAATCATTTTTATGCCTGCAGTATTCATATATACAGTATACGCTATGTGCGGGAAACTCTCAAGAGGGAGGCAATCGTATGTAGCCGGTACGGCGGAACTGAATTAAACTGCAGGGGGCGCGGAATTAAAAATCGGCGTTGACTTTTTTGCCGTCTAAGGGGTAAAATACGTTTTATGCACACAAAGCGTTTATACGGTATACGGGGTGCGGTTTGCACGGAAAACAAGCCCGATGCGCTCAAAGAAGCCGTTTGTACTTTAATGCGGGAACTTTTTGAAAAAAACGGTATCGAGGATGAAGAAAATATCGTATCGGTTCAGTTTACGGTAACAAGTGATTTGGACTGCTTGAATCCCGCGGCCGCTTTACGTCAGGGAGGCATGTGTACCCGGACTCCTCTTTTTTGTGCGGCAGAACCGCATATTGAGGGAGCGCTTCCTAAAACCGTGCGCGTTTTAATCACCGCTTATCTTACGGTTTGCGATGCGGATAAAAAGCCCGTCCATATCTATCTCGGTGAAGCGCAAAAACTGCGTCCGGACTTATGTGCAAGCCCAACTCCGGATTTGAGTGCAAGCAAAACTCCGAGTTGAACGCCGATTAAAGCTTGTGCGATAAAAAAGTAATGAAGTGTATGTCTGAAAGAAAAAGAATTTGGATTGTAAGCCGCGAGTATGCCGGCATTGCCGAAGCGGGCGGCGTTAAAAACGTTACCGCTTCATTGGCGGAAGGTTTGTACAACGAAGGTTTCGATGTAAGCGTTTTTATCCCGCTTTACGGCTGTACCGTTTTGGACGGAGTTAAGGATTTTACTCCTGTAGGGGAAAGTTCTGCAATACGCTCGGAAGACAGAGAATTTACCGTACAATTTGCACGCGGAATTTTTCGGAATATCCGCTTTGTTTTTATTATACATTCGGGGTTCTCCGAAAAAAAGGCTGTTTACACTTATACCGAAGAAGAACAGCGCATTAATCCCCGGCACGTACAGGGCAGGGGACACGAGGATTCCCTTTTATTGAACGTGCTGTTTCAAAAAGGGGTACTTGAATACGGTCGTTTATATGCTGACGATGCTGTTCCCGATATTATTCATTGCCAGGATGCGGCTGCTGCCCTTGTTCCCTTTATAGCCCGATGCGATGATGCATACCGTGCTTTGTATAAAAACACGGCCTTTGCGGTAACGATTCACAATGCGGGAAACGGTTATCGGCACGAAATTCCCGGTCTTTTGCAAGCAGCCTCCCTTTTAAACATGGACGAATCTCTTTTTAGCGGTGCCCTTATCGGGGGGCGGGCCGAACCCTATCTGTTGGCGGAAAAATATGCCGCCTTGACCACCGTTTCTCCCTGGTATGCCCAAGAGCTGTGTGACCCGAAGAACGAAGATGCGGGGGCTTTGTCAAAGGAATTTGCCGAGCGCAGTGTACGGATTACCGGCATTACAAACGGTATTGAATACGAAAAATATGACCCGCGCAATACCGCCGTTTCAATGCTGCCTTATCCTTTTAATCCGGCAGACGGCGATTTTAAAGGCAAATACGAATGCCGCGAGGATTTTTTGAAGCGCTATTTTTCCGAGCGGTACGGCAGCGCCTGTCCCGAAAGCGGTTTGTACCAATACGGCTTTATTTCGCGCGCGGAAAATGCGGTCTTTTTTTCGTATCACGGAAGAATCGTTCATCAAAAAGGAACGGATATTTTAGCGGCTGCGGCTCAAATCGCTATGGAGCGGAATAAGAATGCGCGTTTTATCGTAACGGGGCAGGGGGCATCCGAACTTGAAAAAGAGCAAGCCGCTTTAGCCCTGCGTTTTCCCGGCCGCTATCTGTACCTTCGCGGCTATAATCGGCCCTTGGCGCGCCTGTGCGTTGCGGTAAGCGATTTTATCGTGCTTCCCAGTATATTCGAGCCCTGCGGCTTGGAAGACCTTATCGCGCAAATCTACGGAACGCTTCCGGTTGCCCATGCTTGCGGAGGTTTGCAAAAAATCGAGGACGGAAAAACCGGCTTTTTATACAAAGACAATAGACCTGATGTCCTTGCCGATCTTCTTTTGGATTTGGCGGAACAACGGCAAAAAGAGCCTGCACATTTTGAACGGCTCGCAGTCCAAGCCGCCCTCAGCGTTCAAAACCGTTTTTCGTGGAAAAAGATAATCAAAACCTCGTATATTCCTTTTTACGAGGGGTTGTAAGGTATCAAACCGTATGAGAATTATGTTATGCAGGTTACATCACAGGGACGAATAAAACGCACGTATAGACCGGCCGTTCGTATTGTGTTGTTTTATACGATATGTGCGGCAGTAGTCGCTTTGATTATTTTAAGTGCCGTCTTTGAATTGACAAAAAATACTATATGGGCTGCCGCCGCCGCTTGTGCCGCTTTCGGCTTATATCTATTCCTTTTTATCATTCCGAGTCTTGTAACCTTTGAACTTGATGACGAAAAGCTTATCCTGAAAACGCCGGGAAAAAAGCAGGTATTTGCGCTTGCTTCGACCTTTTTCAGTGCGGAAAGCTGTAAATCGGGAAACTATAAAGAATGTACGCTTTATATCGGGCGGTTGGATACCGAAACAGGCTGTATTACGGAAGGGAAGTTTATATTTTGTACTCTTTTGGGGCTGCCGCGTTTTAACGCTTTGATTACCGATTTGGGAGTTAAAGGGGCTGCTGCACCGAAAGAAAAAATCCTGCTCGCCGCGGAAACGGACAGGACTGAAGAATTCTGGGATAATCCGAATGCAATAAAAATATATATCGACTACCATGCCCCGTTTTTTAAGCGGATATTTACAAAGATAGAGGTACATTCGGTTGACGGCCTTCCTCCCGTCTTTTTTAAAGAACGAGGCAAAAGAGGTTTTTATCTTAAAAGGGGCTTTTATCGGGTGGAATCGTCCGTTAAAATACAAAGACCGGGTTTCCTGTCCCTGCGTGTCGTTACAACGTACGGACCTTCAATACAAATATTCGATCTTGAAGATGCCGTATGCAATACATATACCTATGCATTTGATTTTAAAAACCGTATATACACTCTTGAGATAGTAGAAGAAGAGCAGTAATGGTGTTTTGCTCTCTAACCTGCATACTTATAGATTAAATTACAATTGCAGGTTTTCAAATTTACACCGAAATTCCCGCTTTTTCCGCCAGCTTTTCTTGTGT
>CAUURR010000131.1:0-5710 GCA_963547555.1 uncultured Treponema sp. | reverse complement strand
CCGCTTTGAATGAGAATATCATATATGCGGTTTTTCATATGCGAATTTTCGGGTGAGCGCATAAAGCTTAAAAGTTTATAAAAATGACCGGTATGAGTATAAAGTAAATAGATAAGTTCCCCGAATGCCGGAAGCAGTTCTCCGTTTTTATACAGGGGCGGCTGCATTTGCTTGAGCTGAAGTTCCAATTTTTTTACCTGTTGTTTTCTGGGAGCTCCGGCTTTATTCCCCGAACCGGCGAAAAAAGATTTTATAAAATTAATGAGTTGCTGCAAAATACCCATAAGGCTATTGTAAAGGGATTACTCCGTTTTGACAATAAGAGGTTCAAAGATTTTCCGATAATCATCGGGTGTTTTTGCCGAAACAACCGCTTTACGTAATCCGGCTCCTCCTTCGACACCTTTTATATAGGCGCAAAACCGCTTACGCATTTCACGGCAAGCCGCTTCTTCCCCCTTATCCGCACATAACAGCTCCAATTCACCGAAAGCGGCTTTTAAGCGTTCCGTAAACGGAATTTCGGTATACGAGCCGGTTTGCAAAAAATCACGTGTTTGGCGGAATATAAAGGGGTTTCCCATGGCACCGCGGGCGAACATAACTCCCGTACAGCCGGTTTCTTCAAAAATATCGCGGGCATCTTCGGGAGTAAATACGTCTCCGGAAGCGAAAAGCGGGATTTTACCGTTTAGTTTTTGAACCGCAGCGGCAATAACGCCTCTGTCGGCTTTACCTTCGTACCCTTGGGCGCGGGTACGGCTGTGAATCGTTACGGCGGCGGCTCCCGCCTCCAATGCCGCATCGAGGGCTTCGCTCCATGTTATACTGTTTGCATCCCAGCCGGAACGTATTTTTACCGTAACGGGAATCGGCACGGCTTGGGCGGCGGCTTTTACAACCGCGTACAGTTTATCCGGATGTTTGGTTAAAAAAGAGCCGGCCCCGCTTTTAATGATTTTCGGTACGGGGCAGCCGGCATTTATGTCGATAAGTTCGGGTTTTACGCGCTCGTATACGATGCGGGCGGCTTCGGCGACGGTTTCGCTGTTGCCGCCGAAAATCTGTACGGCATAAGAGGTTTCTCCGGGGGCGCGTTCCATAATTAAAGCCGTTTTATCCGAGCCGCGTACCAATGCTTCGGAGGATACCATTTCGGTATAGGCAAAGTCCGCCCCGGCCAAGCGGCACACCGAACGGAACGCGCGGTCGGAATAGCCTGCAACGGGCGCAAGAAAGAGGTTCCCCTCTAAATGAAGGGAGCCGATATCGACGGGGCGGTAAAAAGACTGCGTTTCGGGCACGGTAGGGCAGTGCTCCTTATTCGTCGAGGCGGAAAAAGGTACAGCTGTTTTTCCAAAGTTGCGCGGCAAGTTCTTCCCGATTCATTTCGAGCATTTCCGCCAAAAAGAACACGGTTGAAGATATATATGCCGGCATATTCCGTTTTCCGCGGAATTCGGCAGGCACCATAAACGGACTTTCCGATTCGACCAATATGCGGTCAAGCGGAAGATTTAAAACCGTTTCGTGCAGGTTACGCGCGTTGCGGTAGGTTAAGTTGCCCGCAAACGAAAAATACAGGTTTAGATCGAGCGCTTTTTTTGCATAGGCGGCGTCTTCGGAATAGCAGTGTAAAACCGCTCCCGCCGACGGAAGACGCTCCGATAAAATATCGAGAATGTCTTTTCCTGCTTCACGGTTGTGAATGATTACGGGCATATTCGCTTTTTCAGCCAGTTCAAGCTGGGTAATGAATAATTCAATTTGCGAGCGTTTGTCGCCGAATTTGCGGAAATAATCCAAGCCCGTTTCTCCGAGGGCGACGACGTTCGGTAATTTAAGTCCCTCTTCCACGGTTTTTATCCAATCGATGCCGGGATTATTGACTTCGGACGGGGCAACTCCAACTGCATGGTAGACGCCGGATACCGATTTTAAATTACCGTATACAAGGGAAAAATCATGCAAACTGTTGCAAATACTTATGATACGGGTAACGCCTGCCTGTTTGGCATTTTGGACAACTCGTAATTGTTCAATCGGATCTTCATAAATAAGCCCTATATGGGCATGAGTATCAAAAAACTGCATGGCTTTCTTCCAAAACAAGATAATTACGGGGAAATACAAGCCCCGGAGAATTACATCATTAAGATTTCATGTATTCCTACCGATAAGCATAGCATAGGAATTGTGTATCGTCAACAAATCTTTTAAAGATTTTTGAGAAACCGAAGCTGATATGGCTTAAAAGCGCTCGAAAAGACGAAAAGATGTATGTTATCATAGAATGGCTGCACGAAAAGACAAAAAGCACAAAAAGGCAAAAAGATTTATGTTTGACATCTTTGCTTTGTAATGATATACTTCGACGAACGAAATATTTAAAATTCGGAGAAAGAGGTGGCGAGAACCCGTACATATAAAAGATTGGAAAAAAGTTTTGTTCACTCGGTGATGCTTTTTGTCGGTCGTGTGTTCGGCAAAACAGCTGCTTTTTTCAATACCGTTTTTAAATTCTGCGACCGCAAGCTGACGATTATGATTGTTCCGCATTCGCAAGGCCGGGTAATCAATTTCAGAACGAATATTTTTTCTCTGGGAGCGACGTTTCTTTTCTTTATCGGTGTTTTGGTTTCATTTTTTTATTTTAACCGCCGTACAACCGGTTCCGTGCGCGAAGCGGTTCGATTACAGGAAGAAAACCGTAAAACGCTGGCCAGCTTGGATGAACTGCGCGATGAAAACAATAATCTTTTGCAAACGGCCGAACGTTTTCAAGATACGCTCAGCCAGGCCCTTGCCCTTATCGGTATCAATCAATCGGCACTGAGTAAAACGTCGAATCAAAACAGCGACTTGGCGTCTTTGTTTAATATGCGTGAAGTTGCCCGCGGTTCGGTTAAGGAAACCGCCGACATTCGCGAACTTTCAAATTATCTTGAAAATTCCGTTCAGCCGATAGAGCAAATCGGAAAAATGCTGCAAATTCAGGGTGCAATGCTTTCGGATACGCCGAACGTATGGCCCGTTAAAGGCGGTTTGGGACATTTTTCGATGGCTTTCGGTCAGGCTTTGCACCCGATTACCGGACAGTGGTATATTCACAAAGGGCTTGATATTTCCACTTACCGTTCCGGCGACCCCGTTATCTCCACGGCAAACGGGCAAGTTGTTACGGTTACTTATGATGCGTCATTCGGCAACTATATCATCATTCAGCATAAATACGGATATTATACCCGGTATGCGCACTTGCAGTCGACACGCGTAAAAACAGGACAATTCGTTTCGCAGGGAGATGTTATCGGAACAATCGGAAACTCGGGAGTTTCGACCGGAGCTCACTTGCACTACGAAGTGCATATCGGTTCCGACGTAGTGGATCCGGCAAAATACGTTAATATTAAGCTTAAAGGTTAAGCGGTAAAACGGACGGATCCTGTATGATTTCACGTTATGACGATGTTTCCTTTCAAACTCTTATCGGTGCGGGCGCTTTTATAAAAGGCGATTTGCGTTTGGAAGGCTTTATAAGGCTTGACGGGGATGTGGACGGGAATGTGGAAACTTCCGGCGGAATTATAATCGGTGAACAGGCCCGTATACGGGGCAATATACATGCTTTGTCCGTAACGGTAAACGGCATTGTCGAAGGCGACATTACCGCTCCCGAAGGAATAACGCTTTTTTCAACGGCTTCCGTACGGGGCGATATTATTACGAAAAAAATTCGTGTTGAAGAAAATGTATTTATTCAGGGACATTGTATCGTTCTTGAAAATGAAGACGATTTTAACGAAGCAAAAAAAATACAAGCGGATAAAAAAGCGATACGCCAAAAAATACTCGGTAAAGACGGGAGCGCACTCTGATGCCTGCGATTGATCCGCTGCAATCCTCTTTTTTTAATCCCGCAGCTGCCCTTACCCGTAAAAAAGAAAAGGATAAAGATAAGCCGACTGTAAAACGAAGCTTTGCCGATATTTTGCGGAGTTCTTCGCCGGATGCTTTGCAAACGTCCGATTCCGAGCAGCCGCTTTTTACTGCGGATGCCGTTCCCGCGGATTTTGACGGATTACCTTTCGATGACAAGTTGACGGTTTTGGTCGACAATGTCTATGCGGCCGGAGATGAATTGAAAAAAAATCCGTTTAGCGATAATTTTATAGTATATAAACAAAATCTTTCGCGCTTTATGCGGTTTGTGGTTGATAATTCCTACGAATTGGAAGTTCGGGAGCAGCGCAGGGGAAAAAAGCGCCGTCAGCTTATAACGGTGCAGATAATAAATACGAAGTTGGATGAACTGGCTGCGGGTATTTTGTATAATCAAATCGATCAGTTAAAGATTTTGGCAAAAATCGATGAGATAAACGGCATCTTAGTCGATTTTCTTTCATAAGTACTGCCGGAGGAAGTGATGTTTGATACGGATATAGACGGTTTAAACAGTGAAGATTTACGTGCGTTGGAAGATTCCGACATCGGGCAAAATGAAGCCGATGCGGGTGATTTTGCGGATTATGCGTTTCCTTCTCCCCTCTACCGGCTTGCTTTGGATTATTCCCGGGAAAGCTTATATGCAACCGCTGCCGACGATTTGCAGCTTGAGGCGGGAGACTCGGTTATTGTGCCGACCCGCTACGGCAAAGATATGGCGCGTGTTTTGGGAACGGCAAAAAAACCGATAGGAGTGCACCCGCAGGATATTGTTGCAGTGGAACGCAAAGCTTCCGCTGAAGATTTGGAGCATGCAGCCGAACTTCGGAAAAAAGAAAAAGATGCTTTGAAAATATTTAAAGAAAAAACAAATGTTCACAAGCTTGATATGAAGCCCATCGGGGTGCACTATCTTTCGGAAGAGCAAAAGGTATTGTTCTTTTTCAGCTCCGACAGCCGTGTGGATTTTCGTGAATTGGTAAAGGATTTGGTTTCGGTATTTAAAATCCGCATAGAACTTCGGCAAATCGGTGTGCGTGACGAATCGCGGCACACGGGAGGCTTGGGGGTATGCGGGCGTCCGTATTGCTGCCATGCGGTGTCGGACAAACTACGACCCGTATCTATCCGTATGGCAAAGGAACAAAACCTTTCGCTTAATTCGATGAAAATATCGGGGCAGTGCGGCCGTCTTTTGTGCTGTTTGGCTTATGAATACGATTGGTATGCCGAAGCGCGCAAACAAATGCCCTCGGAAGGATTGCGCATTTTTTATGACAATACCCATTTCCGCATTACCGAATCGAATCCGATTACCCGTATGATTAAAATGTCCGGCGAAGACGGGCGCGTATTGGAAATCGCTTCATCACGTTTTAAGCAAATCGACGGCAGATGGAAGCTGTTTGATTGAAATATTGTGTCCGGTATACTGCTCGGTATAAAGGAAAAGTTGCTATGTATAAACGAATGCTTTCCGGTAAAAAAATATGGATATTGCATTGCCTTTTACTGTACAGCCCGTTTTTTTGTGAAGCCGTATACAGCTTACTGATAAAAAACGTTAAAGAGCCTTCTGCTTATTGGTTTTTCGGCCTTTATTTTTTATTGTGCTTTATTGCTTACGGTTTTGTGTGCATTGTGCATATAAAATGGCGGAAAAAAATCGGTGAACCGGCAGGTTTTACGTACGCGCCGAATGATATAAAACCCGTATTTATATCAATACTGATAGGTTTTACCGGTTCCAACATTTCGGAATTTC
>CAUURR010000130.1:0-5751 GCA_963547555.1 uncultured Treponema sp. | reverse complement strand
AATCCGTTCCCGACTTTATTACCGGTACGGATTCCCGAATCGCAACGTCAACGGCACATTACAAAGAAGGTAAACAATCGTTGGAATGGGTATTTGAGCCGAACGGAGTTTTACAATTAAAAAAAGATTTAAAATTTGAAAAACAGGATCCTACAGGAAAAGATACGTATTTATCCTCTTTTGTCGTATGGGTATACAACGAAAAGCCGATAGACGAGGCAATTCGATTTGAATTTTTGAAAAACGGGCATATATGTACGTCTTTCCCGTTCAATATCAATTTTACCGGCTGGCGAGCCGCATGGGTGTGTTATGAACGTGATATGCAGGGCACAGCTGAAGAAGGAATGGATGAATTGCGCATCGTTGCACCCGACCGCAAAGGGCGTCTTTTTATAGACCATTTGATCACGTCAACAAAATTGGATTCCCGCTATCAAACCCCGGACTTGCAAGTACCGTTCGTCAATGCCGAAACAAGCAACCACTGGCTTATGGTATATAAACATTCATTATTAAAGCCGGATATAAAACTGACACCGGTAAGCGAAAAGCAAAAAAAAGACATACGGATATTGGAAGAACGCTTACGGGAACAAATATTTGAAGCCGCTACGGTGACGAATGAAGAAATTGAAACAATCAGAAATAAATACAACTTTTACAATATCACGTATACGGATGGTGTTGTTTCGGGTATTCCCATTTTTATGGTGCGTGCGGCCGAAGCATACGAACGGCTTATCCCCGATTGGGATAAAAATATGTTCAAAAAAGCGGGAACGGAAATGCGCGATTATTTTGATTTAATGAAACGCATTACGGTTGCCTATCATAATAGTCCGGATAATCCTGAAATACGCGAAGAAATGAAACAGAAATTTCTTGCAATGTACGATCATATTACCGATCAGGGGGTTGCATACGGCAGCTGCTGGGGGACCATACACCACTACGGGTACAGTCTGCGCAATTTGTATTCCTCTTATTTTTTGATGAAAGATGTACTGCGGGAAGCCGGAAAACTGCAAGAAGCTCAGAAAACCTTAATTTGGTACGCTATTACAAATGAAACATATCCGAAACCCCATGTAAACGGAATAGATATGGATTCATTTAATACGCAAGCCCCCGGCCGTATCGCAAGTATTTTGATAATGGAAGATACGCCTGAAAAGCTGCAGTATTTAAAGTCTTTTTCGCGTTGGATTGATTACGGATGCCGCCCCGCTCCGGGTTTGTCAGGTTCCTTCAAAATAGACGGTGCGGCGTTTCATCACCGCAATAACTATCCGGCATATGCAATAGGCGGTTTGGAAGGAGCAACCGGTATGCTATATGTACTTCACGGGACGGAATTTGCCGTTTCCGAAGAAGCTCACCGAACCGTAAAAACAGCTCTTTTAGCTATGCGTTTTTACTGCAACAAAGAACACTTTCCGCTCGCTTTGTCCGGCCGGCATCCCAACGGGAAAGGCAAATTGATACCCCTGCACTATGCATTGGCGGCAATATCCGGTACGCCGGACGGAAAATCACCGATAGATGCGGAAATGGCAGGAGCTTATTTGCGCCTTGTATCAAAACCCGGCAAAACAGGTGAAAAAATAATTCTCCAAAAGATTGGTGCAGCACGGGAACAAAGAATAGCCGATATGCTGATAAAAAACGGCTTTACCCCGGAAGAAGAACCGCAAGGTAATCTGGCATTAGGCTACGGCTGTGTATCCGTACAAAGACGTAATAACTGGGCTGCCGTAGTACGCGGACACTCGCGCTATCTGTGGGCGTCGGAACACTATATCGGCGCAAATCTGTACGGACGTTATTTTGCCCACGGAAGTCTTCAGATTCTTACCGGTCAGCCGGATCAGAACGTTACTCCCGCAAGCAGCGGTTGGCAACAGGAAGGTTTTGATTGGAATCGCATACCCGGGGTTACTTCAATTCATCTTCCTTTGGAACAACTGCAAGCAAATGTTCTCAATGTAGATACCTTTTCCGGCATGGAAGAAATGCTGTATTCCGATGAAGCTTTTGCAGGCGGTCTTTCACAGCAAAAAACGAACGGTAATTTCGGTATGAAACTGCATGAGCACGATAAATACAACGGTTCGCACAGAGCCCGTAAATCGTTTCACTTTATGGACTCAATGATTGTGTGTCTCGGGTCTGATATTGAAAATACGAACACAGAATTCCCGACGGAAACCACGATTTTTCAACTGGCTGTAACAAATGAAAAATCACACGAATATTGGAACAATTACCGTCCCCAAGAGAAAATTTGGATTGATCACCTCGGAACGGGATATTATATTCCCGAGCCTGTTCATTTTGAAAAGAATTTCCCGCAGTTTTCGCGTGCACAAAATAACGGAAAAGAAACCGGCGGAGATTGGGTATCGTTAACGGTAGCCCATGGGAAAGCACCCCAAAACATGACATATGAATATGCAGTGCTGCCTCAAACGAGTGAATCGGAAATGCAGCTTTTTGCCGAAAATCCCACGTATAAGGTTTTGCAGCAAAACCGTGCAGCCCATATTGTATCGTTTGAACCGGAAAAAACAATTTCATACGTTCTATTTGAAGCTCCGCAAACCGCTTTACCGGGTGAACTGCTTCAATATACGGACAGTCCCTGCCTGATAATGATCCGCCAAGAAAAAAACGGAAATCTTTTATTAACTGCCGCACAACCGGATTTGGGACTTTACAGCGGCCCAAGTGATGAAATATTCGATGAAAACGGCAAACGTATTGAACGCAGTATTTATTCACGTCCGTGGATTGATAATGAAAGCCGTGAAATTCCTCTAACGATAACGCTTAAAGGAAAATGGAACGTAAAAAAGACTCCTTTTTGCCGAATTGTTAAAAAGAATAAGCAGGAAACGGTATTGCAATTTTTATGTAAAGACGGAGCAAGTTTTGAAACCGAACTCAAAAAATAATGCAATAAACCGCAATGTTCCGTCAGCGGCAAAAGTCATAACAAACAAAGAAAAAGCGGACGATTGACTTTGCAGTAGTTCCGGAGATGAATAGTACAAGGGGATAAACAAAATTCCCCTCAAACAGGAGGTAAGTTCCTATGGGTATTTTTGAAAAAACGATGCGTAAAGCGTTTGGCTTATTCTGTATTCTTTTTTTTGTATCGGCATGCAAGCAAATTATCCCGAATGCCGATACACCTGAATTGATAAACGATACGGGCATAAATGTTACGGTTACCTTTAGTCCGGAAGGCGGCACATGGCAGGACGGTACAACGGATAAAATAAAAAAAGTCGGTAATAGCGGCAGCCCTCTGTCTTCTCCTAAAGCACCGGAAAAAGACGGACTGATCTTTACCGGTTGGAATACCGAGGGCGGAACAATACCTGCAAATTTTCCGGCACACAGTACGGTATATAACGCTTTATATCGGCCGCTGGGAAGCGATGAAGCATTTTACACGATAGAATACTTACACGAAAAACCGGACGGTTCCGACTTTGAACTGTATGAACGCTGTAAAAAAAGCGGAAAAACAGGCACTGCTCCCGTATACGAAATAAAAGTGTTTGCAGGTTTTGATTACGCCCCCTCACACTCCGTCATACCGGCACAGATTAATGCCGACGGCAGTACAAAAGTCGAACTCAAATATACACGTAAGAATATAAATCTAAGTCTGGATCTCGACGGAGGGACGATGAACCCGCCGACAGCACTGACTGTTTTATCCGGTAAATTCGGTGCTGCAGTACCGAACGTGAACAATCCTACAAAACCCGGCTTTGATTTTACCGGTTGGAATACCGAAGGTGCTCCTCTGCCGCCAACCTTTCCTGAAAAAGATAAAACATATAAAGCACTATGGGAAAAAGGTAATATTATTGTAAATGCCGATTTTTCGCAAACGGCCTCCCCGAGCGGAGATTATGCGGCATACTGGAAAACACAAAGTCCCGCACACTGGACGGCAAAAGGAAAAAAGAATATCACCGGAGTGGAATTTAAAGTTGAAAATGCCGCATTTTCCGTTACGGCAGGTCCCACCCAGTTTACAGGGGTCGGCGGAATTACACAAACACTTACACTGCCCGATACCACCGAAGGAACAACATATAGGCTGTCATTGAAAATGAAAATTGAAAAAAAAGGCAGCAGCGGCAATGGGGGCGGCGGTGAAGTACGGCTCAGCGGGAAATCCGTCTTAAAAAAATATTCGGGTTCCCATGAGTTGAATAACAAAATAACGGTTAAGGGTACAAATGCGGAATTTACCGATGAGTCCGGAAAGACTGAGAATGTTCCCTTAAGAGGAACTGCTCTCAATGAATTGGATCTGTCACTTTTTTCAAACGGTATAAAAAAACTGACCGTCGTTTTTTCGGATATTAAATGCATACAGGAATAAAAACGAAATATCGTATCAAGGAGGACACAATGTCCGCTAATAAGAAAAAACATCAATTCCCGAAACTCGGTACATATACATATTACACAGCGGTATTATGTGCCGCAGCATATATATGGATATCGACACTGCCGCTTGCGGCACAAAGCAAATCGCCGTCGTATGCGGCAAGCGGAGCTTTTACGACCACCGTGGACAATTATATGAATCCTGCAGGTTTTTCAAACATCAATTTCGATACGTTATTCGCTTTTACCGCAGTGAATTCACGGTATTTGGATTTGGGAGCCGCGGCCCGCTTCGGCCGTGTATATACGGCATTATCATACAGCGCTAATGTATTCGATTATACCGGTATTGATTTAATGGCGCTAAATATCATAAAACCGGCACGAATTCCCCTACCTGTGAATAATGAACCGGGTAATTTAAAAAGTCCGGCTTTTTCAAACAAGGGAACAATTCTGATCGGAATAAAAAATGTCGCTGCTCCGCCATTTAAAAATCTCGGTTTTAAATTCAGCATCGAAACCGTATCAAAAAAGAATACCAAACAGGAACTGTACGGGACGCATACTTTAACGGTACAGCCTAAAAATCCCGCAAGTCCGCTTATCTTTGAATTTAAAGACGGCAATAAAAAAACCGTAACGACCGAGGGTACCGATAAATCTTCGTTAAAAATGGTATTCGATTGGGGCGGCTTTCAAATGCCGATACAAAAACGCACATTGACTATCAAACCCTATTTTGCGCTTGACTTAAACAAAAACATCACAAAGGCCGAAACGAACAAAGAATTTTCGTATACGAAAGGTCTTTTAGACCACGGCAATACCGAACTGAAGTGTTTTTTGAACGGCAGTTACGGCGACTTTAATTTGGGATACAATTTTTTTTATAAATTTTTTCCCGATATGCCGGAAAACTTCATATACACATTTGCAGAAGAAAACGCCGGGACTCACACAAAAATTTCGGCAAAGCAAACAACGGAACAAACGGGACGCCGCGATATGCTTCACAAAATTAGCTCCGGCTATAAACCTATGTTCAAGTTTGCAAACAACACGGTTATTTTAAGACCTGGCTTAACAATTCCTTTTGAAGTACGCACAGTTATCACACCGCACACGCTCAAAACAACCGAAACTGCAAAAATAAAAACAGGTGCAGTTAATGAAGTCATAAAAACATATATAAAAGAATACGGTACCTATTCAAAAGAAATTCGTATGACATTTTCTCCTGCTTTATCGGCCGGAGTACAATACCGTATTATAAAAAACGTATTGACTCTAAATGTCGGGACAAATATTCAAATGAACTACACACACAGCATT
>CAUURR010000129.1:0-5752 GCA_963547555.1 uncultured Treponema sp. | reverse complement strand
AGTGTCTAAGGAATAACAAACTTTTAGACACCCCCTTTATTCTTAACATACAAATTATCCGAGGTTGATATGGCAAACTATCCTTTTGAAACGATTGAACCTAAATGGCAGCGCTATTGGGAAGAGCATAAAACATTCCGTGTAACCGAAGACCCCTCTTTTACCGCGGACAAGAGGGTTTACGTCCTCGATATGTTCCCCTATCCGTCGGCACAGGGTTTGCACGTCGGGCATCCTGAAGGCTATACGGCAACCGATATTTACTGCCGCTATTTACGCATGAACGGTTACAATGTGCTTCACCCGATGGGATTCGACGCGTTCGGGCTTCCCGCAGAAAACTATGCCATCAAAACCGGCACACATCCGAGTATTACAACCAATGCCAATATCGAACAGTTTACGCGGCAAATAAAATCATTCGGCTTTAGCTACGACTGGGATCGCTGTATCAGCACGTGTACACCCGATTATTACAAATGGACGCAGTGGATATTTTTACAGCTGTATAAACAGGGACTCGCCTACGAAGCCGAAGCGCCGATAAACTGGTGCCCCGCCTGTTTAACAGGTCTTGCCAACGAAGAAGTAAAGGACGGAAAATGCGAGCGCTGCGGAACTCCGGTTACGCGCAAAACAATCCGTCAATGGATTCTTAAAATTACCGCCTATGCCGAGCGGCTTTTGCAGGACTTGGACGAACTTGACTGGCCCGAATCGGTTAAAGCTATGCAAAAAAACTGGATAGGAAAAAGCGAGGGTGCGGAAGTTACCTTTAAAATCGCCGGCACGGACTCTCAAGACAGTGCTGCTCACGGGGCGGAGAGCACAAGCGAAGACGGCATCACAGTCTATACAACACGACCGGACACCCTGTTCGGAGCGACTTACATGGTTATAGCACCCGAACATAAACTGGTAAGCCGCCTTACAACCGCCGAACAAAAAGCTGCTGTCGACGCCTATGTCGAACAGGCTGCAAAAAAAAGCGATTTGGAGCGAACGGACTTGGCAAAAACCAAAACCGGCGTTTTTACCGGCTCCTACGCTGTAAATCCCGTAAACGGCGCAAAAATTCCGGTATGGATTTCCGATTATATTTTGATTTCCTACGGAACCGGAGCCGTTATGGCCGTTCCCGCCCACGACGAGCGCGACTGGGATTTTGCAAAAGCCTTCAATTTACCCGTTATTAAAACGGTCGCTTCTAAAGAAGAAATCGCAGTTTTAGGAAACGGAGACGAAGCAAAAGGTGCCGCCCTGCTGCGCGAAGCGGGACAAAAAGCTTTAGCCGGCGATTCTTCAGCCTACGATGAACTCGTGCGCCGCTATCCCGACATCTTTACCAAGGCCGAAACCTGCACCGCAGCCGACGGCTACAGCATAAACAGCGGCTTGTGTATCGGCTTAAGCACCGAAGAAAGCAAAAAGGCGATGACCGAAGACCTTAGCAGCAAAGGAATCGGTAAAAAAGCCGTAAACTATAAACTGCGCGACTGGATATTCAGCCGTCAACGGTATTGGGGAGAGCCTATTCCCCTCGTACACTGCGAAAACTGCGGCTGCGTTCCCCTGGACGAAAAGGATTTACCCCTTATGCCGCCTGAAGTACAGTCGTATCAGCCCACGGGAACAGGAGAAAGCCCCCTCGCCCACGTCGAAAGCTGGGTACACTGTACCTGCCCCACATGCGGCGGCAAGGCAAAGCGCGAAACGAACACAATGCCCCAATGGGCAGGTTCGTGCTGGTACTATTTGCGCTATTTGGATCCGCACAACGATAAAGAGTTTGCCGCAAAAGATAAAATCGACTATTGGATGCCCGTAGACCTCTATGTAGGAGGAGCCGAACACGCGGTACTGCACTTACTGTACGCGCGCTTTTGGCACAAGGTCTTGTATGATTTGAATTTGGTCAACACAAAAGAACCCTTTCACCGCCTTGTAAATCAGGGTATGATAACCTCATACGCATTTCAGCGCAAAAACAAAACCCTCGTACCCACCGATGAAGTTCGCGAAGTTCAGGGTAAGGCGGGCGTTTTTGAAGAAACCGCAACCGGCGAAGTGTTGGAGCGCGTTATTGCCAAAATGTCAAAGTCGCTTAAAAACGTTATCAACCCCGACGACGTGATACGCGAATACGGGGCTGACTCGGTGCGTATGTACGAAATGTTTATGGGCCCGCTTGAAGTATCTAAACCGTGGAGCACTCAGGGCTTGGTCGGCATACACCGCTTTTTGGAAAAAGTATGGACGGTAAGCGAAAAATCCTTAAGCGATGAAAAAGCTTCAAGCGAATTGACCAAGCTTTTGCACAAAACAATCAAAAAGGTAAGCACCGATACGGCAAGCTTGAACTTCAACACGGCAATAAGCCAAATGATGATTTTTATAAACGAAACCGCAAAGGCCGAAACACTGCCGAAAGAACTGTGGAAGCCCTTTGTCATCATGCTTTCCGTGTACGCACCTCACTTGGGTGAAGAGTTGTGGCGGAAAATCGGCGAAACCGAAACGGTGTCCCGTGCGCAGTGGCCTGTTTGGAACGAAGAATTGTGCAAAGACGACAGCTGCACGATTGTTGTGCAGGTAAACGGTAAAATCCGCGATAAATTTGAAGCCGCCTTAAACGAAGATAAAGCTGCTTTGGAAAAGCAAGCCCTGCAAACCGACGGTGCCAAACGCTTTACGGACGGTAAAGAAATCGTAAAAGTAATTACGGTGCCGAATAAGCTGGTAAATATCGTCGTAAAAGGCTGAAAAAACTGTCCAAAGGCTGAAGTTTTCGGACAGTCCCAGCGGCTAAGAAAGTAAACGGATATGTATCAGGAATTTTTCCAAGCGTGGATAAATTCGATCATATACTGTTGAATATTGTTAAACCACTTTTCCTGAAAACGCACTGCCAAGGGGCCGACATAGCGGTAATGCCAGCATTCCCAGCGGTAGCCGGTAATATACTCGTAGCCGTCGGGGAAAGACAGCGACCAGCCGTATTTCCCCGCATTTTCATAGAGCCACTTACCTGCCGGCGTTTGCGCATATTCGTCCGTAATCGAACCGAAGTCGATAACAGTTCCCAACTGGTGCTGGCTTGCCCCCGGACGCGCGGATTCGCGGTCGGCAGCTTCTTTTCCCATTTGAGCGACATTGCGCTCGTATACCTTTTTTTGGTATGAATACGGGCGGTAACTTGAACTGACGACGAGCGTTACACCAGCTTCACGTGCGGCCTTTGCCATACGCGAAAGCTCCTTTTCAACAGGAGCGCGAAGTGCAAGGTCTGCGCGGTGTATCACGTAAGAGCCGGCATTTGCCGTTTCGGGCGTAAGGGACACAAGAGCGCTGGGCACATAGTTTTCGTCCAAATAGACGCTTTTATCGACGCGGATTAACAGGTTTTCCGTATCGGCGGCAAGCACCGCTTCCAAATCGGCTAAAAAAGCTTTTTTATGTGCAAGAATGTTTTGTGCAAGGCTGCGCGCTTCTCCTTTCGCATCGGAAAACGGAAGCTCGATGCCGCCCAACAGTTTTGTCAATTTTTCTTCCTGCGAACTTACCGGCGGACTCGATGCTTCATCCTTGGACAAAGCGGAGTTTGCGGCAACGGAAGCGGCCTGTGCAGGTACGGAAGCTTTTCCCTGCACAGAATCGGCAGCCGCAGGTACGGAATTTGAAGAGGCTGAAACGGTTCCGGACTGTACAAAATGTCCGTCTTGATTTTTAATTTCGGTTTTTGAGGGCGAACAGGACATCATAAACAAAAAAAAAGCTGAAAAAACGGCGGCAACGGCAAACGGATTCCGGCTGCATACGGAACACGGCACTTCGGTTTTATATAACAACATCAGGCAATCTCCGTTACCGAATAAATACGGCGGAACATTGATTCAAACCCTGTTGACGCAAGGGCTTCCATCACGATTGCCGAAGGACGCAGCAAAAACAGTGTAAAATCTTTTTCTTTCCCCTCATTAAAGCAGCCCATCAACACGCTTAATCCGCAGGAATCGATACCGACAACCTTTGACATATCCAAAACCAAATGCGATTCTTGAATAATATCGTAGGCTTTTTTTTCAAATTCGGCAAATGTATACGAGGTTATAGGTCCGGTCAATTCAAGCAATATATAGTTTGGAGCTCTTTTTTCCTGAATAATCAACTGTTCCATGTATTCTCCTTTCGATTGACTTATAAAATCCTCAACACCGAAATACCGGCATCTTCTTCCATACCCTTTTCCGCAAAGCCGTGTAAATTTTCTCCGAGAATTTCGCATATTTTTGCGGCAGGCTGTTTCAGGTTTTGTAAAAGAACCGCTTGAATACGGTTTTTACCGAAGGGTTCACCGCGCAAAGACTTTGTTTCCATAAATCCGCCCGTTACCGCCGCCAACACATCCCCCGAAGCAAGCTGAATTTTCTTTATTTTTATGAGTGATGAAATATCCGGTACAAAGCCGAGGATTTTTCCGTCGCCCTGAATTTCAATCATGTTGTTGTAAGTTTTATTATACATAAAAAACGCCGCCAATGCACAGTTTGCATAGTACAAAACCTTTGCCTGCATATCGATAAGAAAAAACAAACCGGCAAAATAAGTACCGCGCGGCATATTTTCGCGTATAAAGGCATTGACTTTTTGAATAAGATTTTTAAAGTCATGCGTTTCCGCCAAAAAAATCGGAATCATCGACTTTAAAATCGCCATAAGCATACTGGCATTCAATCCCTTTCCGCTCAAATCGCCGATAACCCCGATATAACGATGAGCATCCAATTTTATAAAATCGGTAAAGCCGCTTCCTAAAGAACGGGCGCTTAAAGAAACGGCATCCGCATCAAGTCCCTCGCAAACAGGCATATCGGTTTTTTTGTGTAAAGATCTTATAACCTGAGAAGAAAAACGTATTTCCCGCCCGACAAGACTTATCAGCTCTTCATTAGCAATATTTTTAAGATAGTAACCGGTTAAAAAAAAGCGTGAATACAGCTTATTGAATACTTCATAATCGTAATCGGTATACGGTTGTTCCTGCCGGCGCGCTCCCAAAAGTATAACGGAAAAAAGCCGAGCACCTTCGTTCAATAAAATCATAACGGAACTGTCGGTTTCTTCAAAAATAGCGGCAAGGGCTGTTGCAATCGGAGAAAGTTCGTGAACGGTATCACAATGAGTTTTAAATACGATACGGCGCTGCATATTCAATAAAGAAGAAAAGACAGGGGAATCCAAAGAGAATTCATACGTATCGCCTTTCAAAGAATAACGGGTTGTCAATTTTCCTTCATCATTATCGGTTAAAATAGTAACATTTACCGTGCGCAAATGAGTATGCAAAATGTGCGCAAAGCGCATATCGATCTGCATATCGATATCGCCGAAATCGAGGGCTGCAAAATCGGCTTCCAGCCGGTCGGCATATTCCGTATTTTCCTGCCGCCCAAACTTGAAAAGGTAGCGGCGAAGTCCGTAGAAAAATAAAAACAGCGCGGCAGTGGATGCAATAAGAATCATAAAAAAAAGCGGATGATTGAGGGGTACATAAACTCTAAACAGTGAAAAGACAATAGCCGACAATGCGGCCGGAATAATATAGACAAGACAAAAATCCGCGGCAAGCTGTAAAAAAGATTTAAAGCTGAATAAGGATTGAATCCGACCGATAAGATAAAACAAAAATAATACAAAGCCGTATACAAAGGGTGTAAGCAGCAGGAAAAATTGCCTAAGCGGCAGATGTGAG
>CAUURR010000128.1:0-5790 GCA_963547555.1 uncultured Treponema sp. | reverse complement strand
CCATAACCTGCACAACCTTAAAACATTATAGCATGATACGGGTTTCCCGTAACTTTTATTAAGAAAAAAATTTTTTATTTTATGTAAAAAAAACGCCGGTTATGTTATTATATGAGTGTTATATTAAAGGCGGTGAGTCGAGCTTTGCGCCGCACTTCACCGACCCCATAGGAGATTTTATGAAAAAAACACAAAACTTTATTGCAATTATTTCGGCACTTATGCTGTGCTGTATATTTTTATTTTCGGCTTGTATAAGCGCGCCTTCAAAGACGGATAAAGGTCAAACAGAGAAAAAAAAGACATCCCGTCAAGAATCGGTGCTTAAAATAGACGTATCGCGCGAAAAAAAGCAAACCGAGCGTTATGAATATTCGGTTGAACTTCCCCGTTTTCCCGATTATCCCGAATTGACGGCACTTGTGCGGTCTCTTCACGATAAGCGTTTTGCCGAATTTGACCGCGAATCGGCTGAAAATTTTAAAGCCGTATCAAAGGGGTCTCATTCCTTTATTATGAATTGGGAAGCGGCAGACCTTACGGATTCAATTATCAGCATCAAAATCGAAACATACGAATTCATCGGGGGCGCTAACGGCATAAGTTCCATAGATGTTATAAACTGGCTGCCTGCAAAAAACAAGCGTATCAGCTCCGCCGATTTACCCGCCTATTTCGGCTTAAAATACTCTCAACGGGAATGGCTTGAAACGCTTTCACGCAACACGCGCGATATTTTGGAAGCTAAATTAAACAGGGCAAAAGAGGCTTCCGTATCCGCGTTTATAAAAGAAGGAACGGAACCGGCTGCCGATAATTTCAAAAATATCACGGTATCGGGCAATAATATCACCGTCTGGTTTGATAAATATCAGGCGGCACCCGGTTCCGCCGGTATTTTGTCGGCATCGATAAATATAAAAGATTTGCGGTAAAACGGAACATTAAAACAGGGCAGGAGAAAGACTTATGGATTTTTTTGAAGCGATTGAAAAACGGTACAGTTTCCGCGGCGAATACAAAGCGCAGGCGGTGAGCGAAAAAGATATGCGTAAAATTCTTGATGCGGGTATACGCGCCCCTTCCGGCTGTAACGGGCAGACAACTTCGTTTATTGCGGTAACCGACAAAGATTTGCTGAAAAAAATTGCCGGCGTTATCGACAAGCCCTGCGTAAAAACCGCGCCGCTTATTATTGCGGTGTTGACCGAAAAGGTAGAAGTGTTCGAAGGCACATCCTTTGAAATAGAAGATTACGGAGCCGCCGTGGAAAATATCCTTTTGGCGGCAACCGCACTCGGCTATGCATCTTTGTGGTTGGACGGTTATACTCGAAGCGGAACAAACTCCCGCCTTTTAGCGGAAATCTTAGGCGTTCCTGCCCGCTTTACCGTGCGGACGATTTTACCCGTCGGAGTACCGGCGGAAGCAGGAAGCCAGCGCGAACGCAAAGCTTTTGACGAACGGGTGTATTTGGAAAGGTATAAGTAAGGCGAAAATAGTACCCGATTTTATTTCTTCTACCAAATAGTCCGTACTTGATAAAATGGAATATTTACATCCCTTGTTATTATAGTCAAGTCGTTTTCCTTAGCTTGTGCAATGAGCAGTCTGTCAAACGGGTCTTTATGAATACCGGGTAACTTCTTTATTCTTTCTACATCATATTCTGTCGGGAAAAGGTAAATAAATTCTTCATTTTCTAAAACAGACCTCAGTCTTGGAATATCGATTTTGAAATCGAGTGTTCCTTTTGCTTGTTTTATCGCAATTTCCCATAACGAAACATAACTGAAAAAACATTGTTTTGTTTCCATTAGCTTTCGTGCTGTTAAAGAAAGATCATCGCTGCCGATTACATACCAAATTATTGCATGAGTATCCAATAAATACATCACATATACTCCGCAAAGTCTTCAAGAGGTTCGTCAAATTCAGGAGACATTTTGCAAGGAATATCTTTCAAACAACCAAAACCTTTTTTTTGACTTTCTGTTGGAGTATTTTTTTTTGATTCAGTAAATTTAAAGAAAATATAATCTACATAGGAAGATACTTCTTCAAGTGCTGCTTGCGGAAGCGATTTCAATTTCTTTTCAAGAGTACCGTATAACATAAGATATCCTCCTATATAATTTTAGTATATCACAAATTTTATATTTTTTCTATCAGTCTAAAATAGTCTTGCTTTCCCCAAAAGTGACTTCTTTTTCTCTTATCTTTTGTGTTTTTATTTTGTAACCTTTTGTCCCGGCGCAGGTTTATTATGCAGTATTGCATGAGCTAAACAAACAGCAATAGGCGGAAAGTTTCAGCCCGGCGGCAAACAACAAGCCAAGGGTATTTTCCGCATCCTCCTCTCCTTTTGCCCCCTTTCGGAAGTTTTCCGGGAGGGGGATTTTTTATGGAAGAGTCATTATGCCTTCTCCAAAAGTTCAACTTCTTCCGTGCTTAATTCACGGTATTCGCCGCTTTTTAAATCAGAGTCAAGCATAAGAGAACCGATTCCGATGCGTTTCAAAAAAACAACTTCGTTACCGGCTGTACGGAACATTCTTTTTATCTGATGATATTTTCCTTCAAAAACGGTAAGCGTACAGGCGGCACGGTCTTTATATTCGGCGGCCTGTTTTTCATCGTCAAAAAAGCGGACACTTTGTTTTTCGTCGAGCCATTCAAGGATTGCGCTTTCGGCACGGAAAGCCTTTTCCGAGCCTTGGGAAGGAATATCCATACCTTCTTTAAACAGGCTCACGTAAAAAGCCTTATCGCGCGGCTGTTCCGGCACATCTTTAAGACAGACAAAATAGGTTTTTGCAATATGTTTTTTCGGAGAAATAATGCGGTGGGTAAGCTCCCCGTCGGTGGTACACAGAACAAAACCTTCGGTGTCGGCATCCAAACGCCCCGCAACGTGTAAATCGCCGCCTAAAAACCGCCGGCACAAGCCCTTGTCCAATAAATCGAAAACGGTTGTATAAACGGGATCCTTTGCCGAGCAGACGGTATTTTGCGGTTTGTTTATCATAAGATAAAGATTACTTCTAAGTACGATTTCTTCCCCGTCAACACAGACGGTATCGACGGAAGGATTTACATGAGTGTCGGCATTCATACAAGGATTACCGTTTACCGACACCAGTCCCGAACGCAGCAATTTTTTTACGCCGCTTCTGGTACCGAAGCCCTGCCGTGCAAGTAGTTTGTCGAGACGAAGCGTATCGGCTTTGAACCCGCCGGAGACAGCCCTTGTTTTATCTTCAACTACAGATTTATCCGCGTCCACGTTTTTATCCGCGTTCATGAATCGGTATATAGGCGCGTTCGGGCAGTACGTTTTTGTAGGCGGGGCGGTATATACGTCCGCCTGAAATCACTTCTTCCACACGGTGGGCGGCCCAGCCTGCAATACGGCTGACCGCGAATATCGGAGTAAACAATTCCCGCGGTATATTCAGCATGGAATAAACAAAACCCGAATAAAAGTCGACGTTTGCACAGATTTGTTTGTCGGCTTCTTTTTCCTCGGCAAAAACCGCGGGCGCAAGCTTTTCGACCAAACGGTACAGCCCGTATTCTTCCAGCCGATTTTTTTCGCGGGCAAGCGCCTCCGCCTTTTTGCTTAATAAAACGGCGCGCGGGTCGGATACGGTATAAACGGCGTGTCCCATACCGTAGATAAGACCCGTACGGTCGCCCGCTTCTTTTCGGATGATTTTTTTTAGATAGGCGGTAACTTCTTTTTCAGACGACCAGTCTTTTACATTCTTTTTTACCCTGTCCATCATATCCATAACCTGAGCATTTGCACCGCCGTGCCGCCTGCCCTTTAAAGAACCGACCGCCGCCGCAACCGCGGAATAAGTGTCGGTATCGGCCGACGAAACAACGTGAATGCTTAAAGTCGAGTTGTTTCCGCCTCCGTGTTCGGCATGTAAAATCAATGACAAATCGAGGGTTTCGGCTTCGAGCTTGGAATAGCTTTTTGCCGGGCGGATAAGACGCAAAAGATTTTCGGAAGTTGAAAGTTCCGGCTTGGGATTATGAATATACATACTTTTGCCGTCGTGGTAATGCCGCTTTGCCTCATAGGCGTAGGCGGCAAAGGTTGAAAACCGGGCAATCAATTCAATGCATTGGCGCAAATTGTTTGCGGCGCTTCTGTCTTCGGGATTTTCGTCATAGGAATAGGAGGCAAGCACGCAGCGTGCAAGCTTGTTCATAATATCGCCCGAAGGAGCTTTCATAATCATATCTTCGGCAAAGGTTGCGGGAAGCGGCCGTTTTGAGCCTAAGAGGATACGGAAATCTTCCAAATCTTTGCGGGAAGGCAATTCGCCGAAAAGCAAAAGATAAATCGTTTGTTCAAAGGCAAACTCGTCGCAGCGTTCGGCGTCTTCTACCAAGTCTTTAATATCGTAACCGCGGTAAATCAGTTTTCCGGGAATGGCGGTTTTTACGCCATCAATCATTTCGTAACCGACAACGTCGCCTACACGGGTAAGACCGACAAGAACACCGCGTCCGTCCGCATAACGCAAGCCCCGCTTTACATCGTATTTAGAATATAAATCCTGATCGATGGGACTGTTGCGCGCGGATAAGGCGGCAAGTTTTTCAAACAATAGCTGTTCCGAATATTCAGTCATTCCTGTACCCTCTCCCGCAAAAGAGTATACAAGAAAGAAGGAAATTTCACAATACACCCTGCAGCACGGCACAAATAGACTTAAAAATCAAATCCTCCGGACAACTTTTCAAGCGTTTCACTGATAATTCGACTTTGATTACCGGATTCCTTGACCAATTTGCGGACTTCATTTACAACTATGGCAAATTTATCTTCACCTGTACATGCGGCTTCGGTAGCGGCATTTATTATCAAAAGATTTACTCGATTTGTAATATCCTGAATACGCACGGAAGCTTCTAAAAGTTTGACAAATTCCCGTTCCGGCATTTGTAAGATATCATGAGTCGGTTGAAACGTTTTTTCAGTAGTCACAGTTTTCTGTTCAGTATCCATGTTGAAATCTCACGTATCCATTACCCGCTATCTACATTCGGCAGGATGCCGCCAAAAGCTGTAGGTACGCGATGTTTTATGCGGGGAAAACCGTACCCGACGCCTGCCGCACAGGACGGCAGCCAGTAAAGCCCACACACAGCCGCCGTAACAAAACAGCTGCCCACCTCGAAGCTATGTGGGGCATGCACCTAAACACCGGTAACTGCATAGGCAGGCAGCAATACGCAAAAAATTCTGCACAAGCGAAGCGCGGAAGCCTTTTTGCGTATTGCTGCCTGCCTATGCAGATTTTCAAGCGTTCCGCTCCCCTTACACTTTAAACTTCTTCACCTCGTTCGACAGATTTTCAATACTTACTTTATTTTTTTGCGTAATATCGTTGACTTCGGTAATAGCATTGCGTATTTGTACCGCGCCGCTTGCCATCTCATTCATACTGTCGGTAATGACACGGGTAAGCTCGTCAAGCTTTTGCATCTCCTGCGCAACATTTTCACCGCCGCGCAGCATTTCGGCAGAACCGTCATTTACCTGATTGGTTACCGTGTTTATGTCGCGGATAGCCGTTAATACCTCACGGCTGCCGTTTTCCTGTTCATGCATTGCCTCCATAAGACGCTGGCTCATATTCTTTACCTGGTCTGACAGATTGAAAATTATATTGAACTTTTCGTCCGCAACTTTAGCCGAATCCGAAAGAGTTTCAATTTCGCCCGACAGCACTTTAAGGGTTTCGGTGATTGTTTTACCCTGCGCACTGG
>CAUURR010000127.1:0-5856 GCA_963547555.1 uncultured Treponema sp. | reverse complement strand
GCCGCGTTCTTTTCCGGGACCGTTCGGCTTGCGGCTTAAAAGTTTATCGTACTTGGGGTTTCCGTAAATGTTTATGCCGAGCCGTCTGACTGTTTTTCCTTTAGGCTGTCTAATCGCCATGCTTCACCTCATAAAAAGATAGAGCCTAATTATACGGTAATGTGTTTTTTTTGTCAAGGCAAATGTTGACAGCAAGCACAGCCGCACTCTTCTATCGCTTTATATAGGCATTGAAGTCAACGGTTGCGTAATCGTCTTCGCGGTAATAATAAGAACGGATATAAATCTTTATGCCGGTATTTTCAAATACAAAGACGGAATCGGCAGGCGTTCTTTTATCCTCGGGAAGTTCCAGCTCGGCGGTTTCCCGATCATCGTCCGCTTTTGCCCGCTCATATACATCGATTGCGCTTTGCTCGCCCGTCAGCGTGTTCAAAATGTATAAAAGTTTTCCCTCCTCGGCGATACGGAAATTGTAGTTTTTATATGTCATTTCAGAGGGTTTGATTTCGGGCTGCACCGGCCCCCGCTGTTTTATGTTAAAATCGGCAGTCAATGAAACATCGAATAAAAGTTCGGAATAAGCGTTTGTATCTATAATATTACCGACATTTTCAAAAGATGAAAATGTAGTTGTATATCCCTGATAGAAGCTGATTTTCTTCGGTTCCGCAGGTTTCTTTTTTTCGTAAATAAACCATTCCAATGCATTGCGTTCTTTTTTTAAAGATTCCGGGTCAAGCGTTTTATAAGCGTTGTAGTTACGATAGCCGATAACGGGAAAAAACAGCACTAGTCCTACAACAGCGATTGCGGCGTTCAATTTTATCGTGATTTTTTTGTCCCGAAAAACCGCATACATAAAAAACAGACATAAAACCGCATTCAAAACGATTTCGTGAATAAAGCGCTCGTCCCTTCCCGTAAAGCCGGGAGAAAACCATCTGTCGGTATTGACCGCCCGCACCCGTATCGAAGCCGCTATAAATAAAAGAGGCGCAAGGGCAAGCGCAAAGGATATAAGGCGCTCTCTCTTATGCACACTGTCGAAATTCCTTATCATTAAAACACACAAAACAAGGGCGGCATAAATAAGGTAATACCATTCATCCAAACCCTTGCGCTCGCCGCTTGCGGGAAAGATAATAAATTTTGCGATGTAAACGAGGCCGAGTACACAGAGAATCGGAAGCAAAAACGATAAAATATCGCGGAACATCAGGGTAAACAGTTTGGAATGAAGGCGCTCGGTTTTTGTTTTATAGGATATAAACACAATGCTTCCCGTAACCGAAGCCGATGAATTTGCAATTCTGAATATAACGCTGTCTACAAAATCCAAATCCAGATTAAAAATCGCATTGATAAAAAAAACGCTTATAAAAACGCCCGCATACAGGGCGGCAAAAAATAAAAGTGAAACCAAAATATGAATAAAGCGCCATTTAAATTCAGTGATATAATCTTGTTCGGGCGAAAAAAAGACAATCACGGCAATCCAGTAATACAAAATGCCGATTGATTCACTTGCAAGGACGATTTTTGTACTGTGCGTAAAAAGTTTCAAAGCGTACAGCGTGCCGATAAAAGCCGCAACAAGAATATATATGATAAACTTTTGTTTTTGTCCGGCTCTTTTTACAAAATCCGAAGCGGTAAAAATAATCGAAAACGCAAACAAAATATTCAAATCGATTGCGCAGGGAATATGCGCGTACAAAAGCTGGGTAAGCGCGAGTAAAGCGATAAGCACAAAGGCACCCGGCGAAGTTACAGCCGCGGTTTTAATATTCACAGCAAATTCTTTTATCTTTGTTTTTGCATTCATACGTCTATTATACAAGCCTTTGCAGGTTTTGTCATCAAATAACGCAAGATCATGCGGAGCTTTGCAAGAGTGCCGTGTCCCAATGCGGGATTGTATGTGAGAGGTTGTTTTGTGCCGAATTTGGGGCTGTTTGTGCGTTACGCTTTAAGTTTCTATTTTATATACACCATTAAAAGCATAATGTCGGAGTTGCGGATGCCGGAAATGCGGGCGGCTTGGCCGAGGGTGCGCGGGCGGACGGTTTCGAGTTTTTGGCGCGTTTCGGTCGAGAGGGCGGGTATCGAGGCGTAGTCGAAATCGACAGGAATAAGGGCGCCTTCCATGCGGTGTAATTTTTCGACACGCCTGTCCTGCTTTTCGATGTAGTACTTATACTTATAATCTATGCACGCGTTTTTCCACGCCGCTTCGTCAAAACCGTTTTCGGGTTTTTCCTTTGAAGCGGCAGCAGGATTTTTTTCCAAATAGGCTAAAATTTCGTTTCGCATACGCACTTTATCGTGCACCCGCTGCATTTGAGCGTCGCTTTTAAGACCTGCTTTAAAGCCCTTTTCGATTAAACGCTCGTCCGCCGTATCGTGGCGCAATTTTAAGCGGTATTCGGCACGCGCGGTAAACATACGGTAGGGTTCTTTGGTACCCAAGGTTACCAAATCGTCGATAAGCACTCCGATATAAGCTTCATCGCGGCGCAAAACGAGGCTTTCGTATTCGGGTATATCGCGCTCTCGGTCGGCGTGTCCTTCAACTTTTTCGCCGCACAGTTTTTTGTGTGAAGCGGCGTAGCTTCCCGCATTGATTCCGGCAATAAGCCCCTGACCTGCGGCTTCTTCGTAGCCGGATGTTCCGTTTATCTGCCCTGCGGTAAAAAGGCCGGCGACCCGCTTTGTTTCAAGGCCTGCGGTTAATTGGGTGGGGTGGATAAAATCGTATTCAACCGCATAGCCGGGGCGCGTCATGACCGCATGCTCAAAGCCGGCGATTGTCCGCAAATAGGAATCCTGCACCGATTCGGGAAGGGAAGAAGAAAGACCGTTCAAATACATTTCGTCGGTATCGAGGCCTTCGGGTTCGACAAAAAGCTGGTGGCGTTCCCGGTCGGCGAACCTCATTACCTTGTCTTCTATAGATGGACAATAGCGCGGCCCGATACCGTTTATTTTTCCGCTGTACAAGGGCGAAAGACCTATGTTTTCGCGGATAATGCGGTGCGTTTCGTTATTTGTATATGCAAGATAGCAGGGGACCATGGGGCGTTCTATTTTTTCGGTATCGAAAGAAAAGGGTAAAACCTCATCGTCGCCGTGCTGAATTTCCAAGCGGGAAAAATCGATTGAAGAGCGCAAGAGGCGCGGCGGCGTTCCCGTTTTTAAGCGGCCGACGGTAAAGCCCAAAGAAATAAGGGAGTCGGTAAGACCGAAGGCACCCGTTTCTCCCAATCTGCCGCAGGGTTCATCGTAATCGCCGATAAAGATTTTGCCGCCTAAAAAGGTTCCGGTGGTAAGGACGGCGGTGCGCACGGGAATGCGCCTTCCGCGCTGCGTAACAAGGCCGGTGAGTTTTCGGCGGTTTTGAGAAACTTCAACCGTTTCCAATTCGGTTACGGTATCCTGCAATAAGTAGAGGTTCGGCTCGCTTTCCAAAAGGCGGCGGGCAAGAGATGAGTAGAGCTGTTTATCGGCTTGAGAGCGCGGAGCCTGCACTGCAGGTCCCTTGCTGCGGTTTAAAAGCCGGTATTGAATCATGCTTTTGTCGATAAGGTGTGCCATTTCGCCGCCGAGTGCGTCTATTTCTTTAACGATGTTTCCTTTTGAAATACCGCCGATAGAGGGATTGCACGAAAGGCGGCATATTGCGTCTATCGACTGGGTTATGATAATCGTTTGAAAACCGCGGCGCGCCAAGGCAAGAGCGGCTTCAAGTCCCGCGTGTCCTGCGCCGACGACGGCCGCGTCAAAAGAGGATGTGTAACCCGTGTAAGAAAAGTCTATCATGTTAATTCCTTCAGCATAAAACCGGAACACCGGCGAAATGCCGCACGTAAAAAATCCTGTTTTAAATTCTGCACACGGATGTGCAGAAAAGTTTTAGATAATGAGTTTTGCGAAGCAAAACTTATGTTAAAAACGGAACACGATGTTCCGTTTTTAAACAAACTCATACGGCGTTTCCTGGTACACATAGTAGTTCAGCCAATTCGAATAAAACAAGTGAGCGTGGCTTCTCCATGTCGAAACGGGAGGACTGTCGGGATTGTCGCCGGGAAAATAATTGCACGGCACTTCTATCGGCAAACCCTTGTCTTTATCCCGTGTGTACTCCAACGCGAGGGCGTCCGTGTCGTATTCCAAGTGTCCCGTCATAAAAATTTGGCGGTTGTTTTTCGATTTAACCAGCAGTACGCCCGCTTCATCGGATTCCGCAAGCACGGTTAAATCGGAACAGCCCTTGATGTCGGCGCTGCGTACCTCCGTGTGGCGCGACTGCGGAGAGGGGAATTCATCGTCGAACCCGCGCAAAAGAGGTTCGGCCCTTGTCATGCGTTTATGTTTAAAAATACCGAAGAGTTTTTTATCCAAATCGTATTTTTGAATTCCGTAATGATAGTACAAGCCCGCTTGTGCGCCCCAGCAAATATAAAGGGTGCAAAAAACGTTTTCGGCCGCGTAATCCATAATGCGGGTTAAATCTTTCCAATAATCGACTTTTTCAAAGGGAAGCTGTTCGACCGGAGCGCCGGTTATAATCATTCCGTCGAATTTGCGCTTGAGTACTTCTTTTGACGGAATATAAAAGCGCTCCAAGTGATCGACGCGCGTATTTTTTGTTTTATGGTTTTCCATGTGTACAAGGGAAATTTCAACTTGCAAAGGCGTATTGCCCAAGAGGCGCAAAATCTGCGTTTCGGTTGCGATTTTAGTCGGCATGAGGTTTACAAGCGCAATTTTTAAAGGACGGATATCCTGAGTCCGCGCACGCTGCTCGGTCATTACGAAGATGTTTTCTTCTTCAAGCACTTTGCGTGCGGGTAAATCCGAAAGAATTTTTATAGGCATACCGTGCAGAGTATAGCAAACTTACGATTTTTTTGCTATACTTTAGCGTATGATGCGCGCCGACACAAAAAAAGCCGTAAAAAAAATAAAGCATTTGATTTTTACCCCTTCAGCCGATGTCGAAAAATTCAGACAAAAACTGAATGCGGAATTTACCGTCCCGATTTTACCCAACCGTGTCGAACGCGAAAGGCGGATTATAGATTCCGTTGAATGCGACGTTTTTACTCCTGAAGTGTACGCATCAAAACGGGTACTTCTCTATGTTCACGGCGGCTCCTTTGTCGGCGGCTCCTGTGCCGCATGGGGAAACTTTTGCGCTTCTCTTGCAAACGCATCGTGTACAAAAATCGTTTTACCCGAAATTCATCTTGCGCCGCAATATCCCTTCCCCGCAGCTTTGGAAGATTTAAAGACGGTTATAAAAAAACTCTATGCGGAAAACGACCGTATCATTATTGCAGGTGACGGCTCCGGTGCTTCAATCGCTGTCGCTCTTGTTCTGTCGATTAAAGAAAAGTTCCGCGGGAAAATCGACGAGCTGGTACTTTTTTCGCCCTGGTTCGACATATCGGGAGATTCCGAATCGGTAAAAACGCCGTCAAAATACAACCGCGACAAAATCGTTTCTTCCGAAGCGATACGTGCGGCTGCAGAACTTTATACGTATTCGGCAAATCTGATGAACCCTCTTGTATCGCCGATGTTTGCAAGTCCCGAAATGCTTGCAGGTTTGCCCGATGTATACATTCAAATGGCTGACGACGAACTTTTAAAACAGGACGCACTGTGCTTTCAGGATAAACTGCGTAAAGCGGATGTTCCCTGCGAAATCGATTTATGGGAAGGCATGATTCATTTATTTCAAATGGCGGATGAATTTTTACCTCAAGCCCACTTGGCTGTTGAAAAAGCGGGCGTTCATATTAAAAGCAGACAGGGATAATTATGGAACTCGTATCTCCTGCCGGC
>CAUURR010000126.1:0-5922 GCA_963547555.1 uncultured Treponema sp. | reverse complement strand
GGGAGACTGGCGCATTTCGGATGGTGGCGGGACAGGTGGGCTATAACGAGGGTGGTGCGTCCCTTTGACAATTCGTCAAAAGATTTTTGAATTTTGATTTCAGTTGCCGTATCCAAGGCGGATGTCGCTTCGTCCAAAATAAGAATGGGCGGATTTTTTAAAAAGGTGCGCGCTATCGAAATGCGTTGTTTTTGCCCGCCCGATAAGCGTACGCCGCGCTCGCCTACAAGGGTATCGTAGCCCTT
The DNA here is from genome assembly GCA_963547555.1 of uncultured Treponema sp. Taxonomy (GTDB): domain Bacteria; phylum Spirochaetota; class Spirochaetia; order Treponematales; family Treponemataceae; genus Treponema_C. The sequence goes on along the minus strand of CAUURR010000126.1, from coordinate 5,677 downwards.
ATCCATTTTCATAATGTCGTCGTGAATTTCGGCACGGTGTGCGGCTTCGATAATTTCCGCGTCGCTTGCCTCGGTATTGCCGTATGCGATATTTTCTTTTACGGTGCCGGCAAATAAAAATACGTCCTGCTGTACTACGCCGATATTACGGCGTAAGCTTTCAAGATTTATATCCCGTATATCGCGCCCGTCAAGCTTGATAGAGCCGCTTTGCACATCGTAAAAGCGCGGCAAAAGGCTGCACAATGTGGTTTTTCCGCTTCCAGAAGGTCCCACAAAGGCAACTTTTTGTCCCGCTTTTATACTCAAGTTTACATTTTGTAAAACCGTGATGTCGTTATTGTATGCAAAGCCGATGTTTTCATACGCTATATCGCCGCGCACCGCTTTTATATCGATTGCACCCGGATTTGAACGTATTTCGTCGCAGGTGTTCATTATCTCGGTAAAACGGCGGAAGCCCGCCATACCGCTTGCGTATTGTTCCACAAAGGCTGTAATCCTGCGCACGGGCTGTAAAAAAGCGGCGGAAAATAAGAGGGCGGTGATAAGGTCGGCAACGTGCATAGTGCCGCGCATAATAAAAAATCCGCCCGCGGCGAGTATAATCAGGTTTAAAATCGATGTAAAAAAATCCATGCGGCATAAAAACGATGCGACCGCACGGTAAAAGTCTTTACGGGCATTGTAATAGGCTCGTGTATTTGCCGCAAACTTTTTATTTTCGTATGCTTCGTTCGTAAAAATCTTTGTAACCCGTATACCGGAAACTGCGGATTCTATGGCGGTGTTGATTTCGGCCGTTTTTTCTTTGACGCTTTTTGATGCACGCATAATGTGCCTGCGCGACAAAACGGTTTGCAGTACGAGAAGGGGCATAAAAACGGCAAGGATGAGGGCAAGCTCCGGGCGTATTGAAGTCATCAGTATAAGGGCACCCGATATGGTTAAGGCGGAAATCAATACGTCTTCGGGGCCGTGATGGGCAAGTTCGGTTACTTCAAACAGGTCTGTGGTGATGCGCGACATAAGCTGTCCGGTACGGTTGCGGTCAAAAAAGGCGAATGATTGCTTTTCTATGTGATTGAATATCGTGCGCCGCATATCGGCTTCCACGCGGGCTCCGAACAGGTGACCGAAATAGGCGACAAAATAAGTTGCCGCCATGCGTATAAGGTAAAGCGCAAGGGAGCCGCCGATGAAAATATAAAAGGTGCGGAACTCCGCAGCGCCGAGAAAGGTGTTCAGCGCATAGCGTGTAAACATGGGGAAGAGTAAATCCACCGCTGCGATAAAGGCGGCGCATATAAGGTCTGCAATAAAAAGAGAGCGGTGAGGTTTGAAAAAAGATAAAAAATAGCGCATGAATCTATTGTAACGATTTTCCGAGAAAATGTACAGAAATAAAATGCAGAGTACGAGGAGTGCTTTTTTGTGTGAGAGGCAGCTTCTTTCAAACGTTGTTCCCTATTTTCACTGCATAATTTCGCGCACGATATCGTGGGTTGTTTTATTACAGTAAAGGCAGGCGTAGAGGGCTGCGGCGGTAAGGATTTTTTGTCCGTATTCGCGCGTTTCCTTATACGGAAGCACTTCCAGCAATAAATCTTTACTCAACTCGCTGTTGGCGGCATTCCAGCGGCGCACCTTGGTGATACCCGCATTGTACGAAAAAAGGGCAAGCAGTACCGAGTTATCGAGGCGGCCTATCAATTCCTTCAGGTAAAAAATACCGAATTCGGCGTTTAAAGCGGGTTCCGATATATCGTAAGTGCGTATTTTTAATTTGCGCGCAATGTCTGCGGCCGTACTTTCCATCAGTTGGGTTAAGCCGACCGCTCCCGCGTGTGAACGCACATCTTTGTCGAAAAAACTTTCGCTCCGTATAAGGGCGTAGGCAAGGTATTCGGGAAGCTCGTATCGGGTGCACAGGTTTTCTACCGTTTCTTTATAAAAGCGCGGATAAAGCATTTCCAGCTGAGACTGTTTTATCGGATCGTCGCTTTTGCCGAACGAGTGTACGGCTGTTCTCAGGGCTTGGGGATACAGCTCTTTTTGTGCCAAAAGTTTGCTCAATTCGGCGGCCGTGTTTTGTCCGATGCTCTCTTTAAAACGTACAAAAAGCGGATATACGTGTTGTTCCATGCCCTGTGCAATACATTCTTTTAATAAAAATTCCGCCTGTGCATCGGGTTCGGCATTCCGCTTTTTTTTGCGGCGCAAAAGGGATTTTCGTATGTCGTCAAAGGGAATGTCCAAGCGTTCGGCGGCTAACAGCCGATAGTATAGGCTTCCGTCGGGGTCTTCATAGGACTTTTTAAATGCGGCTTTTATTTTTTCTTTGGGAAAATCCGCACCGAGTAAGCCCGTTTCGCCGAGTCTGCCTGCAATAAAGGCGTATTTTGAAAGCATATCCTGCGACATATACGGCGACAGGTTTTCGTATACCGCATAATACCCTTTGTAGTTTTGTTCAGTCAGCAGGTTATAAGATAAAAGCGCTAGTATATCGTCAAAGTAAGAGGTGTCATGCCACTGCGGAGCATATATTTGTAAAGCCGCAATGACCGAACGGTTTGATGTTTTGATAAGACTGTCGAGATAGTACCACAGCACCTTGTCAAATTCTTCTGTTCCCAGGGTGCTTTCGGCGGCATAGGCTATCGTCTGTTCGTACCGGCTGCGGGCTTGGCTTCGGTATGTTTCTCCGCAGCGTGCATACAGGCGCGCCGCATAAAGGCCGCAATAAAAAGCCTTTTGCACGTTTTCCAGGTCTTCCGGGTTTTCCGTGGTTTCCGGGTTTTCGCCGTTTCGGTTAGAGTGTTCGGTAAAAAAGAGGGCTGCATTTTCGAGTGCTTCGGCGAATTCGAGTCTTTCGGCTGTATTTCCGCTTCCGTAGAGGATGGACGCGCACACTTCCAAAAAGACCGGAAAGTTCCGGTACAAATCAAAAAAAGGCATAACCGAAGTTTCAGCTGAGGAATCGACAGCTTTATTGTCTGCGCCGCTTTCTTTTTCCGTTTGTTCTTTTAGAATCTTCAAAGCCCGTACATAGTCCCGCTTGACAAACGCAATTCTGAATTGCAGTGCGTTTTGAACGGATTCCGGCAAATTTTCTACCGCTCCGGATAATTCGGGGTTTTCAAACAGTTTGCGGTCGGCGGCGGTAAAGGCTGCCGAAAAAAAACGCTTTGAAGCAAGTTCTTCCGCCCGTTTATCTTCTTTGCGGAGTAATGCCGCCAAACGAAGCCGCTCTGCCGCATCGGAGTCGGGGACGGAAATGTTTTTTATCGTAAGTTCCGGCGGGGGATGCATTGTGTCCGTCAAGCTTATAATCGATTTAAAATCATTTCCGGCATATAAAAGATTCAGCAATGCTTCGTATGAAAGAGCGGCGGCAAGGGGACTGTCTTTTTCAATGCTTTTGCGGAACGCTTTTTCGGCATGGGCTGCCTGTTGGGAACCGGATTGCCCGCTGTTTGAATTTTTTAAGCCTTCGATATAATGAACGGCGGAAAACTCGGGCTTACTCGAACCGCACGACACAAGCGAAAGCATTAACACGAGGGGAAAAAAGAGCTTTGTATGCGGCATAACCTTACCGGGGCGGAATCATAATATAGGTACCCGCGATGATTACGTCGGGATTTTTGATTTTATTTTCCCGCGCGATAATCGGATACAGCCAGGGGTTTCGGTAATAGGTATCCGAAAGGTCCCACAGCGTATCGCCCCATTTTATGCGGTAGCGCACTGCCTGCGGTTTTGCTTCGGGGGCGGGTTCCGCTTTTTCCGGAACGACTTCACGGTTTTCCACGGTTTCTTTTTCAATGATGACAATCGTGTTTTCTTCAGGCTTTGCCGGTTCTTCCGGAGGCGGCTGCATTTGCAGTTGTGAAGGCGGTTCCACCGTAACAATATTTTCAGTTTGCGGGGGTACATCTTTTTTCCACGGAAAAAGCAAAAAGATACCTATAACCGCAAGGATACAGAGAATTGCACATATAATGCAAATAATCACGGCGATACGGCATTTCTTTTTGCCGGATGAATCGTCTATATCATCGGGTAAATCCTGATCGTAAAGCGGAGGCATTTCTCCGGAAAAAGCCGCCTGTTTTTTGCGGCCGAAGCCGAATTTTTTCTTTTGCGGTTTTTCGGGTTTATCGTCAAAACCGTCGTCAAAATCGGGCTGTGCGGCTGGCATTGCAAAGGATGAGCCGTCTTCCGTATCGAATGATGTCGTATTTGCTGTATCAAATCCCGCTTCTTCATCCGGCATATTGAACGATGTATTGTCGTCAGGCATATCGAATGACATATCCGAATCGGACATCTCAAAGGACGGGGTGATATCTTCCGTTGCCTTTTCTTCGGTATTTGCCGAAAAATTATCGATGTCGGGCATATCAAAGCTCATAGACGAACCGGTATCATCACCGATATCAAGGTTTAAATCTTCGGAACCGCTGTCCGCTGCGGGAGTAAAATCGTCATCGCCGAGGGGAGCATTATTTGAGCCGAGTTCGTCGGAGTCTGATGAGGCAAAGGCGTCTTCTTCTCCGAAGTCGGGCATATCGAAGGACATTTCGGAAGGTTTCGGTTCAGGCATGTCGAACGATAAATCTTCACTTGCCGTGTCGGTTGCCTCTGTGTCAGCCGTTTTTGCGCTGTCGGGGTCGGGTAAGTCGATGTTGAGGTCATCGGGCATATCGAAGGACATTTCGGAAGATTCCGGCTCGGGTATGTCGAACGATAAATCTTCGGCTGAGGTTTCGTCGGTTGTATTCGTATCCGGCTCGGGTATGTCGAACGATAAATCTTCGGCTGAGGTTTCGTCGGTTGTATTCATATCCGGCTCGGGTATGTCGAACGATAAATCTTCGGCTGAGGTTTTATCTGCCGTATCCGAATCAAAGTCGGGTATGTCAAGGCTGCCCAAATCAAAGTCCGATAAGGAGGCATCTTCAGGTGTATCGGTATTTTCCGGCAGATCGGACATTGCCTCTTGCGCGGTTGTGTCGTCCGATGCGGGAGTTTCCATATCAAAGCTCAAGTCTTCAGAGCTGTCGAAGGAAAAATCATCGGGTGCAAGGGAATCTTCTTGGGACTCGGAGCTTTCTGCGGCAGTATCTTCGGGGAAGTCCATATCCGGCATATCAAAGGACATATCGGCGGGCAGGTTAAAGTCGGAATCTTCGGTCGGGGAGGTTTCGCTCGAAAGGGAATCGCCTTCGGAATCGGACAGGGCAAAATCCGGAACGCTGCCGAGTTCTTCTTTGGGAAGCGTTACCATCGATACTTTGATGTCCGATTTGTTTCCCGTTTCCGGATCGGAGACTTCCGCAGTCAGGATATTATTTTCATCGAGGTTTACATTAAGGTTGATTGTCGGCTCCGTTTTCGGGTGAGGTATAAGATTTTCAATAAGCAAGGTGTCGACATATTCCGGCTCGTCAAGACTGTCAATGTCTTTTTTATACAAATTGATTTTAACGGCACTCTGGTCGTCGCGTACCGTTGTCAAAGAGATTTGCTTATTTTCGGCAATTCCGTCCCGCAATATGGGATAAAAGGAACCGTCGGCTTGTTTTAATCCGATAAATGTATTACTCATATATACCTCAATATATCGTAGTATGCTTGGTTAATCTTGTCAATGGCAAAAAACCGAATT